>NZ_JBHYIM010000008.1:0-73709 GCF_042739655.1 Mesorhizobium sp. NPDC059025 | reverse complement strand
GGTGAGAGCGAGGGTTTTCATTTTCGTATCTCCAAATGAGAATGGTTGATGTGTTGGCTGTGATTAGCTGTTGCCGCCGAGGCGGGGGGCACCGTCGGTGACCGGCTTCGCGATCGTGCCGAAGTCATGCTTGGCAGCGTCAGCCTTGACCGAAGCGGTGTAAGAACCGTCGACATTCGAATAGGTGAAGTTCGAGCCGTAGTGGTCGCTACCGTTGGCGAAAGCCGAACCGGCGGCAACGAGCAGGGCAGCAGCAGCAAGAGCGAGGGTTTTCATTTTCGTACTCCAAAATCTCTTTTTCCGTCCGTCACGCGGCGTGGTGTCTTGGGAGGCAATCTCGTCGTTCGGACAGCACAGAAATGGGATTGGCCCGCAAAAGGTTCCAATCACGAGAATGTTTAGCAGCCATGCAAAAATGGCTCTTGAAGTTTGATTTTGGTGACACAAAGGCTTTGTATACACGTTTATTTTCAATGGCTTATGGTGCCGTCAGGCGACTGGTATCAAAATGCATACTGAACCATCGTTCAGTGCATTCTGAACGGATTGTCTCCATTTAATGAACAAAAGGATGGTTTTTGGCTTGAAAATGTTGACGTCGAGAAGAGTCGAAATCATCATTTCCGTGAAGCCGTGAAGCCGTGAAGCCGTGAAGCTGTGAAGCTGTGAAGCTGTGAAGCTGTGAAGCTGTGAAGCTGTGAAGCTGTGAAGCTGTGAAGCTGTGAAGCTGACTGCGAGAGCCGACAGGAATCGGTGGGAGTGTTCAAACGAAAAAAGCGGCGGGCAAGCCCACCGCTTTGTTTTGTGCCGACCAGAGGCCGGCCATTGCGTCAACTGCGATCAGCTGTTGCCGCCGAGACGCGGAGCGCCATCGGTGACCGGCGTTGCAACGTTGTTGACGTTGATGTCATGCGAGCCACCCTTCACCGAAGCGGTGTAGCCGCCGTCGATGGTCGAGCCAAGCGCCTGCGGGTTGGAACCGGCATAGGCATCAAAGTTGTCGCTGCCTGCGAAAGCCGAACCAGCGGCGACCAGGAGAGCAGCAGTAGCAAGAGCAATCTTTTTCATTTTCGTACTCCGAATATCAATGTCTGTCCGTCATGCGGCGTGTTCTTGGGAGGAATTCGCGTCGTTCGGACAGGGCATATCTGGGAAAGCCACGGCCAGGTTTCCAATCACGAAAAAGTGCCGCCTGGACCACGGGAACGGTCCTTGAAACCGCCAGCGTGAGCTCTAAATCTGAGAAATACTGTAATGATTACAATCAGGTACGAACGATGACCATTGGCTGATATGCAAAAGGATACTAAGCCGGCGTTCATGACGTCGTGCACGCATCGTCAACCGATTTCACCCCACAATCACTCCGGGAAGGCTTGAAAGCCTTCTTGTTTTCATCCGCTGGCCTCACGCAGGCCCCTCGCTGAGGCTTGAGCCGCCCCTCAAGGCAAGGCTAGAACACTGCCGCAACACTAAAAACCATGTCGGTTTCACCGCCCGTGCCAACCGGGCCGGCTGTTAAAGCAGTCGTGAACAGGGAGAACAGAATGCTGCGTAAGACGGATTTCTTCATTGACGGCAAGTGGGTCGCGCCGGTCGTGGCCAAGGAACTCGAAGTCATCAATCCAGCTGACGAGCAACCCTTTGCCGTCATTTCGCTGGGCTCTGCCGCCGATGTCGATAAGGCAGTCAATGCTGCCCGCCGTGCTTTCGAAAGCTGGAGCCGGACAAGCCGCGAGGAGCGTCTTGCGGCGCTGGAGCGGCTGCTTGCCTCTTACAACAAGCGCATGAACGACATGGCCAAGGCCATTTCGGACGAGATGGGGGCACCGATCAAGCTGGCGCTGGAGGCCCAGGCAGCCTGCGGTGCCGGGCACATCAAGGCGTTCATCCGCACGCTGAAGGACTTCCATTTCGAAACGCCGCTCAGCGAGCGCAACAAGGAAGAGCATATCGTCTATGAGCCGATCGGTGTCTGCGGCCTGATCACGCCATGGAACTGGCCGATGAACCAGGTGACATTGAAGGTCGTGCCGGCCCTTGCCGCCGGCTGCACGGTGGTGTTGAAGCCGTCCGAGATCGCGCCGGTCTCGTCCATCGTTTTTGCCGAGATGATGGAAGAGGCCGGTTTCCCTGCCGGCGTGTTCAATATGGTCAATGGCGACGGCCCGACCGTCGGCGAGGCGCTGTCGCGTCATCCCGGCATCGACATGATGTCCTTCACCGGATCGACCCGCGCCGGCATTGCCGTGGCCAAGTCTTCCGCCGACGGCATCAAGCGTGTTGCCCTGGAACTCGGTGGCAAGTCGCCGAACATCGTCTTTGCCGACAGCGATCTGCCGGATGCGATCGCGCGCGGCCTGGCGCATTGCTTCGAAAACACCGGCCAGTCCTGCAACGCACCGACCCGCATGCTGGTCGAGCGGCCGGTCTATGACCGTGCTGTTGGCCTTGCCGCCGACTACGCGGCCACCGTCAAGGTCGGCAATCCGGCCGAGGATGGTGACCATATCGGTCCGCTCTCTTCCGAAGTGCAGTTCAACAAGGTGCAGAGCATGATTGAGGCGGGAATCAAGGAAGGTGCGCGTGTCGTCGCCGGCGGTCTCGGCCGTCCCGAAGGCTTCAACCGCGGCTACTATGTGCGCCCGACCGTCTTTGCCGACGTCAACAACGACATGACCATTGCCCGCGAAGAGATCTTCGGGCCGGTGCTGGCAATGATCCCCTTCGACACGGAAGAGGATGCGATCGCCATTGCCAATGACACGCCTTACGGCCTGTCGGGTTATGTCCAGACGCAGGACAAGGTCAAAGCGCAGCGCGTGGCACGCCAAATCCGCGCCGGCATGGTCCAGATCAACGGTGCCGATCGGCCCTACGGCAGCCCCTTCGGTGGCTACAAGGCCTCGGGACTCGGCCGCGAAGGCGGCAAGTGGGGCCTCGAGGACTTCCTGGAAGTCAAGGCGATCTCCGGCTGGGATGAGCAGGTCGGGTAACCCGACCAGGTCGGTTAAACCGACGCTGCTCTTGCTGCTTGCGTAAAGAAAAGGCGGCGCCCTGGGCGGCGCCTTTTCTGTTTGCCCGGCGCTCCACTCTGGGTTTTGGTGGAATTCAGCCGATGCCCAGGTAAGCTCGGGCAATCTCCTGCATCCGGTTGCGATCGAAGCTCGGGCCGTGGCCGCCATGGCCCATGCTGATCGGCAGTTCAAGCAGCCGTAGCATGGTGCGGCGATAGATGGCTGGATCGGAATCGGGCAAATCGTCGAGCAACGTGTCGTCATAGATGGCGTCGCCGCTGAAGAAGATCCCGTCACGCTCGTCGAAAAGCGCGATCGAATCCGGCGAATGGCCAGGCAGGTGCAACACACTGAAGCGCCGATCACCCAGGTCGACAATGTCACCCTCGCCGAGAACCCGCGTCAGCGGCGCCGGTTCGATGCGATAGGTTTCGCGGCTCCAGCCGGGGTAGGGCAGGCGCGACACTGCGCCTTCCAGTTCACGGAATTCCTGGGCGTAGGTGGCGGCGTCACCCATCAAGGCGAATTCGGCTGCGCTCTGCCGCGGTCCAGCGCGCTCGGCGAATTCGTGCAGCGATCCGACATGGTCGAGATGGATGTGGGTTGCGACCACCAGCAGCGGCTTGCCTGTTGGCGTGTCGATTTCCGGAGCCAGCGGGCAGATGCCCATGCCGGTGTCGACCAGCAGGTCGGCGTCTCGCCCTTTGAGATGCCAGATATTGGCGCTCATATAAGGATGCACGAACGGTTCGGTGATCCGCGTCAGCGCGGGATCGACCGCCTTCCTGCCGAACCAGCCCGTCATGCCGGCACCCTTATACGAATGGCTTGCCGACCTGGTACTTGGCTGGAACCAGCCGGTGCAGGTAGGCAAGGCCGGCATCCGAAAGTTGGTTGGCGTCCTCGAGCATGAAGTCGTCGGGCATATGCCTGGTCTTGGCGGCAACGCTGCTCAGCGGCACTTTCCTGAACACGGTTTTGCTGCCGTCATATTGCAGCGCCACCGAGCCGCCGCCCTCGGCGGCCACGCCGACAGCGAAAGCGCCGGCATCGAAGGCTTCCTGCGCGTCGACTGGGCTGATCGCGCCGATGTAGCCGCGTGGCATGTAACCGAGCGCGTCGACGCGGGCGCGCTTGCCGGGCAGCTTTTCGGCCAGCGCCTGTTCGAAAGCGCGGTTGAGGTCGCTGCCCGAGAGCTTGACGTTGCCATGCGCGTCCCGCTCGACCTTGTCGGAGCCGACGATGGTTTCGACCAGTGAGCGGCCGTCCGCGGTCGACACGCCTTCGGAGACCGCGACGATGCAGCGCTTGTGCCTGGCCATCGTCGCTTTCACATCCTCGATGAAACGGTCCACCGAAAAGGCCCGCTCCGGCACGTAGACAAGATGCGGGCCGCTGTCTGCGTCCATCCGCCAGGCGGCGGAGGCAGCGGTGAGGAAACCGGCGTGACGACCCATGACGATTCCGACATAGATGCCGGGCAGGGCACGGAAATCGAGATCGACCGACAAGAAAGCTCCGGCGACGAATTCCGCCGCCGAGATGAAGCCCGGCGTATGGTCGTTCTCGACAAGATCGTTGTCGATGGTCTTCGGTGCGTGCACGAAGGCGATCTTGCCACCCGCCGCATCGGTCAGGATCTGCTGCGTGCCGGACGTGTCGTTGCCACCTATATAGATGAAGGCGTCGGCTCCGGCTTTCTGCAGGCCTTGCAGCACCAGGTCGCAATAAGCGGCATCCGGCTTGTCACGGGTCGAGCCCAGGGCGGCCGAAGGTGTCCGGCCGATCAGCCTGAGCTGGTCCTCGCGCATGTCGGTAAGGTCGACATAGTCGCCGTCACGCACACCGCGCACGCCGTGGCGTGCACCGAGAACACGTGCGCCGGGATGTTTCTTGCGGACTTCGAGGACCGCGCCGACCACCGTCTGGTTGATCACAGCGGTGGGACCGCCACCCTGGGCGATGACAAAAGTTCCGGCCATTGTTCGATCCTCCCGATGCGTCTCAAGAGGAACTTTCGCCTGTATTCAGGCCCGACGCAACGGGGAATTCAATCGATTAGGAAGATGGGGAAATAGGGCAGTATGGGAATAAGGCAGAAAGATCGGAGGGCTGTTGCCCACTCCCCTACTGCCTTAATGCCTTCCGCCTTAAGCCACGACAATCGGCACCTTGTTCGGCGAAGCCTTGACCCGGTTGTAAAGATCGATGACGTCCTGGTTGATCATGCGCACGCAGCCGGACGAGGCCTGTGTGCCGATGGTCCACCATTCAGGCGAGCCATGCACCCGATAGCCCGTGTCCTGGCCGTCCTTGTAGATGTAATGCGCGCGCGCTCCGAGCGGGTTGTCGAGGCCGCCCGGCTGGCCGCCCGCCCATTTCACCAGCTCCGGCTTGCGCGCGATCATTTCCCGGGGCGGCGTCCAGGTCGGCCATTCCTTGGTGTATTGGATCACCGCGCGGCCACTCCATTCGAAACCGGCCTTGCCGATACCGACACCATAACGGATCGCTTCGCCGCCTTCCTGCACCCAGTAGAGATGGCGTTCATTGAGCCTGACAACGATGGTGCCGGGCGCTTCTCCGGTGGGGTCGACGACGATCTGGCGGCGAAACTCCGCCTTGACCTTCTGGAAGGGAATGGCGGGAACAACGAAGCCATTGTCGGTCAACGAGGCATACATTGCGCTGTTGTCGGTAATGTTCCTGTCGACGCTGATCGGCGGGATCGGGCGGATCGAGCCGGTCGACATGTCGTCGAGCGGAGGCATTCCGTTCGATGGGCCGACCGGTCCGAGCGAGGGGAGGTCGAGGGTCTGCGAGCAGCCGGAGGCGCCAAGCAGGGTCATGATGCCGAGGCCGGACAACACGCCACGGCGGGAAATGATGGTATTGGACTGCGGGAAGTCGACGCTGGACGAAGGCGTCAGGTCTTGCGGCTTACGCATGCACACTTTACCCCATACGAACGGACGGGCCCACATGCCCGCCGGATGCGTCGCATTTTCACGATTCATGGTTTAAAAAGCGTGAAACCCTTGCGCGACCTGCTTTTGCGGTCTCCATGTCGATTTGGCTACGTCTGCGCCGCCTCACTTCCGGTCGCTCCCGCACCAAAACTCCTTGCTTCGGTCACAATGCCGGCACGGGTCGCACTTATCCCTTCCCTCGATCCTTGAGCACTGATTTTTTGAAACGGGAACGGGCCTTCACATGGCGGACCGCGACGACCGATATGGCATTGCTTTCATCGGCCACCATGGCCATCGCGTGCGCTGGCGCGGCCGGTATGTCGCGCGCACCGAGCGACGCGATCTTATGCCCGTCTGCGGCGCCAGAGTGTATTGCAAAAACCGCTTTACATCCGCCTGAAGGCAGGGATTTATCCTGTTCTTTAACAGGAGAGACCCATGTCCTTCGAGAATTGGGCAGCTTTTGCTGCCGCATCTTCCATCCTTCTCATCATCCCAGGGCCCACCATCCTGCTCGTCGTCTCCTACGCATTGGGCCAGGGCTGGCGCACGGCGCTACCGATGGCGGTTGGCGTGGCGCTCGGCGATTTCACCGCCATGACGCTGTCGATGCTTGGCATCGGCGCATTGCTGGCAGCTTCGGCCACCGTCTTCACGGTCCTCAAAGTGATCGGTGCCGCCTATCTCGTCTATCTCGGCATCAAGCTGTTTCGTGCCGGCGGCACGCTTGAGGCGACGCCGCGCCATGATGCCGTGTCGGCGGCGAAGATGATGGCGCATGCCTGGCTGGTCACGGCTCTCAACCCCAAGAGCATCACCTTCTTCGTTGCCTTCCTGCCGCAGTTCATCGATCGGCACGGCAATTTCTGGACGCAGATGGCGATCTTCGAGGCAACCTTCCTGACGTTGGCTTTCGCCAACGCCTTCGGTTACGCGCTGGTCGCCTCCCGGGCACGCAACGTCGTACGCAATCCCAAGGCGATCCGCGTTTTCAATCGCACCGGTGGTACGCTGCTGGTTGGTGCCGGCATCGCCACTGTGGCGATGCGGTCCGGCAATTGAGACGAAGGGCGGGGCCGGTCAGCCCCGCCATCACTTACCATTTCACGCTGATGCCCAGATTGCCCTCCCAGACCCGGCGCTTTTCTCCGCCGAGATTGGTCGTGTAATCCGCCGTCGCAAAGACGCTCAGCGTTTGCGAAAGCCTGGCCACCACGCCGCCACCGACTTCGAGTGACGTGCCGCCGCGCTCGACATCGATCGGGTCGCCACCGAAGTTCACGCGGTCGGTGGCGTCGAAGTCGTGCCAGAGATTGGCTTTCAGGTAGGGTTGCAGCACCGCGCTGCCCATCGGCATCGCGCCTTGCAGGCGCAGGCCAAGGCGGCCGCTGACGCTGTCGTCATTGTCGAAGGAGACAGTTGAGAACCGGTCTCGCTGCCCGTCGAGCGACAGGTGCTGCCAGATCAGCTGGGCCTGCGGTTCCAGTGTCCACTCCGATGAAAGCTGGATCGGATAGCCGCCCTCGAGCGACAGCGTGACGCCGGTACCGTCGACGTCGATGCCGACATCACGATTGGATGTCGCCTTGCCATCGAGCCATGTGCCCATGACGACGCCGTCCAGATACCAGCCGCCCGGGCCGATATGGGTCCAGTAGGCGCCAAGGCTCGTGGCGTTGAGGTCGAGGTCGCCGACGCCGAGATTGTTCCAGCCCAGCGCCTGGCCGCGGATGTCGCCGTCCATGCGGGTGTGGCCGATGAACAGGCCCGCGCGGTTTTCATGTCCGGCCGGTCCTTCCCAGCCGATCAGATCGGTGCCCAACTGGAAGCCGAACAGATGGCCGTCGAATGTTGGCGCGACGGTACCGCCCCATTCTACCTCGGCGTCCTGGCCGAACACGCGGCCCCAGCTTCCAGGCACCATGCCGACGCCACCGAGCAGCGCCTGCTCGCCGCGTCGCTCGTGGAAGGTGCCGAGATTGGCGCTCATCAGATAATAGCCGGCTGGTGGCAGCACCGCATAGGTCGGCACTTCGACGCGATAGAGCGGCACAGCGGTGCCCGTCACCCGGGTGGCGCCAGGGGATGGCGGTGTGGCATTCCCATCCGTTGGCGGTGTTGTCGTCGGCACGTCTGGCGGCGGTGGTGGTGGGTCTGGCGGTGCCACCGCGGGCGGTGGTGGCGGAGCCACCGGCTGCTGGTCGGTTGGGGTCACGGGTGGCGCCGGATCGACGGGATTGGGATTGCCCGGCGTAGCCTCTGGCGGGACCGGTGGCGGCGGCGTGACCGGCGGCGGCGCCGGCGGTTCCGGCTCCGGCGGTATTGGCTGCGGTGGTGGCGGCGTCGGTTCCAGCGGATCCGGCCCCGGGGCCGGATTGGATGTGATCAGCGTCGAGCGCAGATACCAGTTCTCGTTGCTGCCCGCGCTGACGCCGCCTTTGAAGAGGTAATATTCGTAGGCACCGGCCGCCACTGGTCCGTTGAGTGCGAAGGCCCCGGCGGTGGTGGCGCCCCCGTTCACGGCCTGCACCACCATGATGCCGTCTTGTGTCGTGGCCGCGCCGGCACCGCCGACATTGACAACGGTGATGCTGGTTCCGCCGCTTGCCGTGCCGCCGGAAATGACCAGCCTGTCGGACGCCGAGGAATCGTCACCGAGCGCGGTCTGCAACAGCAGCAGGCCATCATTGCCGGTGTAGTTGCCGGCAATGGTGAAGGTGTCGGTCAGGCTGTTGCCGCCATTGGTGAGATCGATGCGCCCGGCATTGACGACATTGGCAAGTTGTCCTGCCGTGAAGGCCGAGACCCCGCCATTGCCGCCGCCGCCATAGAGCGTGCTGGTTGCATCGACATTGAGTGTGCCCGTGCCGGTGCCGCTGTCACCGAGAGCCAGCGTCCCGCCGAATTTGAGCTCGGTATCGTTGGTCGCGTTGACGCTTTCCCAGTTCTGCAACCGGGAGACATTGGCAAAGTCGACATTGGAAAGAGTGATGGTGTCGGCGCCGAGCCCGCCGCTGACCGCTTTCGTGGCACCGAGATTGCCGTTGTTGAGGTTGCTCAGCGTGGCGGTGTCATTGTCGCCGCCGAGGTCGATCGTGCCGTAGATGATGCCGCCATTGCTCCAGGTGAATGCGTCTTCTCCGAACGAGAGCAGGACATCGCCGCCGATAGAGCCGCCTGTCACCGTCACGCTGTCGTTGCCGCCGCTGACGCTGATGTTGCCGCCGATCGTGCCGCCGGAAATGATGACCGTGTCCTGGTCGAAGCCGGTGACGAGGTTGCGATCGATGACGCCGCCGGACATGTTGAAGTAGTTCTTGTCGAGCTTCATGTTGACGCGGCCGATGCGTCCGCCACTCATGAAGGCCTGGTCGCCGTCGTCGAAAAAGTCGACGATACGGCCGCCAGACATGAAGAAAGTGTCGAGTGCGTCGCCCTGATTGAGCGAACCGATCTGGCCGCCGCTCATCTGGAAGTTGTCGATGCCTGCGCCCTGCTGGACATTGCCGTTCACCGTGCCGGCGCCGATGACGAAGCTGTCCTGGCCATCGCCCTGATCCACTGCACCGGTGATAGTGCCGGATTGCATCTCGATGCGGTCGGCGCCAGCGCCATAGGTGACGTTGCCGGTGATCTGTCCCGTGCCGCCAGCCGGAAAGACCAGCGTGTTGTTGCCGCCGGTATCGACAAGGTTGCCGACAGTCGTTCCGCTGTCGCAGATGACGGTGTCATCGCCGGGCGAGGTCGCAAGCACACAGGCCGCCGAAGCGGGGGAGGACGGCAGCACGCCGAGAAGGAGCGAGGTGGAGGCCAGCAATCCAAGTTTGCCGCGCACGGATAACCTGACCCGGTTCGGCCGGGTCGAGTGGTGTTGCCGCATGAATGTCGTCCCTCTCAATTGCCTGTTTTTGCTGGTCTAGGAACCTTTCGTCTCGACAACCCCGTTGATGTCCCCGCACCGCCGGTCAGGCTGGCTGCCACAAAGAAGCCATGATTTGGCGTGTGCTTCCAAACACGGTTTGTTGCCATGGTTTATGATTTGCGAACATTCGAAAATACGGATTTTTGGGCAAGACTGCGCTTTCCTTGAAACATTTCCGTAAATCATATTGCTTGGCGGTGGACAGGACTGAACAGCGATGATGACCACCGACACATCCGGCCTCGCTTTGACCGGCGCCTCAGGGAGTGCCCGGGAGCACTATCTGCGCGGCCTCTCCGAGTTGCAGCGTTTCGTTGGCGATCCCGTCGGCTCGGTCGACCAGGCTATCGCTGAGGCGCCCGGCTTTGTCATGGCGCATGTGCTGAAGGGCTACCTGTTCGGTCTGGCGACGGAACGCGAGGCGATGGTTGTCGCACGTGCCTGCCACGAAGCCGCACTGCCGCTCGTCGCGACTGCGCGTGAACAGGGCCACGTCATGGCGCTTGGCCACCTGGCTGCGGGACGCTGGCACGAAGCGTCGCGTGTACTGGAAGACCTCACGATCGACTTTCCGCTCGACGCACTGGCCCTGCAGGCCGGTCACCAGATAGATTTCTTCACCGGCAATGCCCGCATGCTGCGTGATCGTATCGGTCGTGCTCTGCCGGCGTGGGACAAGGCGATGCCGGGTTGCCACGCCATTCTCGGCATGCAGGCCTTCGGGCTGGAGGAGACCGGCGACTACAAGCGCGCCGAACAGTTCGGCCGCGCCGCGATAGAGCTCGAACCGCGCGACGGCTGGGCGCAGCACGCCGTGGCGCATGTCATGGAGATGCAAAGCCGCCAGCGCGACGGCATCGCCTGGATGCACGCCAACAAGGACGGCTGGACGCGTGAGAGCTTCCTGCAGGTACACAATTGGTGGCATCTGGCACTGTTCCACTACGATCTCGGTGAGACCGAAGCGGTGCTCGCGCTGTTCGATGGGCCGATCTACGGCAAGCGCTCGACATTATCGCTCAACATGGTCGACGCATCCGCGATCCTGTGGCGTCTCCATCTCGGCGGGATCGATGTCGGTGACCGCTGGGCCCAACTGGCCGCAAACTGGGCGCCGAAGGCTGCCGCGGGCAACTACGCCTTCAACGATGCCCATGCCATGATGGCCTTCGTCGGGGCCGGACTTGAGGCCCCGGCGCGCATGCTGCTCGAAACGCAGCGTGAGGCGATGCGGGCCGGTGACGACAACGCCGCATTCACGCGTGACGTCGGTCACCCCGTCACGTTGGCGGTGAAGGCCTTCGGTGAGGCCAACTATGCCGAGACGGTGCGGCTGCTGAGGCCGATACGCGCTGTCGCACACAGCTTCGGTGGCAGTCATGCGCAGCGCGATGTCATCGATCTGACCTTGATCGAGGCCGCGCTGCGCGATGGCAACGCGCCGCTGGCAAGGGCACTGACGGCCGAACGCGCGCTGGCCCGGCCTGAAAGCCCCTTGTCGACCCTTTTCTCGCGCCGCGCCGCGGGACTGGACGCGAATTGACCTGATCCGGGCCTTAAAGTAGAACAGGCGATATATTTTTCGAAGCTCGAAAAATATATCGCGGTGCAACCGAATGGCACCGGGGCTCGGAACAAATGGGGAGGACGGCATGTATCTCGGGCTCGATCTGGGCACTTCCGGTATCAAGGCACTGCTGATTGACGACAGTCAGGCCATAATCGGCTCAGGTCACGGCTCGCTCGACGTGTCGCGGCCGCATCACGGCTGGTCGGAGCAGGATCCAGCCGAATGGGTCCGCGCCTGTCGCGAGGCCATCGCCGAATTGAAGGCTGCTCACGGCAGGGAGTTCGCCGCGATCAAGGGCATCGGCCTGTCCGGCCAGATGCATGGCGCTACCTTGCTCGATGCCGCTGATGCCGTGCTGCGGCCCTGCATCCTGTGGAATGATACGCGCAGCTTTGCCGAAGCCGCGAAACTCGATGCCGATCCACGCTTCCGCAAGCTCACCGGCAATATCGTCTTCCCAGGTTTCACAGCACCCAAACTCGCCTGGGTGAAGGCAAATGAGCCGGCCATCTTCGCCAGGGTCGCCAAGGTCCTGTTGCCGAAGGATTTTCTGCGGTTCTGGCTGACCGGCGAGCACATTTCCGAAATGTCGGACTCGGCCGGCACCTCCTGGCTGGACGTCGAAAAGCGGCGCTGGTCACCTGAGCTCCTCGCCGCGACGGAACTCGACGAAAAGCATATGCCAGCCCTGGTCGAAGGCACCGAACGGGCCGGTGGACTGCGCGCCGAGCTTGCCTCGGAATGGGGTATCAATGCCGGCATTCCTGTTGCCGGAGGCGCCGGCGACAACGCTGCTTCCGCGTGTGGCATGGGCACGGTCGGAGAGGGCCATGCCTTTGTTTCACTGGGCACATCAGGCGTGCTGTTTGCCGCCAATGCGTCCTATCTGCCCAATCCGCAGAGCGCGGTGCACACTTTCTGTCATGCCTTGCCGGCGACATGGCACCAGATGGGGGTCATTCTTTCGGCGACGGATTCGCTGAACTGGCTCTCGAACATCACCGGCAAAACTGCCGGTGAACTGACCGGTGAACTTGGCGATGCGCTCAAGACGCCAGGCGGCGTCACCTTCCTGCCTTACCTGTCGGGCGAGCGCACGCCGCACAACGACGCCGCCATTCGCGGCGCCTTTGTCGGGCTTGAGCATGAATCGCATCGGGCTGCGCTGACCCAGGCCGTTCTGGAAGGGGTCGCCTTTGCTTTCCGCGACAGTCTGGAGGCCTTGCGCACAGCTGGAACGACGCTGCAACGGGTAACGGCGATCGGCGGCGGTTCGCGTTCGAGATATTGGCTGAAGGCGATCGCCACCGCGCTTGGCATTCCGGTCGATGTGCCCGCCGATGGCGATTTCGGCGCTGCATTTGGCGCGGCCCGGCTTGGCCTCATCGCGGCAGGTAGCGCGGACCCGCTCGCGGTCTGCACCGCCCCGGCCGTTGCGGCCAGCATCGAGCCGGAGCAGGCGTTGGCCGGTGCCTTCGAGGATGCCTACAAACATTATCGCGCACTTTATCCTGCGATCCGCGGGACGATGTAGGTCCGGCCCTCCCGGAAGGGAGGGCAATGATATCAGCCGCTATTGTGCCGGCACCTTGTCGAGAAAACCGGTGACGCTTTTCAGTCGACCATTCTCGATCACGCCGATATCCGTGCCTTCGATCACCGACCCGGTACCTTCCGGGCCGAGGTTCCATGCGAAGCGGATGAAGTCGCCGAAACCGTCAGGCGTACCGCGCAGCGAGAAGCGGAAGCCCGGGAAGCGCTGCTGTACGCCTTCGATCAACTGGGTCATGCCACCGTGGCCGTCGCCCTGCATGATCGGGTCTTGATAGCTGACGTCCCGGGTGAAAGCGGCGTCGAGCAGGCCGGCGCGGCGTGTTGCGTCCGTTTCGTTCCAGGCAGCGAAGTAGTTCTGGGCGATGGCGGTGAGGTCGGTCATGGTCAGGTTCCTTTGTTTCGGGTTTTGACGATGACCTTTTCACCCGGCGGCAAAACGGAACCAATTACGCGGCAGGTAATCGGCGTGATGTCCTTCACTGATCCGCGCCGTGCTGGCCCAGCATTGGAAGCAGCAAGGCGCTTGCGAAGGACGCTGCTCCGGGCGAGATCGCGGCTACGACATGGCGCCCGCACGCGGCTGGCAGGAGTTTATGAAGATGACGACAGGTGACATATCGCAGAGAGACGGGGCAAAAGCTCCTGACGTTGTCGTCCGGCCCGCGACCGAGGCGGATTTCCCGGCTATGAAGCGCATCCTGAGCGAAACCTTCGCAAGCACTTGGCAGCCTGAAATCACGGCCGAGGCTGCGCGGCGGTATCTCGAGACAGATGTCAGTGGTCGCTTCGTCGAGGAGCAGGGCCTCGATTTCCTTGTTGCCACGGTCGATGGGGATGTCGCAGGGCTCGTCAGCTGGCAGGACGATTTCATCGACGCCCTCCATGTCGGCACGCGCCATCAGCGTCTCGGCATCGGTCGCGCGTTGATGAAAGAGGCCGAAAAAGCCATCCGGGCTGCAGGCCAGACACAGGTGCGGCTGGAGACCGACAGCTTCAATCAGCAGAGCCAGGGCTTCTATAAGGCGCTCGGTTATGAGGAGAAAGGCCGTTATCCCGACCTGGAGTGGGAGAGTGATCTGACGACGGTGCTGTTCGAAAAGAAATTCTAAGAATCTGTTAGTCGGGTAAGCTGCGGTGAAATGAAATCACCGTAGCTGCACGTTTTCGTGACGTAATTTTCTCAATCTGCCTTTCAATCGCCCCAACCTTGCCTTCAAGAAGCCGTCACAGGTTTCCTATATACAGGCACTCGCCAGCACGAATCGAAAGGAGGCGAAGAATGCAGACCGAACACGAAATCGACGCCCTTCTGTCGCGTGAGCATGTCGGCTCGATCATCGACCGGTTGATGTCGATGCCGCGTCCGACCAACGACGCCAAGGTGGCCAATGAATGGGACCGCGCGGTTGCCGGTCGCTTCGAGGCACATCTTGCCAAACAGATGCGCGACCTGATCGACGGGACCGAAACCCGCAGCCGCGCCGCCTGACCCGGCGGCGCTTTTAGCCGCCTCTCGCCTTCGTCGGCGCTTCGCCGAACGCTTTCGAAAACGCTCTTGAAAATGCCGCCGCGGATGAAAATCCCGTCCGTTCGGCAATGTCGGCCATGGCGATGCGTGTATCCACCACAAGTCGCCTGGCGGCGGCCAACCTGAGTCGCAAATAGTAGGCGCCCGGCGTCTCGTCGATCGACGCGCGAAAGATGCTCTCCAGCGTGCGGGCGGTGACGCCCGCACGCCTGGCGATTGCGGCGATCGTCAGCGGTTGGTCGACATGTGCCTCCATGAGCCGGATTGCTTGTGCAAGGCGCGGGTCGTAACCATCGAGCCGGCCAAGCGAGACCAGCGGCTGCGCGTCGGTCGCCGCGCGGGCCTGGTCATAGATGAAGACGCTGGCAACATCGAGCGCCACAGCCATGCCGAGCCGCGAGCGCACCAGATGCAGCATCAGGTCGAAGGTCGGTGAGGCGCCGCCCGACGTGAAGACAGGGCCGTCGATGACATAGCGGTCGGGCCGTACGTCGCTGCCTGGAAAGGCGGCGGTGAAATCCTCCATGTCTTCCCAATGGGTTGTGGCGCTGCGCCCTTCCAGCAATCCGGCGCGGCCAACCAGCCAGGTTCCGGCCTCGACACCGCCGATGGCGCGTGCCGTGCGTGCTGCCCGCCTCAGGCCAGCCAGCAGGGCCGAGGTGGCGTAATTCTGCGTGCCAAAGCCGGCGATCACCACCAGCATGTCGGTGGCTTCAGCCGGGTCGAAACGCCCCGAGACGGCAACCGGCAGACCACAGGTGGTCACCGGCGCGTCGCCAGTCATAGAGACGAGCCGGTAGTCGAACAGCGTCTCGCCGGTGATACGGTTGGCTGCCCGCAATGGGTCGACCGCGGAAGCCACGCACATGATGGATGAACCGGAGAAGACGAGCAGGGTGACCTTGAGCGGCGTGCGCTCCGCAAGAAAGATTGAACGCCTTTCGGTTTTTGCCATGTTTGTTTCGTAAAACGCAAAACAGTCTTCGGCAAGCGGCGCAATGATCCGTCAAAAGCATTTCGGGAGGAAAAGCGATGCCGCTTGCGATGAACCGCGAGGTCTTCATTACCTGTGCCGTGACCGGGTCCGGCGGCACGCAGGACCGCAGTCCACATGTGCCGCGTTCGCCCAAGCAGATCGCCGATTCGGCCATCGAGGCGGCCAAGGCGGGTGCTGCGATCGTGCATTGCCATGTCCGCGATCCGGAAACCGGCAAGCCGCGCCGCGACATCCATCTCTATCGTGAAGTCACCGAACGCATCCGTGACGCCAATGTCGACGTCGTCCTGAACCTGACCGCTGGCATGGGCGGCGACATGGTGTTCGGCGACGTCGAAAATCCGCTGCCCCTGAAACAGCAGGGCACCGACATGGGTGGCGCCAGCAACCGTGTCGAGCACGTGCGCCAGTGCCTGCCCGAGATCTGCACGCTGGATTGCGGCACGATGAATTTCAATGAAGCCGACTACGTCATGACCAACACGCCGGGCATGCTGCGTGCCATGGGCGGCATGATGACGGCGATGGGCGTGAAGCCGGAAATCGAGGCGTTCGACACCGGCCATCTCTGGTTCGCCAAGCAATTGGTGGAAGAAAAGGTGCTGGCGCCCGATGCGCTGGTGCAACTGTGCATGGGGGTGCCGTGGGGTGCCCCGGATGATCTCAACACCTTCATGGCGATGGTCAACAACGTGCCGAAGGAATGGACGTTCTCGGCGTTCGCGCTCGGCCGCAACCAGATGGCCTACGCTGCCGCGGCCGTGCTTGCGGGCGGCAATGTCCGCGTCGGGCTGGAAGACAATCTCTGGCTGGACAAGGGCGTGCTTGCCACCAATGCGCAGCTGGTCGAACGTGCGGTCGGCATTATCGAAAATCTCGGCGCCCGCGTGATCGGGCCGGAAGAAGTCCGCAAGAAGCTCAACCTGACCAAGCGCGCGCCGCTGGCGGCATAAGCTTTGAAAACTTGAAGCCGTTTCGGGGAACGACAGGAATGACAATCGAAAAAGCGGCCGCCATCGGCGGTGGAGTCATCGGCGCCGGCTGGGTCGCGCGCCTGCTGCTCAACGGCATCGACGTCTCGATCTACGATCCCGATCCAGAGGCCTCGCGCAAGGTCAGCGAAGTGATGAAGGGCGCGCGCCGCGCCTACAAGCGGATGCTGCCCGGCGGCCTGCCCAAGGAGGGCAAGCTTACCTTCGCCAAGACGATCGCCGAAGCGGTGACGGATGCCGATTTCATCCAGGAAAGCGTGCCGGAACGGCTCGACCTGAAGCACAGGGTGCTGGCCGAGATCGACCTGCATGCGCCGGCCAATTCGATCATCGGTTCGTCGACGTCCGGCATCAAGCCGTCCGACATGCAGGTGGCGATGAAGAAGCACCCTGAGCGGCTGGTCGTCGGCCATCCGTTCAATCCGGTCTATCTGCTGCCCCTGGTCGAGATCGTCGGCGGCGCGCAGACCTTCCCGGAAGCGATCGAGGTCGCCAGGGAGATCTATTCGTCGATCGGCATGAAACCGGTGGTCATCCGCAAGGAGATCGAGGCGTTTGTCGGCGATCGTCTGCTTGAAGCAGCCTGGCGCGAGGCGCTCTGGCTGATCAAAGACGGCATCTGCACCGTCGAGGAACTCGATGACATCATGCGCTACGGTTTCGGTCTGCGCTGGGCGCAGATGGGCATGTTCCAGGTCTACCGTATCGCCGGCGGCGAGGCCGGCATGCGCCACTTCATGGCGCAGTTCGGGCCATGCCTGCAGTGGCCATGGACGAAGCTGACCAACGTGCCGGAGTTCAACGATGAACTGGTCGACCTGATCGCTGGCCAATCCGACGACCAGTCGTCCAGATGGTCGATCCGAGAGCTCGAGAAGATCCGCGACGACAACCTCGTCGCGATCATGGAAGCGCTGTCAAAACAGAACAAGGGCAAGGGCTGGGGCGCCGGCGCGCTGCACAACAGCTACACCAAGCAGCTGACTGATCTGGCCACGGCAAAGACAAGGATTTCCAGCGCCGCGGCGAAAGCCAAGGCGACCAAGCCAGTGAAAAAGGCGACCAAGAAGACGGCCGGGAAGAAGGGCTGAGCCATGCATTTCGGCCTGACCGAAGAACAGCAGCTTATCGTCGATACAACGCGCGCTTTCGTCGAGAACGAGCTTTATCCGTATGAGCTGGAGGTCGAGCGCAGCGGCCACCTGCGCATGGACCTGATCAAGGAACTGCAGGCCAAGGCGATCGCCGCTGGCCTCTATGCCGCCAACATGCCGGCCGAAGTCGGTGGCGCCGGCCTGGATACGCTGACCTGGCTGCTCTACGAGAAGGAGTTGGGCCGCGCCAACTATGCGCTGCACTGGACCTGCGTGGCGCGGCCATCCAACATCCTGCTCGCCGGCACCGACGCGCAGCGCGAGAAATATCTCTTCCCCTGCATCCGCGGCGAGAAATGGGACTGCCTCGCCATGACCGAGCCTGGCGCAGGCTCGGACCTGCGCGGCATGAAGGCGAGCGCGATCGAGAAGGGCGGCGACTGGGTGCTGAACGGCACCAAGCACTTCATCTCCCATGCCGACATTGCCGACTTCGCCATCTGCTTCATGGCTTCCGGCGAAGAGGACAGCCCGCGCGGCAAACGCAAGAAGATCACGGCCTTCTTCGTCGACAAGGGAACGCCCGGTTTCACCGTGCGCGACGGCTACCGCAACGTCTCGCATCGCGGCTACACCAATTCGGTGCTGGAGTTCGACGACTGCCGCATCCCGCAGGAACAGGTGCTGGGTGAGATCCACAAAGGTTTTGAGGTGGCCAACAGCTGGCTGGGCGCCACACGCCTGCAGGTCGGTGCCACATGCCTCGGCCGGGCCGAGCGCGCGTTGCAGCACGCCATCGACTATGCCGCGCAGCGCGAGCAGTTCGGCCAGCAGATCGGCAAATTCCAGGGCGTGTCCTTCAAGCTGGCCGACATGGCGACGGAACTGAAGGCAGCGAACCTGATGGTGATGGAAGCCGGCTGGAAATACGACCAGGGCAGCGTGACCGACCAGGACATGGCTATGGCGAAGCTCAAAGCCACCGAGGTGCTGGCCTATATCGCCGACGAGGCGATCCAGATACATGGCGGCATGGGCCTGATGGATGACCTGCCTCTGGAGCGTATCTGGCGCGACGCCCGTGTCGAGCGTATCTGGGAAGGCACGTCCGAAATCCAGCGCCACATCATTTCGCGCGCCCTGTTGAGGGCAGTCGGAGGTTAGCCCCGCATCATGGCCCCCTATCATGGCTAAGACCGGCATCAAGGAAACCGACCTTTACCTGCCCGTGAAGCGGCTGCTTGAAGCACAGGGCTACAGCGTGAAGGGAGAGGTCGGGGCCGCCGACATCGTGGCTGTCCGTGATGGCGATGATCCGGTCATTGTCGAACTGAAGGCGGGTTTCTCGCTGGCACTCTTCCATCAGGCGATCCAGCGCCAGGCCATCAGTGACGCCGTCTATGTCGCCGTGCCGCGAGGCGCCGGCCGCGCTTCGCTCAAGGCGCTGGTCGAAAACAGGAAGCTTTGCCGGCGGCTCGGGCTTGGCCTGATCACCGTACGGCTTGCCGACGGCTTTACCGAGATCCATTGCGATCCGGGGGCTTACAAGCCGCGCCAGTCGAAACCACGCAAGACCCGGCTGCTGCGCGAATTCGAAAGACTGGTCGGCGACCCCAACCTTGGCGGGGCGACCCGCCGCAACCTGGTGACCGGATATCGCCAGGAGGCATTGCGCTGCCTCAACCTGCTCGATGAGCAGGGGCCAACAAAAGCGGCCGAGGTCGCCAGGCGGACCAGCATAACGCATGCCCGGCGTCTGATGGCCGACAACCATTACGGATGGTTCGAACGGGTCGGCACCGGCATCTATGCGCTCAGCCCGAAGGGCGTGAAGGCGACGACGGAATATCTGACCGAACTCGAAAAGCTCCGCGCGGCTGGTGCGGACAATGCAGCTGTGACCATCGAACCATGACAATGCCCCGCGACCTTTCCCGCCTGCTGCGCCCGAAGTCCATCGCCGTCGTCGGTGGTGGTTTCTTTGCTCCCAACGTCGTCAGGCAATCGCTCAAGATGGGTTTTGCCGGTGAGATCTGGCCGGTCCATCCGAGCAAGGACGAGGTGGCAGGCGTCAAGGCCTACCGCTCGCTCGCCGAGTTGCCGCATGCACCGGATGCCACCTTCATCGGTGTCAACAGGCATCTCACCATCGATGTGGTGCGCGAGTTGAGCGCGAGCGGCGCCGGCGGCGCCATCTGTTTTGCGGCAGGTTTTCGCGAGACCGCGCACTACGAGGCCGAAGGCCAGGACCTGCAACTGGCGTTGATCGAAGCTGCCGGCGGCATGCCGATCATCGGCCCGAACTGCTATGGCCTGATCAACTACGCCGACGGCGCCTTGCTGTGGCCGGACCAGCATGGCGGTCGCCGGCTGCAGGATGGCGAGAAGGGTGCGGCCATCATCACCCAGTCCTCCAACATCGCCTGCAACCTGACCATGCAGACGCGTGGCCTGCCCGTGGCGTTCCTGATGACGGCAGGCAACCAGGCGCAGACCGGCCTTTCCGAAATGGCGCTCGGCCTCATCGAGGACGAGCGCGTCTCCTGCCTTGGCCTGCACATCGAAGGCTTTGACAAAGTCGACGGCTTCGAGCGGTTGGCGGCACGGGCGCGGCAGCTCAAGAAACCAATCGTTGCCATGAAAGTCGGCCGCTCCGAACAGGCGCGCGCCGCCACCATTTCGCACACTGCTTCACTTGCCGGTTCGGATGCCGCCTCCGATGCGTTCCTGAAGCGGCTCGGCATTCCGCGTGTCGATACCATCCCGTCATTCCTGGAAACGCTGAAGCTGCTGCACGCGGTTGGGCCGCTTTCGAAACCAACGCTGTCGTCGATGAGCTGCTCAGGTGGCGAAGCGTCGGTCATGGCCGATACCGCCGAAGGCCGGCGCGTGTACTTTCCCGCCTTGAGCGAAGCGCATAAGGCGCGCTTGCAGGAAACGCTCGGGCCGCTGGTCGCCGTCGCCAACCCGCTCGACTACAACACCTATATCTGGGGCAAGCAGGACGCGCTCACCGCAACCTTCTCGGCCATGGCGTCCGGTGGCTTCGGCCTCAACATGCTGGTGCTGGATTTTCCGCGCACTGACCGCTGTTCCGATGCCGACTGGTGGCCGACCGTGAATGCGTTCGAGGCCGCGCTGAAGGCCAACGGCGCGCATGGCGCCATCGTCGCCTCGATGGGTGAGAACCTGTCGGAAGATCATTCGACCGAACTGCTCAGGCGCGGGATCGTCCCGATCCATGGCATCGCCGAGGCGTTCGACGCAGCCGAAGCGGCCGTGTTCGTTGCGGAAGCATGGCAGCATCCGATCTCACCGAGCATCGGGATCGGTGGTCCTGCACTTGGCGGAGGCGAGGCTGTCGCGCCTGAGCGGCAGCCGGACGAAGCCACCGCCAAGGCCATGCTGGCGGTTGCCGGCCTGCCGGTTCCGCAAGGCAGGCAGGCGGCGAACGTTGCCGGGGCCGTCGCGGCGGCCGAGGCGCTCGGCTTTCCGGTTGCGCTCAAGGCGCTCGGCGTTGCGCACAAGAGTGAACTTGGCGCCGTGCGGCTCAATCTGAGGAGCGCTGCGGATGTTCATGATGCCGCTACCGCTTTGCTGCCACTGGGCAGCGGGCTTTATGTCGAGGCGATGGTGACCGGCGGCGTCGCGGAGCTGATCGTCGGTCTGACCCGCGATCCGGTCTTCGGTCCGGTGATGACGGTCGGCACTGGCGGGGTGCTGGTGGAGCTTCTGAAGGACAGCGCCACGCTGCTTCTGCCGACCGTGCGCGACGAGATCGAGGCTGCACTGCGCAGCCTGCGCATGTTCCCGCTGCTCGATGGCTATCGCGGCCGGCCCAAGGCCGACCTCGACGCCGCCGTGGCGGCAATCGAGGGGATTGCCCGTTTCGCCATGGCTCATGCCGGTGGCATCGAGGAACTCGACATCAACCCGCTGATCGTCTGCGCCGAAGGCAAGGGAGCGTGGATCGCGGACGCCTTACTCATCACACAACCGGTGCGAGTATGATTGTTCCACCGCCGTCCGCTCAAAAGGAAAGTGAACTTCCACCTTCGGCAATCGATGTCATCACCTATCCGCCATACAAACTCATCTGGTGCTTGGAGAAGTTTAACAAGCAAACCGAGTTACTGGTCGCAGAAGTCGTGCTGAAGGATTTCGATGTCCGGGCTCTTCGACGGATCTACCGGCGTCCACCAAGCGATTCCATGATTGAAGGCGGTTGGCCAATAACCGGACGCGTTCGTGGTCAAATCGAGGCTTTGATTGGCCACAAAATGAACTTGAAGCAACACAGTTGCTTCATTGCTGCAAGCGCCGTGAACTACAACGAGGTGAATAGATCACATGTCTGACGTCGTAAGAACCCGCCGCGAAAGTGTCATCCTCGAAGTCACGCTCGACCGGCCCAAGGCCAACGCCATCGATTTGAAGACGTCGCGCCTGCTCGGCGAAACCTTCAAGGCGTTTCGCGATGACCCGGAACTGCGCATCGCCATCGTCAAGACGGCCGGCGACAAGTTCTTCTCCGCCGGCTGGGATCTCAAGGCGGCGGCTGCCGGCGACGCCGTCGACGGCGATTATGGTGTCGGCGGCTTTGCCGGCCTGCAGGAACTGCGCGACCTGAACAAGCCGGTCATCGCCTGCGTCAATGGCATGGCGGTCGGCGGCGGCTTCGAACTGGCGCTGTCCTGCGACCTCATCTACGCCTCGGATCATGCCAGCTTCGCGTTGCCTGAGATCCGCGCCGGCACGCTGGCGGATGCCGCGACCATCAAGCTGCCGAAGCGCATTCCCTATCACGTCGCCATGGATCTTTTGCTCACCGGCCGCTGGATGGATGTGCAGGAGGCGCATCGTTGGGGCCTCGTCAACGAGGTGCTGCCGGCCGACAGACTGGAAGATCGTGTCTGGGAGGTCGCCCGTCTGCTTGCCGGCGGTCCGCCCCTGGTCTTCGCGGCCATAAAGGAAGTGGCGCGCGCCGCCGAGACCATGGGCTTCCAGGAGACCATGAACCGCATCACCAAGCGCCAGTTCCGCACGGTGGACGAGCTGTATGCCTCGGAAGACAATCTGGAGGGCTTCAAGGCCTTCGCGGAAAAGCGCGATCCGGTGTGGAAAGGCAAGTGAGCGACAGACGGTCATGACCGACTACACCAAGCTGATCGACGCCGAGACCTGGGCCTTCATCGAGAAGACCAATTCCTACTATCCGCCCGACACGATCGATTACACGATCGAGCAGCAGCGCGGTGTCTACAACCGCATGTGCCGCGAGTTCTTTGCGGGGTATCCGGAGGGCGTCTCGGCGGAAACGACCACCATCGCAACGCCCGATCATTCCATTCCGATCCGCATCTACCGCCAGGCGGACGCGGAGCCGCAGGCGCTGGTCCTCTATTTCCATGGCGGCGGGTTCATACTCGGTGGGCTGGACAGCCATGATGACGTCTGCGCCGAACTGTGCGGCCGCACCGGTTACGAGGTGGTTTCAGTCGATTACCGGCTGGCCCCGGAGCATCGTCATCCTGCCGCCTTCGACGACGCGATGGCGGCATTCGGCTGGGCAGCTTCCCGCTACCAGGTGCCGATCCTGCTGGTCGGCGACAGCGCCGGCGGCAACCTGGCTGCTGCGGTCGCGCATACGACGCGCGCGCATCCGCGCCGGGCTGTCGGTCAACTGCTGATCTATCCCGGTCTCGGCGGCGATCAGTCCAAGGGTTCTTACGTCACTCATGCCGAAGCGCCGATGCTGACGATGCGCGACCTGATCTTCTACAAGAATGTCCGCACCGGCGGGGAAGGGCGAATGCTCGACCCAACTATTGCGCCAATGCTGGACCGCGACTTTTCAAATCTGCCGCCCACTGTGGTCATCACGGCCGAATGCGACCCGCTGTCTTCCGACGGCGAAGCCTATCGCGACCGCATCCTGGCGGCCGGCGGCAAAGCGTTTTGGCGAGAGGAAGCAGGCCTTGTGCACGGCTATCTGCGCGCCCGCCACACCGTGACGCGTGCCCGTGAAAGCTTCTCGCGCATCGTGGAAGCCGTGTGGCGACTGGGCAGAAGCGAATGGCCGCATTGAGCCGCGGCCATCGGTAACAGCCTGTATCATAATGTTAGCATTTTAGCGGGTCGTCAGATTAGCGGGTGGATGCTAGCTTGAAGACGGGTGGCATTTTCGACGACAGGAGATCGTCATGGCCACCGTGCGCAACGCCAAGGGCGTGCTGCTTCCTTACAGTGATCCCTCCGTCAGCCACTTTTCGGCGACCAATTCCGGCCCTGACCTCTACGGCAGTGTCCGCAACGATTCGCTGTGGGGCGACAGCAGGGTGAACGTCACCATGCATGGCGGGCTGGGCGACGATATCTACCATCTCTATTCGGCCATCAACCGCGCGGATGAACGCCCGGGTGAGGGGATCGACACTGTCGAAACCTGGATGAGCTACACGCTGCCCGCCAACATCGAGAACCTCACAGTCACCGGCAATGGGCGCTACGCCATCGGCAACGATCTGAACAACATCATCAGCGGCGGTGCCGGCAAGCAGACGATCGACGGTGGACTGGGCGACGACGTCCTGAAGGGCGGAGGGGGCAGCGACACCTTCCTGTTCGAGAAAGGCAATGGCAGCGACCTGATCCTGGATTTCGGCAGCGACGACAATGTCCGCCTGACCGGCTACGGCTTCAGTTCTTTCGCCGAGGTCAGGGCCAGCATGGTCCAGTCGGGCAACGATGTGCGGCTCAACCTAGGGCCAACCGAATTCCTGGTCTTCGCCAACACCACCGTCGACAAGTTGAAGGCGGACCAGTTCGAACTCAGCCTTGACCGGTCCCATCTCAACCTTTCCTTCTCGGATGAGTTCAACACGCTGAGCCTGCGCAACGGCACCAGCGGTACCTGGGACACCAATTTCTGGTGGGGCGCCAAAAACGGAAGCACGCTGACCTCGAACGGCGAAAAACAGTGGTACATCGACCACGACTATGCACCGACCAGTTCGGTCCAGCCGTTCGATGTCGAGAATGGCGTGCTGACCATCACCGCCGCCCGGGCCGAAGACACGATCAAGCCTTACATCAACAACTACGACTACACATCGGGACTGCTCAACACCTACGGATCGTTCGCCCAGACCTACGGCTACTTCGAGATCCGCGCCGACATGCCCGACAACCACGGCGTCTGGCCGGCTTTCTGGCTGTTGCCGGCGGACGGATCGTGGCCGCCGGAGCTCGACGTGGTGGAAATGCGTGGCCAGGATCCGAACACGGTCAATGTCGCTGCGCATTCAAACGAGACCGGCAGCCGTACCACCGTCGGCTCGGCGGTAGGTGTTCCCGATACCGAGGGTTTCCACAATTACGGACTGCTTTGGACCGAGGACGAACTGGTCTGGTATTTCGATGACACCGAGATTTTTCGGACTCAAACGCCGTCAGACATGCACAAGCCCATGTATATGCTGGTCAATCTGGCCGTGGGCGGCGCCGCTGGAACACCGTCGGACGGGCTGGCGACACCCTCCGAAATGCAGGTCGACTACATCCGCGCCTATGAGTTGAACAACGCGAACGTTCAGGCGGACAACGCCCGGATTGATCATGTGGTTCATGCCTATGACTGGTGGCACTAGGGCGGCCTGCGTCCGTTCAGACGGACAAGGTACGCCCTGAAAATTCGCGCATGACGAAGCTCTCCTAACTCATGCGCTGAGCCACCGTCTTCAGCGCCATGCGGCGATCCCTTCCTGCCGCATGGCGCTGTGTTCTTGAGGGTCACGCCTTCAGCCAGCAGGCTCCCAGGGCATAACCATCCATCATCTCGCCCTGCGGATTGGCGGCCCAGCCATCGATCTTGCTGGTCGCCACAGCGTCGATGAACTGGTTGAAGAACGGTACGATCGTGCCGCCTTCGTCGCGCACCATCATTGCCATGTCGTGGAACAGCGCCTTGCGCTTGTCCTGGTCGAGTTCGCCTCGTGCCTTCATCAGCAACTGGTCGAAATCCGGGCGTTTGAAGCGCGTATCATTCCAGTCCGCGGTGGAGGCAAGCGCCGTTGCATACATCTGCGCCTGTGTCGCGCGGCCGCCCCAATAGGAGAGCGAGAACGGCTTCTTGTTCCACACTTCCGACCAGTAGCCGTCACCGGGTTCACGCTTGATCTCGATCTTGATGCCGGCTTTGGCGCAGCTCTGCTGGTAGAGCTGGGCGGCATCGACCGCTCCGGGAAACGCGACATCGGAAGTGCGCAGCAGGATCGATCCCGAATGGCCGGACTTCTTGTAGTGCTCCGCGGCTTTTTCAGGGTTGAATTTGCGCTGCTCGATGTTGTCCGGAAACAGTGGATAGGCCGCGTTGATCGGGAAGTCATTGCCGAGCGACCCGTAGCCGAACAGGATCTTGGAAAGCAGCTCCTCGCGGTCCATGGCCAGTTTCAATGCCATGCGCAGGTCGGCATTATCGAAGGGGGCGGTGTCGCAGAACATGTTCAACGGATAGAAGCCACGCCCCGAGGTCGCTTCCACCGACACGCCCGGCACCCGCTTGACGAGGTTCACCACTTTGGGCTCGACCCGGTTGATGAAATGCACCTGGCCGCCCTGCAGCGCCGCCAGCCGCGCGGTCGCGTCGTTGATGACCACGATCTCGACCTGGTCGGCGTGGCCAAGCTTGTCGCCGCCCCAATAGTTGGCGAAGCGCTCGCCGCCATGGCGCACGCCGGGCTCGTTGACCTTGACCTTGTAGGGGCCCGCGCTGATGCCGGCATTGGGGTTGTCCCTGCCGCCATTCGGCTGGATGACGAGGTGATAGTCGGCCATCAGGTAAGGGAAGTCCGCATCTGGCTCGGCCAGCGAGACGATCACTTCCTTGCCTTCGGCTTTCATCGCCTTGATGTTCTTCAGAACGCCGAGCGCACCCGACTTGGATTTCTCGTCGGCATGCCGCTCCAGTGTCGCGAGCACATCCTCCGCCTTCACGGTCTTGCCGTTGTGGAACTCGATGCCGTCGCGGACCTTGATCGTCCAGATCCTGGCATCGTCCGACGAACCGATCTCCTCCGCGATCATGTTTTCCAGGCCGCCGTCCGGCGTCAGCCGATTGAGGAACTCGCCCCATTGCTTGCAGAAATTGAAGGTGACCTGGCTGAGGTTTGTCGCCGGATCGAGGCTGTTGGTCGACTCGCCGCCTTGCAGGCCGGCCCGAAGGAGACCGCCTTTGGCCGGGGTTTGTGCAAAGGCGCGGTCGGCCAGCGTGCCGGCCATGGCGGCGGTCACGCCGAGCGCTGCGGCGCGGCCGAGAAAATCGCGGCGGGTGATGCCGCCTTTGCCGGCCAGCCTGGCGAGATGATCGAGTTCGGTTGTCATGTTCTGCTCCCTTCCCATTTCGGGCTTGTCCGCCCCCAAGAAGATCACAGTGGCGGCCGCTCGTTGCGGCCGCATGACAGTCAGCTGGAAACCTAGTTCCCGGCGCTCTCCATGCGCCGGCCCTGGATCGCACTTTCCAGCCAGCCCTGCTCCATTTCCGGCACCGAAGAAAGCAGCAGATCGGTGTAGGCGTCGAAGGGGGGCGCCAGCACCTGGCTTTTGGGACCGTAGCGAACGACTTCGCCGCGATACATGACCGCGATCGCGTCGGCGATCGACTTCACCGTGGCGATGTCGTGCGTAATGAACAGGTAGGCGACCTTTTCTTCCTGCTGCAGTTCGAGCAGCAGTTTCAGGATGCCGTTGGCCACCAGCGGGTCGAGCGCGGACGTGACCTCGTCGCAGATGATCAGCTTCGGCTTCGCCGCCAGCGCGCGGGCGATGCAGACGCGCTGTTTCTGGCCGCCGGAAAGCTCGGCCGGATACCGGTCGGCGAAGCCCTGGCCCATCTCGATCTTGTCGAGCAGTTCGGCGACACGCTGGTCGCGCGCCTTGCCGCGCATGCCGAAATAGAATTCGAGCGGCCGGCCGATGATGGTGCGCACGGTCTGGCGCGGGTTCATGGCGACATCGGCCATCTGGTAGATCATCTGCAGTTGGCGCAGGTCTTCCTTCGGCCGGTCGGCGAGGCGGTTGGACAAGGTGCGGCCATCGAAGCTGATCGAGCCCGCTTCCGGAGGCAGAAGCCCGGTGATGGCCCGGGCCAGCGTCGATTTGCCGGAGCCGGATTCGCCGACCACCGCCAGCGTCTGGCCGGGATGCAGGTCGACCGAAACATTCTTCAGGACCTTGACGGCGCCGCCGCCATAGGCCGCCGTCACATTCTTCACCGAAAGCACCGGCGTGGAACTCGGCTGCTTTTCGGCGTGGTCGATCTCGTGCACGGCCACCAGTGCACGGGTGTAGTCCTGCTGCGGCAGCTTGATGATCTGGTGCGTATCGCCGCGCTCGACCAGCCGACCGTGGCGCAGCACCAGGATTTCGTCGGCGACCTGGGCTACCACGGCGAGGTCATGGCTGATGTAGAGCGCCGCGACATGGGTGTCTCGGATGGCATCCTTGATCGCCGCCAGCACATCGATCTGCGTCGTCACGTCCAGCGCTGTCGTCGGCTCGTCGAAGACGATGAGGTCCGGTTCCGAACACAGCGCCATCGCCGTCATCACGCGCTGCAGCTGACCACCCGAGACCTGGTGCGGATAGCGGTTGCCGATGGCTTCGGGATTGGGCAGGCTGAGTTTCTTGAAAAGCGCGATGGCGCGCTTTTCTGCCTCGGCGCGCGTGGCGACACCGTGCAGCAGGGCCGCTTCCACGACCTGATCCATCAGCTTGTGCGCAGGGTTGAAGGCGGCTGCGGCCGATTGCGCTACATAGCAGACTTCCCGGCCGCGCAGCTTGCGCACGCCCTTCGGGTTCAGCGGCAGGATATCGCGCCCGTTGAGCAGGACCTGGCCGCCGGTGATCTTCACACCGCCACGGCCATAAGCCATTGACGACAGGCCGATGGTTGACTTGCCGGCACCGGATTCACCGATGAGGCCCAGAACCTTGCCGCGCTTCAG
Organism: Mesorhizobium sp. NPDC059025; assembly: GCF_042739655.1. Lineage (NCBI taxonomy): Bacteria > Pseudomonadati > Pseudomonadota > Alphaproteobacteria > Hyphomicrobiales > Phyllobacteriaceae > Mesorhizobium > Mesorhizobium sp. NPDC059025. Next base: position 45,060 of record NZ_JBHYIM010000008.1, on the reverse strand, counting down.
CGTCAAGGAGACGTCATGCACCAGGGTCACGGTCTTCGGTGCTTCGTCGGGCGGAAACACCCGCGCCTCGATCCTGAGATCGCGGATGTCGAGCAGCATTTCGGGCTTTTGCGTTGCCGCCTGAGCCTTAGCCATTGCCGCGTCCTCCCTTCAGGTCCGAGGTGCGGTTCAGCACCCAGTCGGCGACCAGGTTGACCGAGATGGCGAGCAGGGCGATCGCTGCCGCCGGGATGAGGGCCGCGGGAATGCCGAAGACGATGCCGTCCTTGTTCTCCTTCACCATACCGCCCCAGTCGGCGTCAGGCGGCTGGACACCCAGGCCAAGGAAGGACAGCGCCGACAGGAAGAGCACCGCATAGATGAAACGCAGGCCAAGTTCCGAAATCAGGGGCGAGAGCGCGTTGGGCAGGATCTCACGGAAGATGATCCAGCTCATCCCTTCGCCGCGCAGTTTGGCGGCTTCGACGAAATCCATGACGTTGATGTCGACGGCGACCGCGCGCGACAGGCGATAGACGCGGGTGGCATCGAGGATGCCCATGACCAGGATCAGAGTGAGGATCGTGGAGGGCAGCACCGACAGCACAACCAGCGCGAAGATCAGCGTCGGGATCGCCATCAGCAGATCGACGAAGCGCGACAGGATCATGTCGAACTTGCCGCCGATCGTCGCTGCCGTGAAACCGAGGATGGAGCCCAGGCAGAACGCCAGCGCCGTTGCCAGCACCGCGATGAAGATGGTGACGCGCGCGCCGTAGATCATGCGCGACAGCAGGTCGCGGCCGAGATTGTCGGTGCCCAGCACGTTCGCCGACGACATCGGCGCCCAGACGTCGCCGACGATCTCGCCGTTGCCGTAGGGCGCGATCCAGGGTGCGAAGATCGCGCAGATCAGGAACAGTCCGGTAAGGATCAGGCCGATCCAGGCGGTGAGCGGAATGTTTTTCATGCCGCCCTCACTTCGGATGCCGCAGACGCGGATTGGCGAGGATCGCGGCGATGTCGGCGATCATGTTCAGCGTGATGTAGACCGCGGCGAAGATCAGGCCGACAGCCTGCACCACCGGCACGTCGCGCTTGGCGACATGGTCGACCAGATATTGCCCCATGCCAGGATAGACGAAGATGACCTCGACCACGACGACGCCGACGATCAGGTAGGCAAGGTTCAGCATCACCACATTGACCACAGGCGCGATCGCATTGGGGAAGGCGTGCTTGCGGATGATGTCGAAGGGCGACAACCCCTTGAGCTCGGCGGTCTCGATATAGGCCGACTGCATGACATTGAGGATCGCTGCGCGTGTCATGCGCATCATATGCGCCAGCACGACCAGCGTCAGCGCCGTCGCCGGCAAGGCGATCGCTTTCATGCGCTCCAGGAACGGCATGCCGTCATAGACCGTCGAGATGCCGGGGAAGATCTGCCACTGCACGGCGAAGAAATAGACGAGCAGGTAGCCGATGAAGAATTCCGGCAGTGATGTGGACGCCAGTGCCAGACCCGAAATGAGTTTGTCGACGAAACCGTTGCGGTAGCGCACGGCAAGCAGGCCGAGGCCGATCGCCAGCGGCACCGAGACAATGGCAGCCCAGAAGGCGAGGAACAACGTGTTCCACAGCCGCCCGCTGATGGCGGAAGCGATGTCCTGTCCCGACGACAGCGCTGTGCCCAGGTTGCCGGTCAGGATGCCGCCCAGCCATCTGAAGTAGCGGATATAGGCGGGATCGTTGAGGCCGAGTGCCTCGCGCAGGTTGGCGAGCGACTCTGCCGTCGCCGACTGACCAAGGATGGACTGGGCGACGTCGCCCGGAAGAATCTGCGTGCCGACGAAGATCAGCACGGAGACGGCGAACAGGAGCAGAAGGCCCAACGCGATGCGTTGGGCGATCAGCTTCAGGATGGGCGAACTCACCGGGCGGTCCGGATCAGGCCGCCAGCCAGCAGATCGACAGCGCGTAGCCGCCGCACATCTCCTGCGCCGGGTTGCTTACCCAACCCTGAACACCCTTGCCGGAAGCGTCGATATACTGGTTGAAGAACGGAACGATCAGGCCCCCCTCGTCGCGCATCACCATCGCGATGTCGCTGTACATCTTCTTGCGCTTATCTTGATCGAGTTCGCCACGAGCCGCCAGTACCATCTTGTCGAATTCCGGCCGCTTGAAGCGTGTGTCGTTCCAGTCCGCGCTGGAGATGTAGGCTGTGGAATACATCTGGTCCTGCGTCGGCCGTCCGCCCCAGTAGGAGAGTGAGAATGGCTGCTTGTTCCAGACTTCCGACCAGTAGCCGTCGCCCGGCTCGCGCTTCACCTCGATCTTGATGCCGGCCTTGGCGCAGCTCTGCTGATAGAGCTGGGCGGCGTCAACCGCGCCAGGGAAGGCAACGTCCGAGGTCCGAAGCAGGATGGTGCCGGAATGGCCCGACTTCTTGTAGAATTCGGCGGCCTTCTCGGGATCGAACTTGCGCTGTTCGAGATCGGTCGGGAACAGCGGATAGGCTTCGTTGACCGGGATGTCGTTGCCGACCTTGCCGTAGCCGCGCAGGATCTTCTCCAGCATCTCCTCGCGGTCCATGGCAAGCTTGAGCGCCATCCTGAGGTCGTTGCTGTCGAAGGGGGCGGTGTCGCAGAACATGTTGAACGGGTAGAAACCCTTGCCCGACACGGCCTGGATGGTAACGCCAGGCACGCGCTTGACCAGATCGACGATCTTCGGCTCGACACGGTTGATCATGTTGACCTGGCCGCCCTGAAGCGCGGCGGTACGCGCGGTCGCATCGTTGATGACGATGATCTCGACCTGGGCGGCATGGCCAACTTTGTCGCCCTGCCAGTAATTGGCGAATTTTTCGCCGCCATAACGGACGCCCGGCTCGTTGACGGTCACCTTGTAGGGGCCGGCGCTGATGCCGGCATTTGGATCATCCTTGCCGCCGTTCGGCTGGATGACGAGATGGTAGTCGGCCATCAGATAGGGGAAGTCGGCGTTCGGATCCTTGAGGGTGATGACGACCTCGTCGCCGTTCACCGCCATTTTGTCGATGCCCTGCAGAATGCCGAGCGCTGCCGATTTCGACTTCGCGTCGCTGTGGCGTTCGAGCGTGGCGACGACGTCCTGCGGCGAAACCGTCTTGCCGTTGTGGAACTCGATGCCCTTGCGGATCTTCATCGTCCAGATCTTGGCGTCGTCCGACGACCCGACCGACTCGGCGATGCGGTTCTCCAGGCTGCCATCGGGGTTCAGTTCGACCAGCATCTCACCCCAGCACTTGCCGAAGTTGAAGTTCACCTGGCTGAGATTCAGCGCCGGATCGAGCACGTTGGACGATTCGCCGCCTTGCAGGCCGGCCTTCAAGGTGCCGCCCTTGACCGGGCCTTCCGCCCTGGCGGCATCGCTGAGAAGCGTGTTGGCGAAAGCCGCGGTGACGCCAAGCGCTGCCGCACGGCCGAGGAAATCGCGGCGATTCAGCTTGCCCGCGGCGACGCGGCGGCTGAGGTACTCGAGTTCATTGGTCATTCCTGTTCCTCACTCTTTTGGCTCGACCGTTTGGTCGATTTCTTGTTCTTGTCAGGAGAATAATGGACGTAAGGGAAACTTCAGCGCAAGGCCGCATGCGACATCGACTGCCGCATATGGCATGTCGTTTTTGAACTGTTCATGCGCGTGCGGTTTTTTGCTTTTCAGGAAAATCGCGGCCAGATTGTCCCCAAAACCATTTTTTTCTCCCTTGAAAACGATGATTTTGGGCTGCTGGACGCTGTTTGTCGATTGTCTGTCAGTCGGGATTGGGCCAGTCGCCATGGGGGTATTCTATCTGCGACGTGATTGCGCGGCGTATCGAACGTCCGCGCAACCGATGGCTGCAAAGGTCCAGCCATACTGTCGCCAAGGCTTCCCTAGGCCTGCAGCCAGCATTTGGTCAGAGCATGGCCGTTCATCAGTTCGCTGTTCACATCGTCCACCCAGCCACCGACCTTGGCACTGGTTGCATCGATATAGTCGTTGAACATCGGAACGATGACACCGCCTTCATCCCGCAGCATGACGCCGGCCTGGCGATAAAGCGTCTTGCGCTTGGCCGAATCGAGTTCCGAACGCGCCTGCAGGATCAGCTTGTCGAAATCGTCGCGGAAGAAGCGGGTGTCGTTCCATTCCGCGTTCTTGAGATAGGCGATTGAATAGACTTGATCCTGCGTCGGGCGGCCTGTCCAGTAGGACATGGAGAAGGGCTGCTTGTTCCATACTTCGGACCAGTAGCCGTCGCCGGGCTCGCGCTTGACCTCGATCTGGATGCCGGCCTTGGCCGCACTCTGCTGGTAGAGCTGGGCGGCATCGACCGCGCCGGGGAAGGCGACGTCCGAGGTGCGCAGCAGCACAGGTCCGGAATGGCCGGACTTCTTGAAGTGGAACTTCGCCTTGTCGGGATCGTATTTGCGCTGTTCGATGTCGTCTGAGAACAGCGCGTAGGCCTTGCTCGCCGGCATGTCGTTGCCGACGGTGCCGTAGCCGCCGAGAATCTTCTGCACCATCTCCTCGCGGTCGACCGCGTATTTCAGCGCCAGCCGGAGATCGTTGTTGTCGAAGGGCGCGGTGTTGCAGTGGGCGATGAAGACATAGTGGCCCTTGCCGGCGACGTTGCGGATGGTGACGCCCGGCACGCGTTTGACCAGCGAAACGATCTTCGGTTCGACACGGTTGATCATATGCACCTGGCCGCCCTGGAGCGCTGAGGTGCGTGCGGTGGCGTCGTTGATGACGATGATCTCGATCTGGTCTGCGTGACCGCGTCTGGCCTGGTCCCAGTGGCCTTCGTGCCGGGCGCCGACATGACGCACGCCGGGTTCGTTGGTCACGATCTTATACGGGCCGGTGCCGATGCCCGCGGTCGGATTGTCCTTGCCGCCATTCGGCTGGATCATCAGGTGGAAGTCAGCAGCGACGTAGGGCAGGTCGGCGTTGGGTTCCTTCAGCTTGATGACGACATTGCCGCCATCGGCCTTGACGCTGTCGAACTCGGAGATGAAGGCCAGCGCCGCCGACTTCGAGTTCTTATCGCCATGGCGCTCCAGCGTCGCCACGATGTCCTGTGGCGTAAGGTCCTTGCCGTTGTGGAAGGTGACACCCTTGCGGATCTTGAAGATCCAGGTCTTGGCGTCGTCGGACGACTCGTAGGATTCGGCGAGCTTGGGCTCGATGCCGCCGGTGGGTGTCACTTCCACCATCTGCTCACCCCAGCAGCGGCCGAACGTGTAGGGAACCTGGCTGGCCCAGAGCGCGGGGTCCAGGCTGTCGGTGGCTGCCCCGCCCTGCATGCCGGCCTTCAGCACGCCGCCCTTGATCGGGCCTTCGGCTCTTGCTGCATCGGCGAGCAGCGTATTGGCGAAAGCGGCGCTGACACCGAGCGCCGCAGCGCGGCCCAGAAAATCGCGACGGTTCAGCCTGCCGGCGGCAACGCGACGGCTGAGGTATTCGAGTTCATCCGACATTGGTTCCTCACTCTTTGGCTCGACCGTTCTGGTCGATTTCTTGTTCTTGTGAGGAGATAATGGACGTAAGGGAAATTTCGTCACGAGGCAGAATGCGACATCGATTGCCGCATATGGCGTGTCGGTTTTGGGCTGCTCGTGCGTGTGCGATTTTTGTCGTTTTTGGAAAACGGCGGCCAAAGCAGGTCGGAAACGGCGCTTTTGCCCTTACGAAATGGCGATTTTCAGAAGTTGAACGCGGTTTTTCAGCTTGCCGGGCTGCTGTTTTCGAAGCGGCCTGCGCAGACCATCCTGTTTGCGACGGAAGGCCTCGCGGGCACGCCATGGGCAGGCTTCATCCCGGATGCGGCCGTAAGAGGGTTCCGTGTCAGGATGCTGCGGCTAGTTCAGCGGGATATCGTTATCGGCCTTGCCGTCCTGATAGTCGGCGGAAAGCGCGTCGTATCTGTCGGAGATCGTCTTGATGCGGGTTTCCAGCCGATTGCGTTCCGTTTCCGGCAAGGCGCGTACCAGACGGCGCAGGGAGTAGCTTTTCCAGTAGGCGTTTTCGGCGTTGTAGCCGCCGGGCTCAAGCGTGAAGACCTCCTTCAGTATCTTCAGGTCGTGCGGGATGGCGAAGCTGTCGCGCGAATCCTCGTGGCTGAACAGGTAGTAGAAATTGTCGAAGCCGGTCCAGGTGATCGCAGACAGGCACAGAGAACACGGTTCATGCGTGGCCAGGAAGATCGCATCCTTGGTATCGACCCGCTCGGCCTTGGGCATCTCGTAGAAACGCTTGAGGCAATGCACTTCGCCATGCCACAGCGGATTCTCGGTCTCGTTGTTGGTCTCTGCCAGAACCAGAGAGCGGTCGCTCTTGCGCAGGATTGCGGCGCCGAACAGCTTGTTGCCATCGGCGACGCCGTCTTTGGTCATCGGCACGATGTCGTGTTCGATGACGTCGAGCAGGCGGTCGATCAGGGAAACATCGGTCATGACTGGAACCCTTCGGGCAGGTGGATTTCATACGGGTGCGAGAAGTGGAATTCCTCGACATTGGAGCCGTCGCCGCCACGGTCGACCACGACGAAATCCTGCGGTTCGCCGATCGGCGTGAGCACGCCGTGCCAGAGATTGCGCGGGTAGTTCACGCCCTGGCCGGGCCTGGTGATGAAGGCACACGGCTCGGCCGGGCCATCCGGGCTGTCATGGCAGACCACGACCACGAAGGGGCGCGGTGACAGCGGTACGAAAGCCTGACTGCCGAAGGGATGCCGTTCCACCATCGAGAGCCTCAATGGGAATTCGTAGGGTGTGCCCTTGAACAGGTTGATCAGCACATGGCCGTTCGGACCGGCGGCTTCCGGACGGGCGAGCGCGTGATAGCGTTCGCACCTGCCATTGTTGATCGGGTAATGGCTGTCGGTCTCGGTGTCGATGACTTCGCCGAATTCGGCAAAATTCGCGCGCGTCAGAGGCTTGGCGGTGATGATGCGCGTCATGATCTGACCTTTTTACAGCTCCTGGCCCGACCACTTCGGCGAGGCAACAGCACAGCCTGGGTGTTAGCGTCCAAAACCACCGAGCTTGGCGTGACGGTTGACATCCTTGTAGAGCAGGTAGCGGAACTTGCCCGGCCCCCCTGCGTAACAGGCCTGCGGGCAGAACGCGCGTAGCCACATGTAATCACCGGCCTGCACTTCCACCCAGTCCTGGTTGAGACGGTAGACCGCCTTGCCTTCCAGGACGTAGAGCCCGTGCTCCATCACATGCGTTTCCGGGAACGGAATGATGCCGCCCGGTTCGAACGTGACGATGGTGACATGCATGTCGTGACGCAGGTCCAGAGGATCGACGAAACGGGTCGTTGCCCAGCGGCCTTCGGTATCCGGCATCGGATTGGGGGCGATATCGTTCTCATTGGCGAAGATCGGTTCGGGCACATCAACGCCCTCGGCCTTTTCATAGGCTTTGCGGATCCAGTGGAAACGCGTGGTCGTCTTGCCGTTGTTACGCAATGTCCAGCCGCTTGACGGCGGCAGGAAAGCGTAACCGCCCGGCTTCATCTCGTGGCTTTTGCCGCCAAGCGTGACCGTGACCTCGCCTTCGACCACGAACAGCACGCCTTCGGCCCCGCTGTCCGGTTCAGGCCTGTCGCTGCCACCGCCCGGCTGCACTTCCATAATGTATTGCGAGAAGGTCTCGGCGAAGCCCGACAGCGGCCGGGCGATGATCCACAGCCGCGTCTTGTCCCAGCCCGGCAGGTAGGAGGTGACGATGTCGCTGAATTCGCGTTTGGGGATGACCGCATAGGCTTCTGTGAACACCGCGCGGTCGGTGATCAGGTCGGTCTGCGGCGGCAGTCCACCTTTCGGCGCGTAATAGGTGCGATCGGCCATCTTCATCATATCCATCAGTTCAGACCTATTTGGGCAGTATTTCCTTGAGGCGCAGCAGCGCGATGCGTTCGACCTGCCTGCAGGCGGTTTCGAATTCCTCTCCGCGACTGTTGCCGATGCGGGTCTCGAAAGCCGCCAGGATCTCTTCCTTGGTCTTGCCCTTCACCGCGATGATGAAGGGGAAGCCGAAGGTGGTAACGTAGGCGGCGTTCAGCTTGGAGAACAGCTCGCGCTCGGCGTCGGTCAGCGCATCGAGCCCGGCGGACGCCTGCTCCCTGGTCGAATCCTCGGTCAGCCGCTTTGCCTGCGCCAGCTTGCCGGCAAGGTCCGGGTGCGCGGTCAGCACACCGAGACGTTCGGTCTCGGAAGCCGAACGGAAAGCACGGCAGAGTGCATTGTGCAGGCCGCCGGCGCTGTCATGCGCAGGCCCGAGTTCCAGTTCGAACGCGCGCTCGGCAATCCATGGCGAGTGTTCGAAGATACCACCGAAGCGCTGCACGAATTCCGGCCTGTCCATGCGCGATGGGCGCAGGGCCGCCGGTTCGTAGGGATGATGGTCACGCCAGTGATTGGCGATATCGATGCGGCGTGGCAGCCAGACCCTGTCGTGGCCCTTCACATAGTCGATGAAGCGCTGCAGTGCCGCGGCGCGTCCCGGCCGGCCGATCAGGCGGCAATGCAGGCCGATGCTCATCATGCCGCCGCGCCCGGCCTTGCCTTCGGCATACAGTGTGTCGAATGCGTCCTTCAGGTAGGCGAAGAACTGGTCGCCCGAATTGAAACCCTGCGGGGTGGCGAAGCGCATGTCATTGGCATCAAGCGTGTAGGGGATGACAAGTTGCGGCGGTATGGCGTTGCCGTGGCCGTCATGGTCGAGCCAGTAGGGCAGGTCGTCGTCATAGGTGTCGGAGATCCAGGCAAATCCACCTTCGGCAGCCGCCAGCTTCACCGAGTTCACCGAGGTGCGGCCGAGATAGAGGCCGGTCGGGCGCTCGCCCACGACTTCCTTATGCAGGCGGATCGCTTCGTCGAGGTCGCGCTTTTCATCTACTTCGTCGTGGTCGCGATAGTCGATCCATTTGAGACCGTGCGAGGCGATCTCCCAGCCGGCATCATCCATTGCCGCGACGTGATCGGGTGAGCGGGCCAGCGCCGAGGCGACACCGTAGACCGTCACCGGCACGCCCGCTTCGGTGAACATGCGATGCAGCCGCCAGAAGCCGGCGCGGGCGCCATATTCGTAGATCGATTCCATATTCCAATGGCGCTTGCCAGGCCAGGGAGCGGCGCCGACCACTTCCGACAGGAAAGCCTCAGAGGCGGCATCGCCATGCAGGATGCAGTTCTCGCCGCCTTCTTCGTAGTTGACGACGAATTGCACGGCGACATGGGCGCCACCCGGCCATTTCGGGTCTGGCGGGTTGGCTCCGTAGCCACGCATGTCCCGTACGTAACGCATCATTCCTCCCTGCCGGTTGCTCCGGAAGTGGGCCCAAGATATCCAAAGCTTTGCACCGCCATTACCACGAAATTTTTGAAAGTGCTTTTTGGTGCCGTCCGCTCGACCAGGGCTTATCCATCGCCTTTAATTGGCGCACAATTCATCACTATGTTCGATTGTACCGGAATGGGAGGCGGCAATTGGCGGAAACGTCGCACAACAATGGCGGGCGTCTGACGACGCATGTGCTGGATACGGTGACCGGCAAGCCGGCGGCCGGCCTGCTCGTCGATCTGTTCCGTCTCGAGGACGGCAAACGCACGCATCTGAAGAGTGTGACCACCAACAGCGACGGCCGCTGCGACGCACCGCTTCTGGCCGGTGACGAATTCAAGCTCGGTGAATATGAGCTGATTTTCTCGGCCGGCGACTACCTGCGCCGCTCCGGCACCGAGTTGCCCGAACCGGCTTTCCTGGACATCGTGCCGATCCGTTTCGGCATGGCCGAGGCCAAGCACTATCACGTACCGTTGTTGATCTCGCCCTACAGCTATTCGACCTACCGGGGGAGCTGAGCAATGGCCAAGTTGAAGACCCGCTCCGAGCTGCGCTTCATCCTCAACGGCCGCGATGTCGCTCTGAGCGATGTTGCGCCGGACCAGACGCTGCTCGACTGGCTGCGCCTGTCGCGCTCGTTGAAGGGATCCAAGGAAGGCTGCGCCGAGGGCGACTGCGGCGCTTGTACGGTCCTGGTCGGCAAGCTGGTCGCTGGCAAGCTGGTCTATGAGAGCGTCAACGCCTGCATCCGCTTCATGGGCTCGCTCGATGCCACCCATGTCGTGACCATCGAACATCTCGCCGGCACGGAGGACACGCTGCATCCCGTGCAGCAGGCGATGGTGGATTTCCACGGTTCGCAATGCGGCTTCTGCACGCCGGGCTTCGTCATGTCGCTCTACGCGCTCTGGATGAAGTCGCCAGAGCCGTCCGACGCCGAAATCGAGAAGGCGCTGCAGGGCAATCTCTGCCGCTGCACCGGCTATGAGGCGATCATGCGCGCCGCCCGTGCCATTTCCAGCTACGGCAAGGCAGCGAAGGATCCACTGCAGGCCGAGCGCAAGTCCGTGATCTTACGTCTGACCGAACTTCAGGACGGCTCTCGCGTCGAGGTCGGCACCGGCAAGGACCGCTTCATCGTGCCGGCTGACGTCGATGACTTCGCCAGAGTGCTGGAAGCCGAACCGCAGGCCACCATCGTCGCAGGCTCGACCGATGTCGGCCTTTGGGTGACCAAGCATATGCGCGACATCTCGCCGGTGGTCTTTATCGCCGGGATAGAAGGGCTGCGCACGATCTCCGAGGACAAGGGTGTCATCTCGATCGGCGCCGGCGTCACCTACACCGAAGCCTTCTCCCTGCTGGCCAAACGCATTCCGGCGCTCGGACCGCTCATCGACCGCATCGGCGGCCAGCAGGTGCGCAACATGGGCACGATCGGTGGCAACATCGCCAACGGTTCACCCATCGGTGACACGCCGCCGCCGCTGATCGCGCTCGACGCGAAGCTCACCCTGCGCAAGGGCAAGAAGCGCCGCACCATTTCGCTCGAGAAGTTCTTCATCGCCTATGGCAAGCAGGACCGGCAGCCGGGCGAGTTCGTCGAAGCCGTGCATGTGCCGATCCCGGACAAGGGTGACAGGTTCGCGGTCTACAAGATCACCAAGCGACGCGACGAGGATATCACCGCGACGCTCGGCGCTTTCAGCCTGAAGCTCGCCAAGGATGGCACGGTGGCATCGATCCGCATTGCCTATGGTGGCATGGCGGCGACGCCGAAGCGGGCGAGTGCGGTTGAGAAGGCGCTGGTCGGCAAGCCGTGGACCGAGGCAACTGTGGAAGCGGCGATGGCCAGATACGCCGAAGACTTCGCGCCGCTCACCGATATGCGTGCGACCGCCGAATACCGGGCGCTGGCGGCAAGGAACCTTCTGCTGCGCTTCTACACCGAGACCACCGGCACCAAGGCGCCATTCCAGGTGTCGCGGAACAGGGCGGCGTGAGATGACCAAACACACTCCTAACCTCAAGGCGCAGAAGATCGTCGGCGGCGTTCACACCGACCAGCGCCACGATTCCGCGCACAAGCACGTCGCCGGCACGGCGGTCTATATCGACGACCTGCCGGAACCGGCAGGAACGCTGCATGTCGGCCTCGGTCTCTCGACCGTCACGCACGCCAGGCTGAAGAAGGTCGACCTGTCCGCCGTGCGCAAAGCACCGGGCGTAGTCGACGTGCTGACCTACGAGGACGTGCCCGGCGAAAACGATGTCTCCCCCAGCGGCATGCATGACGATCCGGTCTTTGCCGAAGGCAAGGTGCAGTTCCACGGCCAACCGATCTTCGCGGTCATCGCCGAGACCCGCGAAGCGGCGCGCAGCGCCGCGCGCCTAGCCAGGATCGAATACGAAGAACTGCCGGCGATCCTCAACATCTGGGACCTCGATCCTTTGAAGGACAGGCAGGTGGTGACGCCGCTGACCCTGAAGCGTGGTGACCCGGACGCGGCTATCGCCGCAGCGCCGCGCCGCATCAAGAACCGCATGAAGCTCGGCGGACAGGACCATTTCTATCTGGAAGGCCAGGTTTCCCTCGCTGTTCCCGGAGAGGATGACGAGGTCGTCGTCCATTGCTCGACGCAGGGGCCGAGTGAAACGCAGCACCTCGTCGCCCATGTGCTCGGCGTGCCGAGCCACGCGGTCACGGTGGAAGTGCGGCGTATGGGCGGCGGTTTCGGCGGCAAGGAGACGCAGGCCAACCAGTGCGCCGCCATCGCTGCCATTGCCGCCAAGAAACACAAGCGTGCGGTCAAGGTGCGCCTCGACCGCGACGAGGACATGACGGCGACCGGCAAGCGGCACGACTTTGTCATTGACTACGATGTCGGCTTCGACGACGAGGGCAACATCCTCGGTGTCGACTTCATGTTCGCGCTCAATGCCGGCTTCTCGGCGGACCTGTCCGGTCCGGTCGGCGACCGTGCGCTGTTCCACTGCGACAACGCTTATTTCTACCCGAACGTGCACGCCAAGTCGGCGCCGCTCTATACCAACACCGTGTCCAACACCGCCTTCCGTGGCTTTGGTGGCCCGCAGGGTATGGTCGGCGCGGAGCGCGTCATCGAAGAGGTGGCGTTCGCCGTCGGCAAGGATCCGCTTGAGATCCGCAAGTTGAACTTCTACGACGCCATGGGCGCGACCGGCGAACGCAACGTCACGCCCTATCACCAGAAGGTCGAGGACAATATCATCCACCGCATCGTCGCGGAGCTGGAGGCGAGCGCCGACTATGCCGGCCGCCGTCGCGAGATCGCGGCTTTCAATGCCAACAGCCGTTTCATCAAGCGCGGCATTGCACTCACCCCGGTCAAGTTCGGCATCTCGTTCACCAAGACCGAGTCCAACCAGGCCGGCGCGCTGGTGCATATCTACAATGACGGTTCGGTGCATATGAACCATGGCGGCACCGAGATGGGGCAGGGTCTCCATCTCAAGGTGGCGCAGGTGGTGGCCGAGGAGTTCCAGATCGATCTGGAACGGGTGAAGATCACAGCGACGACCACGGCCAAGGTACCAAACACGGCGCCGACGGCTGCATCCTCGGGTGCCGATCTCAACGGCATGGCTGCCCAGAACGCGGCGCGCCAGATCAAGGACCGGTTGATCGACTTCGCGGCGGAAAAATACTCCGTGCCGGCCGATCAGGTGGTGTTCCTGCCCAACCGCGTCCGCATCGGCAACCAGGAGATCTCCTTCAACGAGCTGGTCAAACAGGCCTATCTCAACCGTATCCAGCTTTCGGCGGCAGGGCATTACAAGACGCCGAAGATCCACTGGGATCGCGCCAAAGGCCGGGGCCACGCCTTCTATTATTACGCCTATGGCGCCGCGTGCTCGGAAGTTTCGATCGACACCTTGACCGGCGAATATGTCGTCGAACGCACCGATATCCTGCACGACACCGGCCGCTCACTGAACCGGGCGATCGATATCGGGCAGGTCGAGGGTGGTTTCGTCCAGGGCATGGGCTGGCTGACAACCGAGGAATTGTGGTGGGATGGCAAGGGCCGGCTGCGCACGCACGCGCCATCGACCTACAAGATCCCGCTGGCGTCCGATCGGCCGAAGATCTTCAACGTCGCCTTGACCGACTGGTCGCAGGCCTATGAACCGACGATCCATCGTTCCAAAGCGGTCGGCGAACCACCCTTGCCGCTCGGTATTTCGGTTTTGCAGGCACTCTCCGACGCGGTGGCCAGCGTGGCCGATCACAAGATCAGCCCCCGCCTCGATGCACCGGCAACACCGGAGCGCGTGCTGATGGCGGTCGAGCGGCTGAAGAAGGAAGCGCGCAGCAAGGCGTGAGCCTGCCGCGCGGGCAATCCGACGCAACAAGTGTTATATTCCCGAGGTGGGAATGCGATCATGACCTCGAAAGTACAGGATCTGAGAGAGTTTCTGGCTGGCCCTGGCCCGGTCGCGCTGGTCGAAGTGGCCGGCACGCGAGGCTCGACGCCGCGCGAGAAGGGTGCCTACATGCTGGTGTCGCCCGAGACGACCTATGGCACGATCGGCGGCGGCCAGCTCGAATACATGGCGATCGACAAGGCGAGACAAATGTCCGGCGTGCTGCCGGTACGCAAGGGCGGGCAGCCCGCGGTGCACCGTATCGATGTCCAGGAAGTCTGCGCGACGCTCGATGTGCCGCTGGGGCCAGAGATAGGCCAGTGCTGCGGCGGTCGCGTCGAGGTGCTGATCAGGCTGGTGGATGGCGCCATGGCTGCTGGATTGATCGTTGCGGCTGAAGCCGAAGAAGAGCACCTGCCACATCTCTATATTTTCGGTGGCGGCCATGTCGGCAAGGCGCTTGCCGCCTCGGTATCGTTGCTGCCCATCCATGTGGTCGTCGTGGAAACGCGCGCCGAGGAATTGGAAGGCATCACCGAAGCGGTCGAGACCAGGCTGACCGCGATGCCCGAGGAGATGGTCCGGCAGGCGCCGGCGGGCTCGGCATTCGCGGTGCTCACCCACGATCATGCGCTGGATTTCCTGATCGCTGCCGAAGCCCTGAAGCGCAGTGACACCGCCTACGTTGGCATGATCGGCTCCAGGACCAAGAAGGCGACCTTCAGGAACTGGTTCCTGAAGACCGCCAATGGCTCGGAGATGGAATTCGAACGGCTTGTCTCGCCGATCGGCGGCGATGCCGTGAAGGACAAGCGGCCGCCGGTTATAGCGGCACTTGCCGCTTCAGAGATGATGACGGCGCTGGTCCGGCATCAGGTCAAGGCCGGCGTGGAAGCCGCCTGAGGCGTTACGCCTCGTCTTTCACTCTTTTTCCTGCGTGTGGGCCTCCAGGAACCAAAGCGACTTGTCGAGTGCGCGCGAATAGGCGGTGAAGATATCGGCCGTGTCGGCATCGCCGGCCTCGTCGGCTTCATCGATCGCTGTGCGGGCGGATTTCGCGACAGCGGCATAGCGGTCGATCAGCGCAGCCAGATGATCCTTGGTCTTGTGGATGTCGGTCGGATAGGGCTTCAGCGTGGTCGTCCTGGCCACATCCTGCAAGGTGCCGTGCGCGGTGCCGCCGAGCTGCACCGCACGTTCGGCGATGGTGTCGACATGACCGTCCAGCTCGGTACGGAATCCGTCGAGCATCTCGTGGATGGCGATGAACTGCGGACCTTTGACGTTCCAGTGTGCCTGCTTGGTGATCAGCGCGAGATCGATGGCTTCGGCGAGCCGCGCGTTCAGGATGGCGATCGCGGTCGTTCGCGTGTTGGATTTCAAGTCGTTCCTGGTCTGGATGTCGGCCATCGGGGTCTCCTGGTTTCGAGTGGGAGGCTGGCAGGATCGGCTGGCGGCGGAAAAGTGACGCCTTCCTGTCCCCCACGCAAGCCGCAACGAACAGGCTGGCCCTATGGTTCCTGCTATTTCCCGGCCAGGATGTCGCGGATCAGTTTCTGGCAGCGGTCGGCCATGAAATCGAGCAGCAGCCGCACCTTGGGGTCCTGCAGTTTCTTGTGCGGATAGACCGCGGCAAACTGCACTGGCGTCGGTGGTGTTTTGGTCAGGATTACCTGCAAGCGCTTGTCACGGATGTACGGTTCGACCTCGAAGCGCGGCTTGTTGATGATGCCGCGGCCGGCCAGCGCCCATTCGGTCAGCACATCGCCGTCGTCGCTGTCGAAGGGGCCATGTACCTCGAATTTCACCACGCCTTCCGGTGTCTGCAGCATCCAGAAGAACTCCCTGCTGCCGGGATAGCGCAGCATCAGGCAGTCATGCTTCCTGCCGATGAGCTCGCTGGAATCGGTCGGTTCGCCGCGCGCTGCGAGATATTTCGGCGAGGCGACCAGCACGCGCTCGCACTCCATGATGCCGCGCATCCTGAGTGATGAATCCTCGATCACGCCGAGCCGGAATGCCACGTCGATGCCTTCCTTCAGGATATCGACATTGTGGTCGGACAGGCGCAGGCGCACCTCGATATCGGGATAGGTATCGTGAAAATCGGGAATGCCGGAGGCGATCAGACGCCGTCCGAGCCCGAGCGGCGCGGTGACGCGAATGGTGCCGCGCGGCTGGCCGGAGAGGGCGGCGACGGCTGCTTCCGCCTCGACGATGGCATCCAGTACCTGCTTGGCGCCGGAATAGAACACGGTTCCATGCTCTGTCGGCATCAATTGCCTTGTCGTGCGGTTGAACAGGCGCACGCCAAGGTGTTTTTCGAGTTCCTTGATGCGGTTTGACGCGACAGCTGGCGAAATGCGCATGTCGCGCCCCGCCGCCGACAGGTTGCCCAATTCGACGACGCGAACGAAGACGGCGATGTTGTCGAGATATGCCATTGTCCAGGACGTCCCCTTTGCGCCTGATTTTGATAGCAGGCTACTATTTTCCAATTTTTTTTGAAAGTCATCGTGTCGCCCGCCTCTTTCGATTTGCGCGCCAGTCCGTAATGTCGACTGACCGGCACGAAGGGGTGGAGCATGCTCGACTATGTGATTTTCTGGGATTGGGCGGCATTCGCGGTGCGCTGGCTGCACGTCATCACCGGCATCGCCTGGATCGGCTCGTCTTTCTATTTCGTCGCGCTTGACCTTGGTCTGCGCCAGCGGCCCGGCCTGCCGGCGGGTGCCCATGGCGAGGAGTGGCAGGTCCATGGCGGCGGCTTCTACCACATCCAGAAATACCTGGTGGCGCCGGCCGAGATGCCGGAGCACCTGACGTGGTTCAAATGGGAATCCTATGCCACCTGGCTGTCCGGCTTCGCCATGCTGGCAATCGTCTATTATGCCGGCGCGGACCTTTTCCTCATCGACCGCAATGTGCTCGACGTATCGGCGCCGGTCGCCATCCTGATTTCGCTCGCCTGCCTGGCTTCCGGCTGGATCGTCTACGATCTGCTGTGCCGTTCGCCGCTCCGCAACCACGACACGCTGCTGATGCTGGTTCTCTACGGGATCCTGGTCTTCATGGCCTGGGGCCTGACGCACCTCTTCACCGGCCGCGCCGCCTTCCTCCATCTTGGCGCCATCACCGCCACGATCATGTCGGCCAACGTCTTCATGGTCATCATCCCGAACCAGAAGATCGTGGTCGCCGACCTCATCGCCGGCCGCAAGCCTGATCCGAAATATGGCAAGATCGCCAAGACCCGCTCGACGCACAACAACTACCTGACGCTGCCGGTGTTGTTCCTGATGCTGTCGAACCATTATCCGCTGGCGTTCGGCACGCAGTTCAACTGGATCATCGCTTCGCTGGTGTTCCTGATCGGCGTGCTGATCCGCCACTTCTTCAACACCCAGCATGCCCGCAAGGGCAACCCGACCTGGACCTGGCTGGCGGCAACCATCCTGTTCATCATCATCATCTGGCTGTCGACCGTGCCGAAGGTGCTGACAGGCGAGCAGAAGGTCTCTTCCGCGGCGGAGGTCTATACGACCTCCACGCATTTTCCGGCGGCGCGCGACGCCGTCCTCGGCCGCTGCTCCATGTGCCATACGCAGGAGCCGGTCTATGAAGGCATTTATCACGCGCCCAAGGGCGTGATCCTGGACAGCGACGCGACGATTGCCGAACACGCCCGCGAGATCTATCTGCAGGCCGGCCGCAGCCATGCCATGCCACCCGGCAACGTCACCCAGATCACCGACCAGGAGCGTGCGCTGCTGGTCACCTGGTTCGAGGAAGCCGGCAAGAAGAAGTAAGCATCGTCGGCACCCGGAAGGGATGCCGGTCGATCCGTTTCGCCGACACCTTCGTGCCGGACCACCGGTGGGCAGGGCTCGGGCAGCAAGACCATCCTCTTTCGGGGCGAAGGTGTCTGCGAAGCGGATGGCGAAGTGAAATTTGATACGGAAGCAAGAGCGACAATGACCACAACACTGCTGCGCGGCCGCACCCTGTCCTTCCTGCGCTGGCCGGAAACGATCGATGATCGCGCCGCCTATGCCTATGAGGAAGACGGCGCGGTACTCGTCGCCAACGGCAAGATCGTCGCTTCGGGCTCCTACGCCGAGGTATCAGCGCGCGCCGGTTCCGCTGCACGCGTGATCGATCATCGCCCGCATCTGCTGCTGCCTGGTTTCATCGATGCGCATGTACACATGCCGCAGATGCAGATCATCGCCAGCTACGGCGCCGAACTGCTCGACTGGCTCAACACCTACACATTCCCCGAGGAGTCGAAGTTCGAGAACGCGCAGCATGGCCGCCGTATTTCCCGGCTGTTCCTCGACGAGATGATCCGTCAGGGCACCACGACGGTGGCCGCCTACTGCTCGGTGCACAAGCAGTCGGCGGAAGCTTTCTTTGCCGAGGCCTACGATCGCGGCATGCTGGTCATCGCCGGCAAGGTGATGATGGACCGCAATGCGCTCGAAGCCGTACACGATACGCCACAATCGAGCTACGACGACACTAAGGCGCTCATCGCCGCCTGGCATGGCAAGGGCCGTGGCCTCTACGCGATCACGCCACGTTTCGCCATCACCTCCACCCCGGAGCAGATGGAAATGGCGCAGGCGCTCGCCCGCGAGCATCCGGACCTGCATATCCAGACGCATCTTTCCGAGAACCACGCCGAGATCGCCTTCACCCAGGAGCTCTATCCCTGGTCGAAGGACTATACCCACGTTTACGAGCACTATGGCCTGATGGGCCCGAAAACCCTTCTCGGCCATTGCATTCACCTTTCCGAGCGCGAAGCCGATGTCCTGTCGGACACCGGCGCGGTCGCCGTCTTCTGTCCGACCTCCAACCTTTTCCTTGGATCGGGCCTGTTCGCCTATCAGGGCTATCGCAGCCGCAAGAAGCCGCTGCGCATTGCGACGGCGACGGATGTGGGAGGCGGCACCAACTATTCGATGCTGCGCACCATGGACGAGGCTTACAAGATCATCGCGCTGCAGGGCGAAAAGCTCAATCCGTTCCAGTCGTTCTGGCAGGTCACGCGCGGCAATGCCGAGGCGCTCTCGGTAGCCGACCGTGTCGGTACGCTGGAGGCGGGAACCGACGCCGACATCGTCGTGCTCGACAGTCGGGCGACACCGCTGCTGCAGGTGCGTTCGGAACGCATCA
The DNA here is from genome assembly GCF_042739655.1 of Mesorhizobium sp. NPDC059025. Lineage (NCBI taxonomy): Bacteria > Pseudomonadati > Pseudomonadota > Alphaproteobacteria > Hyphomicrobiales > Phyllobacteriaceae > Mesorhizobium > Mesorhizobium sp. NPDC059025. Next base: position 26,107 of record NZ_JBHYIM010000008.1, on the reverse strand, counting down.
ACTCGCTGGCCGAGGAGCTATTCCTGCTGCAGACGGTCGGCGACGACCGGGTCGTGCGCGAGGTTTATGTCGCCGGAAAGCCGGCCAAGAGCGATCTGGTGATGGCGAATTCCTGATCTGCCCTTGACCCTAGAGCGTTTCCGTTTTTTAACGGAAACGCGGAAACGCTCTAACTCTTTGTTTTCACGCAATTCCGGACAGAAAACCGCTGCGTGCTTTTCCTGGAATTGCTCCAAGGGCAGTTTGCCGTAAACGCGACAGGACATTCGTGCCTTCTGGGAGGAAGCATGGCCGCGAGCGACGATATCGAGACGATCAAGCGTCAGGAGGCGACGCTGGTTTTCGAACGCTTCGATGAGGCTGTGGCCTTCGAGATCGGCAGCGCGATCCGCGAGCGGGCGCTGAAGCAAGACATGCCGATCATCGTCGAGATCCGCACCTTCGACCGTCCGCTGTTCTACGCCGCCATGCCAGGCTCCAATGCCTCAAATCCCGATTGGGCGCGGCGCAAGATCAATGTCGTGAAGCGCTATCTGCGCAGCACCTATCGCCTGGTCCTCGAGCAGCAGCGTCCGGACCGCACGTTCAAGGTCGGCGAGGGGCTGGATGTCTCCGAATATGTGCTGGCCGGCGGCGGTTTTCCTGTCACCGTCAAAGGCGCTGGCGTCATCGGTGTGATCGCCGTTTCCGGGCTGCCAGAACGCGAAGACCACAATGTCGTGGTCGATGCTTTGTGCGTGCACCTCGGCGTGGACCGCGCCGAGCTTGCCCTGCCGCCATCCGGTGACTGACTTCTCCATCCGCCGCTAAACAAAGGCTTCTCCATGACCCTCGATCCGAAGGCCTTCCTCACCGCGATCTTCGAGGCTGCCGTGGCTGCGGCGGACCCTGAACTGACGATCCGCAAGCATCTGCCGGCGAAACCCAAGGGCCGCACGATCGTCATCGGCGCTGGCAAGGGTTCGGCGCAGATGGCGGCAGCGTTTGAAAAGGTATGGGACGGGCCGATCGAAGGGCTGATCGTCACGCGCTACGGTTACGGCGCGCCGACCAGGCATCTGGAGGTGGTCGAAGCCGCGCATCCGGTTCCCGACGCCGCCGGCCTTGCAGCCGCGAAACGATTGCAGGAAATCGTCTCGGGCCTCGGCGAGGACGATCTGGTCGTCGCGCTGGTCTGCGGCGGCGGGTCGGCGCTTCTGCCGGCGCCGGCCGGTGGCCTGACGCTGGCGGACGAGATCGCCGTCAACGAGGCGCTGCTGGCTTCCGGCGCGCCGATCTCGGCCATGAACACGATCCGCAAGCATGTCTCCACCATCAAGGGCGGACGGCTCGCTGCTGCCGCATGGCCAGCCAGGGTAGTGTCGCTGATCGTTTCCGACATTCCCGGCGACAATCCGGCGCTCGTCGCTTCCGGCCCGACCGTTCCGGACGAGGCAAACCGTACCGATGCGCTCGCTGCCATCAAAGCCTACGGTATGAAGCTGCCCGATGCGGTGATGGCCCACATAAACTCACCGGCGTCGGAAGCGCCGCGCCCCGATGATCCGAAATTCGCTCGCAACGAGGTGCATGTCATCGCATCCGCCGCCGTCTCGCTGGAGGCTGCGGCTGCGGAAGCAAAGCGCCAGGGTGTCGAGGCGGTGATCCTGTCGGATGCGCTTGAAGGCGAAGCACGTGAGGTTGGGTCGGTGCATGCCGCGATCGCGCGTGAAGTCGCTGCGCGCAACCGGCCTTTCAAGAAGCCGGTTCTGATCCTGTCCGGGGGTGAAACCACGGTGACGCTTCGCGCCAAGGGCAAGGGCGGGCGCAATTCGGAATTCCTGCTGGCCTTCGCCATCGGCGTCGATGGCGTCGAAGGCATCGATGCCCTCGCCGCCGACACCGACGGTATCGATGGTTCGGAAGACAATGCCGGCGCTTTCTGCAACGCCTCCAGCGTGACACGGATGCGCGGCAATGGCGTGGACGCCAAGGCGGTGCTGGCCGGCAACAACGCCTGGACTGCCTTCAACGCCGTGGACGACCTTTTCGTGCCGGGGCCGACCGGCACGAACGTCAATGATCTCAGGGCGATCCTGGTGCGCTAACCCTGTCCGAACCGGGCAGGGCGACGCCTACACCTCGTGCAGATAGAGGTGATAGTCGAGCTCGCTGACCGTGCGGGCGACACGCAGATATTCCGCCCATTTGATCTCGACGAAGGTCCTGTGCAGGTCCGGTCCGAGCGCACTCTTCAGGAAGGTTGAGCCGCGTGCCGCGTCGATTGCGGCACGCCAGTCGATGGGCATCTTGTTCTTCGCCTCGCCGGCGGCCTCATAGCCATTGCCGGTAACTTCCGGACCCGGATCGAGCTTTTCCTCGATGCCCTTGGCAACGCCCGCCAGGATGGTGGCGGCGACCAGATAGGGATTGGCATCGACACCGGAAGGCCGATGTTCGATCCGGCGGTTCCTGGCATCGCCGGCTGGCACGCGCAAAGCCACGGAGCGGTTGTTCACACCCCATGTCGGCGCCACCGGGGCGTAGGACTGCGAAACGAACCGGCGCCAGGAATTGGCGTGCGGGGCAAACACCAGCATGGATTCGGCCATCGTCCCGGCGAGCCCGCCGAGCGCGTTGAGCAGCAGCGGCGACCATGCGCCCGGTGTGGTCTCGGTGAAGACGTTCCTGGCCTTGTCGTCCAGCAGCGAGACATGGAAATGCATGCCGGAGCCGGCGTATTTTTCGATCGGCTTGGCCATGAAACAGGCGGTGACGCCGTGGCGGCGCGCCTGCATGCGCACCACCCGCTTCAGCATGATGAGATCATCAGCGGCGCGCATCACGTCCTTGCGGTAGTTCAGCGTCAGCTCGTACTGGCCCGGCGCATATTCAGAGATCACCGTTTCGGCCGGAATGCCTTGCGCCCTGGCGGCAGCGTAGATGTCGGAGAACAACGGCTCCATGCCATGCAGATGGTCGACGGAATAGACTTCGGTCTTGCCGCTGCGGCGCCCGTCGAGCACGGCATTGGCCGGCTGCACCTTGCCGTCGGCGTCACGCTCATTGCCGAGCAGGAAGAATTCCAGCTCGAAGGCGCCTGCCGGATGGAAGCCCTTGGCGGCCAGCGCCTCGACCTGGCGAGCCAGCGCATGGCGGGGGTCCGACGTCATCGGCTCGCCGTCGAGGTGATACATCGCCATCAGGACCTGACCACGCGGCGGATTGGTGCCATGCAACGGCACCAGCGTGCCGGGGATTGGCCAGGCGCGCAGGTCGCCGTCGCCAGAGTCCCAGATCAGGCCGGTTTCGTGGACATCTTCCCCGGTGATGTCGAGGCCGAGGATCGAGATCGGCATATGACGGCCGTTTTCATAGACGCCGGCGAGTTCATGGCGGCGCAGGATCTTGCCTCGCCCGACGCCGTTGGCGTCGGTCAGGATAATGTCAAAGGCTTCGATTTCAGGATGGGCATCGAGGAACGCCGTAGCCTCGGCAGGCGTCGAGCCGGAAGGTGAAGTCATGATTGCACTCTGAAGGATTGTTGTCTGGCTTGTCTCATGCCGCGAGCTTGGCGGCAACTTCGGTGAAGGCGGCGATCAGCCGTTTCACCTGTGCCGCCGTGGTGACCGGGGAGATAAGCATCATGTTGTGGAACGGGGCGATCAGGACGCCGCGATTGACCAGCGCGACGTGTACTGCCGCTTCCAGGTCCGGTGCATGCGCGCCCTCGGCCTCGGCGCCGTTGCCAAGCGGGCCTGGGGCACAGATGAACTCGACGCGGGCACCGACACGCATGACATGCCAGGGCAATTGATAGCGTGTTATCGCGGCTGACAGCCCGGTAGCCAGTTTATCCGCCAGCCTTTCCATATGGCTGTAGTTTTCCGCAGTCATCACTTCTTCCAGCGTGGCGCGCATGGTGGCGAACTGCAGCGGATTGGCGGACAGCGTCGTGCCCATGCCGGAATAGCCGGGCTCCTTGCCTCGGTTGTAGGCGGCATAACGCGAGGCGGTATCTTCGCTCATGCCCCAGACGCTCGCCGGCACGCCACCAGCGACGGGCTTGCCGAGGACGAAGAGGTCGGGCTCGAGACCATGGGTTTTCGTGTAGCCGCCGCGGCCAGTCGAAATCGTGTGCGTCTCATCGATCAGCAGCAGCGTCCCAGTCTCACGGGTCAGGCGCCTGAGCGCCTCGTGGAAGCCGGATTGCGGCAGCACCATGCAGGAATTGGTCAGCACCGGCTCGGTAATGACACAAGCCACATCCTTCGCCTTCAGCGCTGCTTCCAGCGCCGGCAGGTCGTTGAACTCGACGATCTTGGTGCGTTGGGTCAGATCCCGGAATTCGCCCGCAAGTCCAGGCCGGTTGATCGGCTTGCCGTCCTTCATGCGCACCATCGTCTCGTCGACGGAGCCATGGTAGGCGCCATTGAAGACGAGGATCTTGTCGCGGCCGGTCACGGCGCGCGCGACGCGCAGTGCGAAGCGGTTGGCGTCGGTGGCAGTGGTCGCGATCTGCCAGTAGGGCAGGCCGAAAAGCTCCTGCAGCAACGTGCCAACGGCCAGCGCATCCTCGGACGGCAGCATATAGGTGAGGCCGCGCCCTGCCTGCCTGCGGATAGCGCGGGCGACCGGTGTCGGCGAATGGCCGAACATGGAACCGGTGTCGCCGAGACAGAAATCGTCCAGCTGGTTGCCGTCGACATCGATGATGGTGGCGCGTCTGGCGCTTTCGACAAGGATCGGGAACGGCGTCGGCCAATCGGTCATCCAGTGCATCGGCACGCCGTCGAAATAGCCGGCGATGCCATTGCCGGTGCGGGCCAGCGATTTCGGACGGGCTTTTCGGAAAATCTCGGCCTCTGCTGCCCGCAGCTCGGCGATGCGCCTGGCGTCGATGCCGCCGATGATGCTGTTCGAACCCTTGCTTACGCTCATTCACTCCCCCTGTTGGCGTGGCGCCACTCTAAGCAAATGCGATCGCAGACCGCAATTGGCCGCCAGGCAAAGGAGTGTTGGTTCAGTGATTTTATTCGAAATTCAGCTAGAAAATCTGCAGCGATGCGCGCAGATCAGTCGTCATGCATGGCCGCAATGGCGCGGCGCATCAGCGCGAGGAACATTTCCTTCTCCTGATCGGTGAAATCGGCCAAGGCCGTTGCGTTCTGGGCGCGGGCAGCATCGGTGGCCGGGTCACGGAGATGTTTCGACCTTTCCGTCAGATGAATGGACTGCGATCGCCCGTCCGACGGGTTGGATCGCCGCTCGATCAGCCCGTCGCGCTCCATGCGTGTCAAGGTGTTGGCCATGGTCGCCTGCTCAACGTCCAGGCGACGCACCAGTTCACTCTGCGTCAAGCCATCTTCGTCCCACAGCGCAAGCAGGGTCATGAATTGCGCAGGCGCCAGGCCCAGCGGGCCGATGCGTCGCTGCAGACCTTTGGCAAACAGGCGCGCCATCTGGTTGGCGAGGAAACCTGCCGAGCGTTCTTTCTGGAATCTCATGGCTCAGGAATAGCTATTGAATAGCATGCTATGCAATGATATATAGCATGCTATTCAAATCGTGGGAGATCGCAATGAAAGCGAAGATCCACGCGACGGCTGGTTCCGTCGCGCTGCTTGCCGTCGCCTGTTTTTGGTTGTCGACGGTGGTGGCCGAACTCTTGGGGGATGTGGAAACGATCGCAGCGGTGAAGTCCGCTATTCTCGGTGGCATGGTCGTGCTCATTCCGGCCATGGCTTTGGCGGGCGCCTCCGGTTTTTCACTGGGCAAAGGCTGGAGAAGCCACGTCGTCCAGCGCAAGAAGCGCCGCATGCGGTTCATCGCCGCCAATGGCCTGCTGGTGTTGCTGCCGTCGGCCTATGCGCTTGCGGGTTGGGCCGGTGAGGGGCGTTTCGATGCGGCATTCGTCGCCGTGCAGGCGCTCGAACTCGTGGCGGGAGCGGCAAACATCACTCTGCTGTCCCTTAACATGCGAGACGGGCTCGCGCTCCGGCGCAAGGCTTCTGCGCAGCCGGCTGAGATCAGCCCGTGATGTCGATAATACCGCAATCACCGGCGGCGCTGCCAAACGCCAGCCGACGCTCGGCCTTGTCCCAGGTCAGTGCGGTGATGGCACCCTTGCCCGGGCGGCGCAGCATGACTTCCTTGGCGTCGTGGAAACGGGCTGCGATCACCATGCCGTCTTCGTAGCCGATCGCAACCACCTCTTCCGTGGGATGGCATGCCACCGCCGTCACCATTGTGTTGCCGCGTGTGCCGAGCTCCAGCGGCGCCTTGCCCATCGGCCCATCCTTGGCCTGGAAGGGCCAGACGATCGCTGCCGGAGCGCCGGAACTGGCCAGCCACTTGCCGCGCGCGCTCCACGACAGGCTCTTGACCTTGGCGGGGTAACCCGACATGCGCATGTGCTTGGCATCAGCCAGTTTCCAGCCATGCAGGGCGTTCTCCTGCATGGTGGTGACCAGGAAATTGCCGTCCGGCGAGAAGGTGACGCCGGTATGCGCGCCTGCCCATTCCAGTTCGGTCGGTTTGCCGTCGGTGGCCGGGAAATGCAGCGTGGCGCCATTGTAGCGGGCGACGGCGATGCGCATGCCGCGTGGTGCGAAAGCCACGCCCTCCACGGTACGCGGGTGCTGGAATTCCTTGACCTTGCCGTCCTTGAAGCGGACGAAAGCGCTCTTGCCCGCACCATAGGCAACCGCTTGCTGCGGTCCGGCGGCAACACTGCTGATCCACTTGCGACCCGCCGCAGCCAGTTCCTCGACAATGCCTTCAGGCTTGATCGAGAACACCTTGCCGTCCTCGCCGCCGGTGATCAGCCGTTCGTCGACCTGGTCATAGGCCGCCGCAAGCAGACCATCATTGGCCTGGACGGTCTTGTGGCCATTGTCCAGCCTGTGCACCGCGCCGTCGGCAAACGCGAAATGCGGGACGTCGTTCAGGAAAACGGCGGCGACGCAATGGCCGTCTACATCAAGCGGGGCGACTGTAGGCATCGGGCAGAAATTCCATGCGATAGTTCGGGCAGGCCATCAAAAAACAGCCCCTCATCAGCTGAAAGCCGGTGAGGGGCTTACTCGACCTTGCCGATCCAGGCAAGGAAAGTGCTTACGCCGCCTGGCAGGCGTCGAAACTCGACTTCAGCCGTTCGGCGTCAAGCTTGCGGCCGATGAACACCAGCCGGCTCTCGTGCTTCTCGCCATCTTTCCAGGCGCGCTGGTGATCGCCTTCGATGATCATGTGCACGCCCTGCAGCACGTAGCGGTCCGGATCGTCCTTCAGCGCAATGATGCCCTTCAGGCGCAGGATGTTCGGGCCTTCCATCTGGGTGATCTTCTCGATCCAGGGGAAGAACTTCTTCGGATCCATCTCGCCGCCGCGCAGCGACACCGACTGCACCGTCACGTCATGGATCGGCGAGGCATGGTGATGGTGATCATGATCGTGGTGATGGTGATCATGGTCGTGATGATGATGGTGGTGGTGGTCGTGATCGCAGTCAAGACCGCATTCATGGTCATGGTCGTGGTCATGTGCTTCCAGGAAATGCGGATCATTCTCCAGCGCGCGCTTGAGGTCGAAGGCGCCGCGGTCGAGCACTTCGGTCAGGGCTACGCCAGAGCGCTGGGTGCGATGGATCCGGGCTGACGGGTTGATGGCGCGAATGGTCGCCTCGACCGCGGCGAGCTCTTCGGGCGTCACCAGATCGGTCTTGTTCAGCACCACCACGTCGGCGAAGGCGATCTGGTCTTCGGCTTCCCTGGAGTCCTTCAGGCGCAACGGCAGGTGCTTGGCGTCTACCAGCGCCACCACGGCGTCGAGCTTTGTCTTGGAGCGGACGTCCTCGTCCATGAAAAAGGTCTGGGCAACCGGTGCCGGGTCGGCGAGGCCGGTGGTCTCGACCAGGATGGCGTCGAAGCGGCCCGGGCGGCGCATCAAGCCTTCCACAGTGCGGATGAGGTCGCCGCGCACCGTGCAACAGACGCAGCCATTGTTCATTTCGTAGATTTCCTCGTCGGACTCCACGATCAGGTCGTTGTCGATGCCGATCTCGCCGAATTCATTGACGATGACGGCATAACGCTTGCCATGGTTCTCGGAGAGGATGCGGTTGAGCAGCGTCGTCTTGCCGGCGCCGAGATAACCGGTCAGCACGGTTACGGGGATCTGCGTCTGTGTCTCGCTCATACTGGTGCCTCGAAGGGAAATTTCCCTCCATATAGGACGTCGTCCCGGCTTTTGCACCTGTCAAACCGCTGATCCAGACACGATGCTGTCATCGTCGGTTTGAGCATTTTGCGCTGCAATAATGCTTTGTCATCTAACTGAAATAATGATCTGTCATTAGCCACGGCGAATGTTGCGTGGCTTGCCGGCAAAGCGGTTCATTGGCCGGCCTCTTTGAACACTCATTGCCAATCCGAGCGCCACGGCTATTGTGCCGGTTTCGGCGCGGTCCAGGAGACTGACCATGGCCAAGGCTGATAAAAGTGCAACGATGAGCCGGCTGCATTCTGCGGCCAGACTGGCAAGGACTGCCCTTGCCGCCCGGCTGCTGACGCATGGCTTTTATGCCGGGCAGGACCAGATCATGCTGGCGCTCAGCCGCGAGGACGGCCAGACACCCGGTACGCTGGCCGATCGGCTTGGCGTTCGTCCGCCCACCATCACCAAGACGATCAACAGGCTGCAGGCGCAGGGCTTCCTGGAAAAGCGCGCTTCCAATGCCGATGCCCGCCAGGCGCATATCTTCCTGACCGATTCGGGCCGCGAGACCATCCACGCCATCGAGAAGTCGGTGAAGAAGACCGAGAAGCAGGCGCTGCGCGGTCTCGACAAGAAGGACCAGAAGACGCTGTTCAAGCTTCTGGCCCGCATCGAGGCGAACCTGTCGGATGAAGAGATCGTGCTCGCCGACGAGGACGAGGACGAACAGGAGATCCGTCCCGCGGTCGCGGCGGTTTAAGCGGCGGTTCTGATTTCGATAGGCCTCTCGCCACGGATAAGCGCCGACCAGCGCCCGGGTGTCATGCCGTATGCCTTCTTGAACTGACGGTTGAAATGGCTCTGGTCGCTGAAGCCGGCAGTTGCGGCGATCTCGGCCAGCGGCGTGCCGGCCGTGATCATTTTCTTGGCGTGTTCCAGCCGCCGCATCACCAAGAAGCGATGTGGGCTGGTGAAGAAGGCCGCGCGGAAATGGCGTGATAGCGCATAGCGGTCGAGACCGGTCACCGCTTCCAGCTCTTCCGATCGCACAAGATCGAGTGCGTTGTCCGTCAGATAGTCTCGTGCAAGGTTTGCGGTGCGCCAGGCTGTTTTGCCCAGCGGTTTGGCCGGACGATCCGCATGTTGTTGCATGAAACCCGCAAGCTGGGCGATGAAGTCGTCGACGAACAGTTCGTCCAGTTCCCGATCGAGGTCACCGAGTGCGCTGGCGAGCGTGGTACGAAAACCCGCGTCGTCGATGATGCCTTCCGGCACAAAAGGAAGCGGCACGCCGCCCATGGCTGCGGCAAGCAGTGACGGCTCCACGTAGAGCATGCGGTAGCGCAGGCCGGTTTCCGTGCCGGCACCGCCATCATGAACTTCGTCCGGATGCAATACGATCAGCTGGCCGGGCAGGCTGTGCCGCACCGCGCCGCGATAATGAAAGCTCTGAACACCGGAAAGCGTGACGCCGATCGCATAGGTGTCGTGGCGATGCGGGTCGAAAACCGGACCATGGAACCAGGCCTCGATGCGCTCCATGCCCGTGGCGCCTGGTGCCTGCACGATGCGGTCACCGCCGTCGTTTGCGCACAAACGTCCAAGACCCTGGAAGGCCTCGGCAACTAGATCGGTGGGCATCATCTCATTCATCGTGCTCAATATAGGAAGCTGCCATGTTCGATACGAAATTCACAGTCGTGCTGAGGGAAGATCTCGCCGTCTGGCAGAAACTCAACGTTACCGCATTCCTGAGCACCGGGGTCGCCGCCCAGTTCCCGGACATGATCGGCGAGCCCTATCGCGATCGCACCGGCAATCTTTACAACGCACTGTCCATACAGCCGGTCATCGTCCTGTCGGCGGACCAGGCGACCCTGTCAACGATCCATCGCCGCTCATTGGAGCGGGACGTCAAGGTGTCGCTTTATGTCGAGGAGATGTTCTCGACCGGCTTCGATGCGCTCAACCGCGAGACCTTCGCCAGGTTCGCGCCGGACGATGCCAGGGTTGTCGGCATTGCCTTGAGGGCGGACAAGAAGGTCGTCGACAAGATCACCAAAGGCGCGCGCATGCACGCGTGATCGACCAAATCACATGTGGCGGTCTCCGGGGCGCAAAATTCCGCGGCGAATGACATCTTTTGTGTTGCTGCTGCACGCCTCTTCCCGCACAAGCGGGCAAGATCATTTTCATGACGCCTGCCACCGTGAACCAGCCAGACAGACAGGATGAGAGCGCGACGCCGCCGGCGGCGATCGCCTACATGCTGTCCGTCTATGTTGTTTTTTCTTTCCTCGACACGTCGATCAAATATCTGGTGCTCGCAGGCCTTGCGCCGCTGTTCATCGCCTGGGTCCGTTTCAGTGTCCATGTCGTGCTGGTGATGGGTCTGTTTCGGGCTTGGCGGGGTGTCGGCCGCTTTCGGCCCGTCAATCTCAAGGCGCATATCCTGCGCGGCATGCTGCTGGCGGGTTCCACGCTCTGCAACATCGTCGCGCTGCGCACGCTGCAACTGGCCGAGACGACGTCGATCTATTTCTTCGGTCCCATGGTGATCACGGCACTTGCCGGTCCGCTGCTTGGCGAATGGGCCGGGTGGCGGCGCTGGCTGGCGATCCTGGCTGGTTTCATCGGCGTGCTGGTGATCACCCGACCGGGTGTCGGCGTGTTCGGCGTCGGCCATCTGTTCGCCCTCGGATCGATGCTCTCCAACTCGCTTTACGTGATCATGACGCGGCGCATGGCTTCGACCGAGACGCCGGAAAGCCTGATCTTCTATTCGGCGCTGGCGCCAGCCGTTATCCTTTCACCGACGCTGTTCTTTTCCGCCACCCTGCCGGCGGATGCCTGGCATTGGACGATCCTGCTCCTGCTCGGTGTCTTTGGCGGCTGCGGTCACTGGTTGCTGATCCGCGCCTACAAGTTGGCGACCGCGACGGCGCTGGCGCCATATCCGTATTCACAGATGATCTGGATGATCGGTTTCGGCTACTTCATCTTTGGCCAGTTTCCCGACGGCTGGACACTTGCGGGTGCTGCCATCATCGTTGCCAGCGGGCTCTATATCCTGCATCGCGAACACCGGCTGCGTGTCCGCCACAAGGCCGCTCTGGACGCCGAAACCGGCGAGCTGGCAAAAAAGCTTTGATTTGCCGTCGTTCGATGGCATAAGCCGCTTTTAAACAGTTTAAATCGCGAGCGGGAGCCTAGGGCGCTGGCACAGAAGATCAAGCTTTCGACCATTGCCGATGCGCTCGGCGTCTCCACGGCCACTGTTTCCCTGGCGCTGCGCGACAGCCCGCTGGTGGCGGGCTCGACCCGTGAGAAGATCAAGGAACACGCCCGCGAGATCGGCTATATCTACAACCGTCGTGCCGCGTCGCTGCGCACTTCGCGCTCCGGCATCGTCGGCGTTGTCGTGCATGACATCATGAACCCTTTCTATGCCGAGATCCTGCGCTCCATCGAACACGAGCTGGATCGCAGCCGGCAGACCTTCCTGCTTTCCAATCACTACGACCAGCTCGACAAGCAGCGCACCTTCATCGACACGCTGCTGCAGCTCGGCGCCGATGGCGTGATCATGTCGCCAGCCATCGACACACCGGCTTCCGACATCATCATGGCGGAAGAAAACGGCTTGCCGGCGGTGTTGATCGCACGTGATGTCGACGGCGCGCATGTCCCCGTGTTCCGCGGCGACGATGCCTATGGCACCGCGCTTGCCACCAATCACCTGATCTCGCTCGGCCACAAGCGTATCGCCATGGTCGGCGGCACCGACCAGACCTCCACGGGCCGCGACCGCTATCAGGGCTATGTCAATGCCATGGAGGCGGCGGGTCTTGAAGTGATGCCGTCCTGGCGTGTCCCGGGACCGCGCACCAAGCAGGGCGGCTTCGAGGCCGCGGCGCAGTTCCTGGCATTGAAGGACAAGCCGACCGCCGCCTGTTGCTGGAACGATCTCGTTGCCATCGGCCTGATGAACGGCATTGCCCGTGCCGGCCTTGTGCCAGGCGTCGATATTTCGGTGACGGGCTACGACGATCTCGAGGAAGCACAGATCGCCACGCCGGCGCTGACCACCGTCTGGAATGGTCAGCGCGAAGTCGGCCGCCGAGCCGCGAGCGCGTTGCTGGACAAGCTGAACGGCCAGACCGTGCGTCCCTCGCAGGAACTCATCAAGCCCGAGCTGCATGTTCGCCAGTCGACCGGACGGCCGGTGGAACGTCGCTGAGCCGCCCGAGACATAGCCTGATCCAACTCTCTTTCTGACGTGCTCCCGAGCCCGGGAGTGCGTTGGCGTGTGCTGCTGCCGTATCGCGGCTGTCTCCATCGACACGATGCCAGCCCTTGCTGTGTGCCCTCGATGCCGCACTGCAGCATCTCATCGCGAAAACTTGACTATTTTTGTAGCCTTCAAACTTGACTCGTTTTGTTAAGTTATTTAGGCGCGCTTCAGAGGAGCCGCGAGAGGGCGTTGCTGGCTCCGCAATCTGGGGGTGTAAATGCACAAGCTTGTCGTCGTGTCGTTGCTGTCTTTCTCGATCCTGGCCGGGCCGGCCCTTGCGCAAAATGCGCAGAAACCGGCAACGGCGCAGGATGCGCAAAAACCGGCGTCCAACACGACGATGCTAGACAAGATCATCATCACCGGGCGCGACGACCGCTCGATCTCGAGCGTTGCACAGTCGGTGCAGGTGATCGACCAGAATGCCATCGGAACGGCGGTGGGGCAGGGGGAGAATGCCTCCGACCTGATCGCGCGCGTGGTACCTGGTTACGCACCGCGCAACGAAACGATCTCGGGTGCTTCGGAAACGTTCCGCGGCCGCAGCGTGCTGATCATGGTCGATGGCGTGCCGCGCAACACGCCGCTGCGCGATGTCTCGCGCATCCTTGCCACCATCGACCTGGACACGGTCGAGCGTGTGGAAATCATCAACGGCGCCTCCAGCCTTTATGGCGCCGGCGCGACCGGCGGCACCATCAACTTCATCACCAAGCGCGGCACCAGCGATACGCCGAAAGTCACGGTGCGCACCGGTGTCACCGCCTTCACCGAGAATTTCGGCAAGTCGGCAGCACCCAGCGGCAATGTCCAGGTCGAGGGCCGTAGCGGCGAATTCGATTATTTTGCATCCGCATCGGGCAATTTCAGCCGTCGCACCTATGACGGCCACGGCAACGAGATGGCCTCCGACGCCATGCTGGGGCAGGGCGGTGGCGATCGCACCGGCTGGGGTGATCTCTCCGGCGTGGTCGGCTACGAGAACGGTTCCAAGCGCATCGAACTCAGCGCCGACTGGACCTATGCGCGGCAGAAGGCCGACTGGTTCACGGATTATCTGAGCAACCCGGTCAAGCCGAACTTCTCCGACGCCTACACCGGCGAGCCGCTCATCGAGGATTCCAAATATCTCGCCGCCAAGTTCACCGACAGCGATTTCCTGTTCGGCAAGCTCGAAGTGAAGGCGTTCTACAACGACATCTTCAAACAGTCGCCTTTCACCAAATTCTCCCGGGTCAACTCGCAGGTCTACCTTCCGACCAATCCGGCGCGGCCGACCCTCTTGCCGATCAACCGCGACCCGACCGCTTCCTTCAACCAGACGGCCTTGGCCGTGCAGCGTTCGGGCCTAAACGTCACCGTCAACACGCCCGTCGATTTCATCACCCAAGGCAGCACGCTGACCTGGGGCTTCGACTTCACGCATGATCAGACCGGCCAGACGCTCCTGAACGGCCAGGATGCCATTGCGCCGTCGTCGCAGAATTCCGTCGCTGCCTTCGCGCAGGCAGAAGTCCCGGTCACCGACCGTTTCCGCCTGCAGGGCGGCGTCCGTTTCGACCAGTTCTATCTCGATGTCGATAATTTCAAGCGACCGGCGGCCGCGGTTCTGGTCGGATCGAACCTGGTCGGGCTGCCGGCGATCGACGTTATCGGCGGATCGTTCGACTACAACGCCGCCACGTTCAATGCTGGTGCGGTCTTCGACATCACCCAGGAACTGCAGGCCTTCGGCAACTTCTCGCAGGGCTTCAGTCTCACCGATATCGGCGGTTTCACCCGCCGTGCCGGTCTCAACACCAATGCAGAGACCTGTGATGCCTACGGCACCAGCATCCGGCCACTTCTGCCCTGCACGAATGCGCCGGACTATCGCGTCAGCTATGCCGACATCGCGCCGGAGCCGCAGGTAGTCAACACTTGGGAAGGTGGTCTTCGCGGCGACTGGGGCAATGTGAGGGGGGGCGCCAGCGCTTACCTGTCGACCTCCGACAATGGCGTCAACTACGACATCGCCGCCAACCGCGTCTCGCAGCAGAAGGAACGCATCTGGGGTTTCGAGGCCACCGCCGAATACGACGTCAACGAGATGTTCACGCTGGGCGGATCGGTCGGCTACGTGGAAGGCAAGTACGACGCGAACAGGGACGGCAAGATCGGCTCGGACGAATATCTGCCGAACAACCGCATCCCCACCACCTACAAGGGGCTGGCCTATGTCGTCACGCATTTCGACAACAACCTGACGCTGCGCACCGAACTGGAGATGTTCTCCGGCCGCGATCGCATCGCGAGCCAGCAGCTGGACGGTGCGGTTCTGGCCAATATCGGCGTGACCAAGAAATTCGCCGGCGGTCAGGAACTCAACTTCGCCGTGCGCAACATCTTCGACACCTACTACGTCAACCCGACCGCTTCCGCGACGCGGGGTGCCGATGTGCCGGGTCTTGGCCGCACGATTGCGGCGTCCTTCAAGGTCACCTTCTAGGAGCGGCGGCATGAGCGCGGCGGAATTCCCAAAAGTCCAGGAAAACCGCTCGCGGCTCAGGCTTTTCGCCGTGCTCGGCGGCCTCTATCTGGCGCAAGGCATCCCGACCTACCTGTTCGCGGCGGCGATTCCGCCGATCCTGCGCGAGCAGGGCGTGTCACGCACGGCCATCGGCATGCTCTCGCTTCTGATGCTGCCGCTGGTGCTCAAGTTCCTGTGGGCGCCGCTGATTGACCGCTATCGTCCCTTCGCACGCGCGCATCGTGCCAGCTGGGTCATCATCACCCAGCTCGGCATCATCGCGGCGCTGTTCGGCATGCTTGCCGTCGAGCCGACAGACGTCTGGGCGATCTTTGCGGTCGGCTTTTTCGTTGCCATGCTGCTGTCGACGCAGGATATCGCCACCGACGGCTATGCCGCGAAATATCTCGATCCTGCCGACCGGCCGATCGGCAATGCCATCCAGGGCGGTTCGGTGGCGCTCGGCGTCGTCATTGGCGGGACGCTGGGGCTCATCCTCTATCATCGCTATGGCTGGGACGTCACGATCGTCACGATCGCCGTGCTGTCGTTCATTCCCCTGGTCGCCGCGCTTGCCATGCGCGAGACCGACCCGGCCGCGGACAAGCAGGCAGTCCTGACCAGACCCTCCATCCGCAACTTCCTGGCGAGGCCAGAAGCGCGGCGGATCCTATGGATCGCACTGGTCTACCGTGCGAGTGAAGGCCTGGTGAAGTCGATGGAAGGCGCCTATCTCGTCGATGCCGGTGTCCCGCTCGACTGGATCGGCTATCTCTCCGGGGGTGCTGCCGTCACCGTTGGCCTCGGCGGTTCCTTCGTCGCGGCGCTCCTCCTGCGCAAATATGGCTCGGCTTCCGTCCTGGCGCTGCTCGGCGGCCTGCGCACCATCTGCTTTGCCATCTTCATGCTGCATGCCTTCGCGCTGTTCTCGGGCGCGGCGCCGATCTTCGGCGCGTCGTTCCTGCAGACGATGGTGCGCTACATGGAGATCGTCGCGCTCTACAGCCTGTTCATGTCGGTGACCTCGTCGCAACAGCCGGGCACCGATTTCACCATCCTCTCCTGTGCCCAGCTCATCGTCTACCTCGTCGGCTCGATGGTTGCCGGGCGCCTCGCAGACATGATGGGCTACGGCCCGCTCTTCGCACTGGCGACGGCAATCTCCGGCATCGCCGTGATCATGACCTACGGCATGCTGCGCAGCGCCGCGGCGGCTGAGCGCCCGGCGGAGGCCATCTCATGATCGCGCGCGGGTCGATGGCTTCAACGCTGCATGCCGCCACGCCTGTCGAGCGTAGCGGCGATCGCGGCGGCGGCGAGCGCCAGGCCCGCGCAACCCAGAAGTGGCAGCTCTGGCGCCAGTTGAAAGACGAAACCGCCCATCAGGGCGCCTGCCGTCTGGCCGATGATGTGGGCACTCGACAGCCAGCCGGCCGCGGCGCCTTGTTCATGGATGGCCACGCGCCGTGCAAGCCAGGCCGTGTAAGCCGGCGTCGCCAGCGCCGTGCCGAAACCCGTGGCCACCAGCGCCAGGGCACCGACGCCAGAATCGTTAGCGATCGCAAGGCCGGCCATTCCGGCCACGATCAGACCGGTTCCGGCAAGGATGCCGCTGCGCTCGCTCCAGCGCAGCCTGGGCAGCACAAGCGTCTGCACCGCGATCATGCTGACGGCCACCAGCGCGAGCGCAGCGCCGGTCGCGGCCGTCGCCTGGCCGGCGTCGAGGCGGAGCTTCGACTGCAGCAACGGCCCGAGAATGATCTGCACCTGTCCAAAACCGGCGGTCATACATATGCCGATGAACAGGAAGGGCAGGACGCGCTTGTCGAATGGCGAGAGCCTGGGGGTGCTGATGCGTGCGCCGGCTTCGACCTTCACCGCGCCCCTGGGCGTCAGCCACAGCATCACGGGCGCCAGCATGAACAGGGCGACGGTAAGCGGCGCTGCGATTGCCGCGGCGGCTCCAGCCAGGGAACCCGAGAGTCGGCCGAGATTGAGGCCGGCGCTCAAGAGCCCGAAGGCTGCCTGCCGTCGACCGGCTTCGACCGCGCCTGCAAGCCATGCCTGGGCGGCAGGCATGACGCCGGCGGCAGCAAAGCCATAGATCAGGCGCGAGAGGATCAGGCCGGCTATTGCGATGGCGTAGGCAGTTGGTCCGGCCGACAGCTGGATCACCAGCAGTGCCTGTGCAGCCAGCATCGCCAGCCCGAGCAGGCGGATCATGCGGCCGTGGCCGATGCGACCAGCCGCACCGCCCCACAGTGGCGCGCCGATCAGGAAAGCGAGTGTGCCTGCAGCCACGGCCAGGCCAAGGTCGAAGGTCGTCAACCCGAGCCGAGCCATCACCAGTGGCACCAGCACGATAAAGGCCGATTGGCCGAAGCCGATCGACATGACGCCGAGTGCGAGGCGCCGCGCGAGTTTTGTTTCTTCGAGAGGAGAAATGGAGATCATCGCAGGTGGAGGAAAAATTCTTCAGAAGACATCTGTGTTCAATTTCACAATAAATATGCAAATGCAACTGTCTAGGGTTAAAACAATGGATGCTGTTACTTATGTAGACGACAGAAGTAATACTGCTCCATCTGTCGATAGATTATTGAATGCTCTTGTTCGGGAGTGGGGCGGATGCCGTTTCGATCGCGCTGAACGCTTTGGCATCCCACAAGAAGGCAAAGACGTTCTTGTCCTTGATTTGCCAGCAACAGGCGTGGTTGTCGTCGCGCCGCTGCGTCATCGGTCACGTGTCGGCTATCACGGTTTCGAAGGCCGGATGTGGCTTCTGGCCGACGGCGCGACCATCGAGATCGAACTCTTCGATGTCCTTGCCATGCTGTTGCGTGAGCAGGATATTCGTGGCCGTTCCAGTGGTGGCAGCAGGCTGAACTTGCAGAGGCGAGCGGCCGCCAGTGTCGCAGCGATCGCGCAAACCGTCGCGGCCCGGGGGACTGCACGACCGTTTGCCGACGGTGTGCCGGACTTCATCGAGGCGGAAAGCGCGTTGCGCTTCGGTCACGCCGTCCACCCGACGCCGATGAGCCGCGATGAGTTTTCCGAGGAAGACTCGCGCCGCTTCGGCCACGAATATGGTGGCGCTTTCCAGTTGCGCTGGTGGGCCGTGCACCCGGACGTCTTGGCCTGTGGCAGTGTCGAACCACACGATGTCGCCGAAATGGTGCCGGGGCTCGTCGGCGATGACCTTGCATCGCTTCTGGAGAAGGCCGAAGCCTCGCGGCTTTTCCCCATGCACCCCTGGCAGGCCTCGCGGCTGATGCTGGTGCCGGCCGTGCAGGGTCTCTTTGCAGTCGGCCTCGTGCGAGATCTTGGCCTCGCCGGACCCTCATGGCGTGCGACGACGTCGCTGCGCACCATCCATTCCGCGGACAGCGCCTGGATGCTGAAATTCTCGCTCGACCTCAAGCTGACCAATTCGCGGCGGGTCATCGAACGGCACGAATGCGACCGTGGGCTTTCGGTGCACAGCCTGGTCAAGGGTACGTTGGGCGACAAGCTCAGGGATGCCTGCCCGACGCTGACCGTGCTCGGCGAGCCGGCATGGATGGCTTTGCGCGACGGGCCTGACGGCGCGGTGCTCACCAGCACCATCGTCTCCTTCCGCGAGAACCCGTTCCGGCGCGACAACGCGCCCAAGGCAGCCGTATTGGGCGCGCTGTGCGAGCGTCACCCGGGGCAGGCGGAGAGCCATCTTTCCGATCTCGTCCGGCTTGTTGCGAAGCAGGAGGGTCTGGAGCCATCCGTTGTTGCGGAATGCTGGTTCGAACGGTTCCTCGATACCGCGATCGAACCTTTCTTCCTTGCCTTCTCGGAATTCGGGCTGCTGTTTGGTGCACATCAACAGAACCTCGTCGTCGGGTTGAATGATGGCTGGCCCAGCCATCTCTATTTCCGCGACTGCCAGGGCACCGGCTATGTCCGGGAATTCCTGCCGATGCTGCGTGAGCACCTGCCTTCCGCCGGCGGCAAGGGCGATCATGTCTTCGATGCGGAGGCCGCTGCCCGCCTGTTCGGCTACTACCTCGTCATCAACGGGGTCTTTGCCGTCATTTCGGCGCTCGCCGATGCCGGATTGTCCAGCGAAGAAGCGCTGCTGGCCCGCTTCCGCCTGCTGCTGGAAAGGCTCGCCGCGCGGGCACCCGGCAGCCCGGCCTGCATCGACTACCTGCTCAATTCGCCCACGCTCGGCAGCAAGGGCAATTTCCTGTTTTCGTTGAAGAACACCAACGAGAACACCGAGGTGACCGATCCGCTCGCCGGCTACGTTCCGATGTCAAACCCGCTTTTCACGAGGAAGCCCGCATGAACATCCAGCTGAGAGAAAACCCCGACCGAACTGATGGCATTCTTGCCCTCAGCAAGCATTTTCTGGCTTCGGACGACGGCGCGTTCGAGGTCCGCTATGACGGCAGCAAACTGACGCTGGTGTCTCCAGCCGGTGTCCGGATCGCGCAGGCGGCACTGATCCGGCACCAGGCCGAACTGCTGCTCGAAGACGTTGTCTTCGAGGCTGGCAGGCAGGACCAGCCGCAAATGCTTGCGGCGCTTGCCGACGCGGTCTTCAGCCGTTTTCCCGACGCCGGGCAGATCCTGTTGCCGGCTGTCGAGGAGACCTGGCCGGTGATCGCGCTGGCGACGGCACGCACCGCGGAGCCTGTGGCGGGCAGGTCGCGCACGGTGCTAAGGCGTTCTGTGTTGCAGCAGTTGCCTCTGCTCTGGCGCAAGCAGGCGTCGCACCTGACCTATCCTGCGATCGAGACATCGATCGGCCCGGCCGATCGGCTGCCGCCGCTGCGTTCACCTCGCCCCAATGGCGTCATGTATGAACGGTGGCTGCCCGATCTTGATCTAACCCTGTCGTTCCGGCCGATCGATCGGCGCACGGATCTCGATCTTTTCCATGCATGGATGAATGACGGCCGCGTCTCCTTCTTCTGGGAGTTGGCGCAGAGCCGGGAGGAACTGGACGGCTATCTCGCCGCCCAGGAACAGGATCCGCATATCTTCGGTGTCATCGCCAGCCTGGATGGCGAGCCGAGCGGCTACCTTGAATTCTACTGGGGCAAGGAAGATCGCCTCGGACCTTACTATGAGCCGACCGATTACGACCGCGGCTGGCATGGTCTGATCGGCAACAAGCGGCATCTCGGCAGGCCGAAGACGCTGGCGCTGTTCCGTTCGGTGACACATTACCTGTTTCTCGACGATCCGCGCACGCAGCGCATCGTTGGTGAGCCGCGCGCATCGAACCATAAGATGCTGAGCTATTGCGCCGATGCTGCTTACGACAAGGTCAAGGAATTCGACTTCCCGCACAAGCGTGCGATGTTCGTCTGCTGCCAGCGCGAGCGCTTCTTCAGCGAGGTGCCGCTGTGAGTGCGTACAGTACACCACTCGGTCCCTTGCCCAAGGGACGAGCCGTCACCGGCGAGCTCTGGCGCCGCGCCAACCAGGCCATTCTGGCGCGCGCCATTTCGGAACTGATCTATGAGGAGGTGCTGCCAGTCCGGCCGCTGAACGCGGCTGGCCGATATTGGGAAGTGCCGCTCGGCGATGACGTTGCCTACCGCTTCGAAGCCGAGCGCCGCATCTGGGGTCAGTTGTCGATCGACCCGGAAACGCTCACGCGTGTCACGGCTGTCGATAGTCAGTCGGCAGACGACGCCGTGGCGTTCTTCGTCGATGCGCGTGCCACGCTCGAAATCTCCGCACCCACGCTGAGCACCTACGCCAAGGAACTCTACAGCACGTTGATGGCGGATGTTCGCATCCTTGCGGAGCGTCAGGCATTCACCGCCTTCGACCTCGCCAGGCTGCCGGATCTCGATCTGCAGCGCCTGCTCGACGGCCATCCGAAGGCGCCGGCGAACAAGGGGCGCATCGGCTGGGGGCTCGAGGCTTTCGAGGCCTATTCGCCGGAGTTCGTATCCGAGTTCCAGCTGTTCTGGATTGCTGCCCAACGGACGCATCTGCGTTTTTCGACCGATCCCGACGTGACCGAAGCCACTTTGCTTGAGGCTGCTCTAAACCAGACGGAACGAGCGCGCCTGGAGGCTGCTCGCGATGCTGCGGGCGCGTCTGCCGAAACGCATCTGTTGATGCCTGTCCATCCCTGGCAGTGGCAGGCCATGCTTGCTGCAAACTATGGCGGCGAGATCGCTGCTGGACGCATCGTGCCGCTCGGCCGGTTCGGCGACTATTTTGCCGCCCAGCAATCCTTGCGCACTCTGGCCAACGTCTCGCGGCCCGAGGCGCTGCATGTGAAGCTGCCGCTCACCGTGCTCAACACCTCGGCATGGCGTGGCGTGCCCGGAAAATACATGGATATCGGCCCGCTTCTGTCCCGTTGGCTGGCCGATGTGGCAGCCGCTGATCCGGTGCTGAAGCCGGCTCGCGTGCTTGGCGAAGTGGCGGGTGCCTTCTATCCGCATCCTCAATTCGAGCGCATCGAAGCCGCACCCTACCAGCACCTGGAAATGTTGGGTGCTATCTGGCGCGAGAGCCCGCTCCAGAATCTGCCGAAGGGCAAGCGGCCGATGATGATGGGCGCCCTCACGCAAACCGATGCGCAAGGCCGTCCCGTGATCAGCGCTCTGATCGAGCTCTCGGGTCTCGGCCACGAGGTCTGGCTGCAGCGTCTGTTCTCCGCCGTCTTCGTGCCGCTCTATCACTTCCTGTGCCGTTACGGTGTCGGCTTCATCGCCCACGGCCAGAACATCACCATCATCTTTGAGGGTGACGTACCGGTCGGCGTTGCGGTCAAGGATTTCCAGGGCGATCTCGACCTGATCGATGCCGATTTCCCCGAACTCGCCTCGCTCGACCCGGCGGTTCGCGCCACGTTGAAACGACGCCCGCCGGCGCATCTGCTGCAGCATCTGCAGACCGGCCACATCGCCAGCGTGCTGCGCTTCGTCTCGGCTGCACTGGCCGATTTCGACGGACTGGACGAGGCAGTCTTCTACCGTGTGCTCGCCGACTGCGTCGTCTCCTATCAGGCGCGGCATCCCGAACTTGCGGAGCGTTTCCGCCTGTTCGATCTGCTCCAGCCAAAAATGCCGCGCATCGCCATCAACAAGGTGCGTTTTGCCATCGGCTATGGCGATGCCGGCGAGCGCCCGGTTCCCGCGCTCGGCACTGAGCTCGACAATCCATTGTACCTCGGCCTGACCATCGGCCGGGGAAAAGCGGCCTGAACAACAACGGAGCTGTCCATGACATCCCCAGTCCTCGACCTCGCAGGGATCGGCATCGGTCCCTTCCATCTGAGCCTCGCTGCGCACCTCGACGCGATCCCTTCCGCCGATGTGTGTTTCTTCGACGACAAACCGGCCTTCGACTGGCATCCAGGCATGATGCTGGAAGGCGTGGAACTGCAGACCTCCTTCATGAAGGATCTGGTAACGGCCACGCTGCCGACCAGCCCCTGGAGTTTCGCCAGCTATCTGGTTTCGCAGAAGCGGTTCTATGAATTCCTCAACGCCGATTTCGGTGCGATTCCACGGCGTGAGTTCGCTCGCTATCTGTCCTGGGTCGCGGCCGGGCTCGACAATCTCCGCTTCGGACGGTCCGTGCGCGAGGTCCGCTTCGACGAAGGAACTTTCCATGTTCGCTTCGACAATGAAACACGCCTGGCGCGCAACCTCTCTCTCGGCGTTGGGTTGAAGCCGAACATTCCAAACTGGGCGCAGGCGGCTCTGGGCAAGACCTGCTTCCACACCAGCCAGGCAGCTTACCAGCTGGGTGGTTTGGACGGACGGCGGATCGTCGTCATCGGTGGTGGCCAGAGCGGCGCCGAGATCATGCAGCATCTGCTATCGCAGCCGGCGGCGGCGGATCAGTCGATCGCCTGGATCAGCCGCCGCCAGAATTTCCAGACGCTGGATGATTCTGCCTTCACCGACGAATTCTTCACCCCGCAATATGTCGAACGGTTCCATGCGCTGCCGCGCTCGCGCAAGCTGCCGACTGTGGCACAGCAGAAACTGGCAGGCGACGGCATTTCGGCCTCGACGCTGCGCGCGATCTACCAGAAGAGCTACGCGCTGCGTCACCTTTCCGCCAAGGAGCATGACCTTGCTTTCCTGCCGCATCGCGAGGTTCTCGCCCTGCGCCACGAGGGTGGCGAGTTCCGCCTCGTCATGCGCAACGGGTTCGACGGCAAAGTCGAGATGGTGAGTGCGGACGCCGTCGTGCTCGCCACCGGTTATATCTTCACGGTGCCCGAGTTCATGGCGCCGCTCGGCGAGCGGCTCGATCTCGATGAGCGCGGCCTTTACCAACTGCGTGAGGATTTTTCCGTGGAATGGGACGGGCCCGAGGCCGCGCGCATCTTTGCGCTCAATGCCGGTCGTCACAGCCACGGGATTGCCGAACCGCAGCTCAGTCTGATGGCATGGCGCAGCGCCGTCATCGTCAACGCCTTGCTGGAGCGCGAGCATTTCGATCTCGCCCTTCGGCCATCGGCGGTGAAATGGGTGAGCGATTCTGCGGATGTACTATCCCAGAGGGCACAAGGCTCCGCTCTGTAGAAGGCAGCAACCCTGAGGGTGGTTGCCGTGATAGGCGGTATCGAGGGATTGAACAAGCGCTTGCCTCGCAAGCGCTTGTTTTGTTTTGATTTTATTGATGCGCCGCCAAGGCGGAAAGGTGCACGCCTTCCGCTAGTGCATGTGTGCTAATGGTCGCCGTACTCCTCAAAAGGCTAGATCGCGTCGTTGCGGTTTAAGCGTGGTCGTCGGGCGGGCGGGCTTTGACGGTCACGCTTCATTGTTCGGCGACGAACGCTTTGCACTTAATGAGGGACGTGTCTTGATCGGAAATACGATCGGAAAATCAGGCGCAGCGCGCTGGACGAAAATTCTCCTGGCTTCCACGATTCTGGGCGGCGGTGGTGCAAACATCGCGCCTGCGATTGCGCTGTCTGCGGCTGTGTCGCTGGGCGGGGTCAGCCAGGCTTTCTCAGCCACGCCGCCGGACAGAGATGATCTGCTGCTGGATGGTGCTGGCGAAAGCGACACTTGGTCGAGCGATCACACCCTGCTCCACGATTTTCTCGTTGGTCTCAATCTGAAGGGTGCGGTCCTAACAATCAACAGCGGTGCCAAAGTCACTGTTGGCGACAACATGATCATCGCAGGTGTTGCGGGAGCTCAAGGCACCGTAGTCGTGACGGGCGCGGGCTCGGAATTGAACGTTCTGCGCACGGGGAACGGAGACAAGTCACTCAATGTCGGCGGTGGCGGTGACGGCTATGCGGCGGTCCCGATCACAGGCGGCGATGGCACCTTGCGCATCGAAAATGGCGGCAAGGCGGATGCCAAGTATACCTATGTCGGCACTGGGCAGCAGGCCAAGGGAACATTGATAGTCACGGGTCAGGGTTCGTTGCTGACCACGGACGAACTTCGTCTCAACACGGGCCTGGATGCCCCCGGGAGCAGCACCATCACGATTGAGAACGGTGGCTCCATCGCCACCAACTATGCTGAGACGGGCGGCGTATTTGCCGATACACCCGATGCCAAGGTGGTGGTGACGGGTGATGGCTCGAAATGGGTCAACGCCGGTAACTTCAAGATTGGCGGAGACATGACCGTCGAAAACGGTGGTTTTGTCCAGACGTCCATTGCCGAGATTGGAAATCTCTCCGGGTTCGGCAGCTCATCCCTCGACGAAAACACAGTCTATCTCACCGGCGACAAGTCGTCGTTCAATGTCACCGACACGTTGACCATCAAAAAAGGCAATCTGTCGATAGCCAATGGCGCCAAGCTGAATGTCGCCAACAGCATCGATCTGCGTGGCGAAGGCGGCTACCTGACCATCGGCGGTAAGATCGACATGTCGGATGTCTTCGATGAGCCGAAGGCGCTCGCCGCCGAGGCGGCTGGCAGCATCAACAAGGAAGCCGTCATCACCTTCGGGTCGACGAAGAACGAGGGTCACCTCAACTTCAACCATACGGGTACTGGCAGCGCCGCTTATACGCTTGAGAATGCGCTGGTCGGTGATGGCATCATCACGGCATTGGCCGGCGAGACCGTCCTGTCGGGTGACCTGACGAAGTTCTATTCCACCGCCGGCAGGCTGGGTGGCGGTGTTGTCATCGATGGCGATAGCGCCAAACTGGTCTTGAAGGGGGACCTGGGCACAGCGGCGTCCGATCCGCATCCGATCAGTCCAACCCGGACGAGCTTCAGGGTGAACAACGGTTCACTGGTTCTCGGCGGCGCGACCGGCCAGCTTGTCGCGAACAACAGCTACTACTCCAGTGTGGTTGATGTGAACGCCAAGGGCTGGCTTGAAGGCTGGGGCACCATCGGCTCGACGGATGTCAACGGGGGGGTGATCGCGCCTGGAACATCCGATAACCGCATCGGCACCATTACCGTCAAGGGCAACCTGACATTCTATGCCAATTCGAACTACAACGTCGACATTGCAGGCAATGGCATGAGCGACAAGATCGTGGTCGAATCGGTGAACCAGAACGGCATCGCCGACATCAAGAACAACGTCAACGTCAACGTGACGGCGTTGGAAGCCGCAGCGAACTACCAGACCGGACAGACCTACACGATCCTGACGGCGGCGGGTGGTATCACCGGCCAATTCGCGCAAGCGGTTTCGCAGTCGGCCTTCCTGGATGTGTCGCTGGATCAGCAGGCCAATCAGGTCGACCTGAAGATCAAGGTGAAGCAGGATCCCACCGAGCCTGGTGGACCTGGAGGAGAGCCTGGTGGGCCTGGAGGAGAGCCTGGTGGACCTGGAGGAGAGCCTGGTGGACCTGGAGGAGAGCCTGGTGGACAGAATCCTGGCGGTCAGCCCTCGCGTCCCGGTCCGAATGTCAGCGGTCCGTTCGATGACGTGACCGAGACGCGCAACCAGTACGAGACGGCGGTGGCCCTAAACTCGCTGCCGCAGGACGGTGGCGCCGGCCACGCGCTCTACAATGCGCTGTTGCCACTCAATGCCGCCGACGGTCGCGCCGCTTTCGAACAGCTGTCTGGTGAGGTGCATGCCTCCGGTACGACCGCGCTGATCAATTCGTCGCAATATGTGCGCAACGCAGCCAACGATCGTGTCCGTGCCGC
>NZ_JBHYIM010000007.1:0-378881 GCF_042739655.1 Mesorhizobium sp. NPDC059025 | reverse complement strand
GCGTGCGCGCCTGCCGATAGGAGCAACAGCAGCACCCCGCATGTCACGAGACACCTCAAGCCAGCCAGTCGTCTCACAGCAATCTCCGGATCTGCCCGTCACTCTATAGGAACGTAGCTGAAAATTCGCTGACGCTCGCATCAGCGGCCTGTCAGCTTGGCCGGTCTAGAAACCCGCCTATGAAACGGGACAACGCGCGAGCGCGTCCGAGCGCGTCACGGCAACAGGGGTAGAGAATGCTGCTTCGCCTCTTTCCTGGTGTTGTCATCGTCACCATCCTGTGCGCGACCACGCTCACGGTCCAGTCGCTCGAGCGCAGACCTGCACGGAATTTCTATTGGGCGGTGAAATGCCGTCATTGGACGCACAATGACGGCCTGCTTGCTTGTGAACCGAGGCCTATCGAAGCTGATGGACGCGCCAAGAGGGCGATCAATGCCCCAGTTTTCGATAGACCGAGCCAAGTCGCGATAACTTCCCCCGAGGATAATGTCGTTGATGTCGACAAAAAAACGACCCTGCGCGTCCGGCGCAGCATTGGTGGCCGCTGCACTGAACATCGCGACTCCGTTGATTGCGCCGCTTTCGGCTCGCCTATGCCAATGGGAGCCCGGACGCACGCCTCTTCGCCGTTGGTGGCGAATGCTATCAACGCTCCAGAATATATACACGCATTACCGACAGCGATGACATCCAGCCTCAAAAGACGTTTCCGCCGATGCCATGCATCGGAATGGAGGAAGCATTGTTGCGATCGTAACCGAAGCTACAAGGGCGATGCGAAAACTCGAAGCGCTTTGGCGTCCAAAAATCCAGGATCGTCAATCTCCAAGGCACCAAAACTGGGTCGACGCCCGTCGGTCATCTCCAGGCCCCAATATGCGATGTCCGCAGCAAGGAACATCGCCACACAACGGTTCAATGTGGCCCGATCCTCGTCGGTGACATCGGTTCCTGCCAAGGCAGGATTGCAGACCCTCAAGCGCAGAATTCCGATCTTTCCGATAGGGACCAGATGGTCCGGTAACCCCTTTTGATCACAGAGTATGAAAATGGTTCACGGTGTAGACCGCGCGGAGCTTGACGGAGCTGCCGCAGCTATTCTCGACAGACCGGCAAAAAAGCCGACTAACACTGTCAATGCAACATTCCCGCGACGCCAGGTGTTGATCGGCGCCGACTTTGCGCAGGAAGGCCGCCCCGGCGAGCGGCTCGACCGGTTCTTCGAGCAACTGGCGCAGAGATTCGCCACGTCGCCCGCTGTAATCTCGCAAGGCCGCGTCTGGACCTATCGCGAACTCGACAGGCGGGCCAATCAATTCGCGCGCCTGCTGGCCAACCGCGGCGTGCGGCCGGGCGACCGGGTAGGACTTTTGCTCGACCGCTCCGCCGAGACCTATATCGCGATCCTTGCCGTCATGAAGGTCGGCGCCGCCTTCGTGCCGCTCGCCACGGCCTTTCCACAAGAGCGCATGGCCCTCATCATCGAGGATGCTGGCATTGGCCTGATCATCACCGTCGACGGCTACGCTGAACGGGTCGAATGGTTGCCGGTCCGGCACGTGCTGATCGAAAGCTCGGCCCTGGAAATCTCCGCGCAGCCCGACACCCCCCTTCACGTCGACGGGGCGGACGACATTTGCTACATCCTCTACACGTCGGGCACGACCGGCCGGCCAAAGGGCGTTGTGGTCAAGCACTGCAGCTTCTGCAATTTCATACGTGTTGCCGCGGCTTCCTATGGCTACCGCCCCGGTGACCGCGTCTATCAGGGCATGACGATCGCCTTCGATTTCTCTTCGGAGGAGATCTGGGTGCCGTTCGTCGCCGGCGCGACCGTGGTGCCGGCACCGGGCCAGCGCACGCTGGTGGGGGAGGAACTAGCCGACTTCCTGCGCTACAACGACATTTCTTGCATGGCTTGTAGCCCGACACTTCTGTCTTCCATTGAGAGCGACGTGCCGAGCCTTTTGACGATTTTGGTCGGTGGCGAAGCCTGCCCGCCCAATCTGGTCGTGCGCTGGGCAAAGCCCGGCCGGCGGATCCTCAACACCTATGGTCCGACGGAAGCGACAGTGACGGCAACGATGAGCGTGCTGACGCCCGACAAGTCGGTGACCATCGGCGCGCCGCTACCGACCTACTCGACCGTGATTATCGACGCGGAAAAGCCTGAACTGACGCCGCTCGGTGAACTCGGCGAGCTCGGCCTTGCCGGCATCGGTCTGGCCGAGGGTTACCTCAACCGGCCGGACCTCACCGTAGAGAAATTCATTCCTGACTTCCTTGGGCTGCCGAACAATCCGTCGAAGCGAATCTACCGCACCGGCGACCTCGCCAGGATCAACGACGACGGCGAAATCGAATATCATGGGCGCATCGACACCCAGGTCAAGATCCGCGGCTACCGCATCGAACTCGGCGAGATCGAGGCGGTGCTGCTTGACCAGCTCGCGATCGCGCAGGCGGCCGTCACCACCTGGGAGGTCGAACCCGGTCGCGCGGAACTGGTCGGCTACTACGCGCCCAAGACCGGCATGCCGGTCGCTCGTGCCGATCTTGCCCGTGAACTGAAGCGCCGGCTGCCGGACTATATGGTGCCTTCCTACCTGGAGGAACTGCCCGCAATTCCCATGACGGTTTCGAACAAGGCCGACATACGCAAGCTGCCCAAGCCGAGCAGCCTCCGCCTGACCGCCGATCGTGCCATGGTTCAGCCCGGCAACGATGACGAGCGTTTCCTTGCCGCGACGCTCCAGGAAATCATGAACCTCGGTGAAACGTCTGCAGGAGGCGATTTCCTCGTTTCGGCCGACGACAATTTCTTCGACGATCTTGGCGCCAATTCCCTCTTGATGGCGCGTTTCTGCGCTCGGTTGCGCGCGCGCAAGGAGTGGGCGACTGCCTCCATGCGCGACATCTATCTCCATCCGACGGTAGCTCGGCTGGCGCGGCATTTGCGGATGCCAGACGAGATCACGACCGCCACCGACGCGCCGCTTCTTACCCACCGGGCATCGAATCTCACCTACTGGAGCTGCGGCGTGGCGCAGCTTTTGTTCTATGGCGTTTACAGTTACATCGGCCTTTGGACCTTCACCAAAGGACTGGACTGGGTCTATGAAGCGCTCGATGAGCCGTTTGAGCTCTATCTGCGCTGCGTGCTGGTTGAAGCCGCCGTTTTTTTCGGCATGTCGGGCTTCGCCGTCGTCGCCAAATGGGCGCTTGTCGGCCGCTGGAAGGCTGAGGCATTTCCGATTTGGGGCTTGCGCTACTTCCGTTTCTGGGTGGTCAAGACGCTGATCCGCACGGCACCCGTGGTGCTGTTCAAGGGCAATCCGCTCTACAGCATGTATCTTCAGCTCCTCGGGGCCAGGCTCGGCAAAAACACGGTCATCGAATGCCGCGCCGTGCCGGTGTGCACGGACCTCATCTCGATCGGTGACAACTCGATCCTGCGCAAGGAATCGATGGTCCTCGGCTACCACGCGCAGGCGGGCTATATTCATACCGGACCGGTGACGATCGGCGAGAGGGCCTTCGTTGGCGTCGGCAGCACGCTCGATATCCATACGAGCATGGGCGAGCGTACTCAGCTAGGGCACGCCTCGGCGCTGCAACGCGGGCAGGTTATTCCGGATGGCGAATCCTGGCATGGATCACCCGCCGTGCCGACTACGGCGGACTATTGCAAGGTACCAACCGAAAACGCCCCGAGGCTGCGCCGCATTGTGTTCGAGGCTGCGCAATTGCTGGTACTCCTGTTGTTCGTGACACCGTTGCCGTTGCTCTTCCACAGCTATTGGCAAAATGTCAGTGACGACCATCAACAGGCGATAGGTGTTGTCGCTGTTGGAACCACAGTTACGCTGTTCGGCTATCTCGTTATGGCGTTCCTCGCAGCGACCTTTGTGCCGCGCCTGTTCCGACTCTTCCTGAAGCCAGGCCGTACATACACCCTCTACGGCCTGCGCTACTGGATGCAGACTATGGCCGATCTCAGCAGCAATGTGAAATTGCTCAATCTCGTGTTCGGCGACAGCTCGGCCATCGTCCACTATATCCGTGCCATCGGCTGGAAACTCAACAAAGTGGTGCAGACCGGTTCCAATCTCGGTTCCAACCAGCTGCACGAAAACCCGCTGCTTTGCGAAATTGGCACTGAGACGATGGTGTCGGACGGGCTGTTCATGATCAACATCCACAAATCCGCTTCCTGTTTCCGGCTCGAACGCACCAGGATCGGCGAGCGCAATTATCTGGGCAACAACATCTTTTTCCCGCCCGACAGCAAGACAGGCGACAATTGTCTGCTTGGCACCAAGGTCATGGTTCCCATTGATGGGCCGGTGCGGGAAAATGTCGGTCTGCTCGGATCGCCTTCCTTCGAAATTCCGCGCATGGTCGATCGTGACAAGCGATTGATCGCGAGCGTTGGCGAACAGGAACGAAAGCATCGGCTGATATTCAAGAACCGCTACAATCTGGGCACCGCGCTGCTCTTCCTGGCGGCGCAATGGGTGATGCTTTTCGTGACGATCGTCATCTGGAACCACGCATTGAACTATGACACGGCTCGGATGGAAGTCGCACTGTTTGCCGCTGTGCTGCTCACCTCCGCCGTCGCAATCCCGTTCTACATCCTGATTGAGCGGGCAAGCCTCGGCTTTGGCAAGCTCACGCCGCAGATGACGACGATCTATGATCCGAAATTCTGGCATCACGAACGCCATTGGAAACTGTCGGATTCGCCGATCGCGCGGTTGTTCGGCGGCACGCCGTTCCGGCCGATGATCCTACGTTTGCTGGGCGTCAAGGTCGGCCGCCGCGTCTATGATGCCGGCGCTAACCTGACCGAGCGTTCGCTGGTGCAGATCGGCGATGACGTCACGCTGAACGAAGGCAGTGTCATTCAGGCACATTCGCTGGAGGAGGGCGCTTTCAAGTCCGACTACATCCGTATCGGCAACGGCTGCACGATCGGACCCGCCGCCTTCGTACACTACGGAGTGACGATGGGGGACGGTTCGGTGGCCGATGTTGATTCCTTCGTAATGAAGGGAGAGGCGTTGGAGCCCAATTCCATATGGCGCGGCAATCCGGCCAAGCTGCGAGGATTCGTAAGGCAATCAGATGCAGTTGTTGAGCGCTGAACAAAATGCCTCTGCTTGGTAGGGGATTATCCACGGCAGACGCCGCTTGAATACGGTTGGGCTCTGCTTCAACTCGCATCTACGAGCCGTCGATCAGAGGAGGCTGCATGTCGGAAGGGCTGTCATACTCTTGGAGCTTGCGAACTCGCCGCTCGACCTTGAGCGCCTGCCGTGGCACCTTCGCCGCTGCCTTGCGGGACAACCACTCGTTCACGCTGAGCAATTGCTTTCGTCGAATCCAATGGCGGGCAAGGTTGGACGCACGGCTCACTCTTGGATGAGCTGCGGATCATCAACACCACTGCTAGGAAATATGCTGTTTGAATGATCCAGGTCGCCAATACAGCGAAGCCCAAGGCCTGCCGAAGCGATCCTCCGCTCACATAAAACCAGCCAAATGTGGCGATGAACGTTACGGTCATTCCTGCGAGGAACTGGAGGAAATACATCAACGCGATCCCATAGGCAGGCACACTCCACGCTTAGTCACGCATATTGGAAGTATTGTCGAAAAACGATGGAGGATTGGTGGAGAATGCTTCGTTGCTCGCGACAATAGTCACGTTCCGATGCCGTATTAACAAAATTCATTTTGTCAGCCTCTGATGAAATCAGAAATCCGCCTGAATTGTGCCAAAGTTTTTCCCCGTTCTCGGTAAAAACTATAGGTTATGGTAGCGTTTCGTTGAACCCGACAGCTGAGAGAGACCTCATGGTTAAGGTACGCAAGCTTGCGATGCTTGGTGTATTCAGAATTCTTCTATTGGGTACGACGGTCGCCGTTTCCTTTCCGATGGCGCAGATTGCCTTGGCTGCTCCAGCGACGTCCCTTAATGCCGATGGCTTGTTGCGCAACATGCATCGTTCCTTGGCGACCGTGCTGGTTGGCTATAAATCAAATCAGGGCAAGCCTGCACGCGGTGATGCGCTTGTTTTGGAGGCTGCCAACCATGCCGCAAGTGATCTTGCCGGTCTTGAGAAGGCATTTAAGGATCGCAATGCCCGAGCTGTTTCGAATGCTACCGAGCGTCTGGCCGTCTCGGTTGGCCGTCTGGAGGCGGTTGCCCGTTCAGTCTCGCTGCGCAATCCAACGGTAGCAGAGGGTGTGCGTGCTGTTTCCGCAAATTGGGCAACCTACACGGCACGATATGCTCTTGCCCGCAACAAACATCAGTCGAAGGCGACTCCAAAACAGGTTGATGCTCTCAATGGGCAGGTCGCTCGGCTCGATCGAGAAGTGAGAAATCTACGCCAGCGTGTGGCCGCCAATGAAAGGCTGGCACATGATGTCGATGGTCTGGTTGCGCAGGTCGACCTTATCCAACGCCGCGGCGTGACGGTCGAAACTTACCAAGAAACCCTCCTTGTGTTGATTTCGTTCAGGGGCTGGGTGGGAGGCTACACTATTGTCACTCCCGTTTATTATCCGGAATACCGACAGCACTTCGTGGTATTCGAGCCGGAGATTGTCTTCGTCGACAGCTACTGGGACGGCTATTACGACGCCTACTACGAGAGCGTCCCCTGGGCATATTACGATGATCGTTTCGATCCACCGGAAGCGGTTAACATCAACGTCGATGTGACGATACAGCAAGATATTGATGTCTATGTGGACCAGGACATTACAGTGGTGGTCGATGGAACTGCTTCTGTCGAGGCCGATCTCACTCGGATCGAGGCTCAATCCTCTGACGTGACTGTCAGCCCAGATCAGCGAGAGTTGCGCAGTGCTGCCACCGAAGCCGTCGCATGGCACGATGCTGTCGCGCCTGCAACCATTGGCACCGAGCCGGGGGAGGTTGCACCAAGCGGGCCGGAGAAAACGCAGACGGACGAAACGTCCGGATCCGGGGATGCGGGCGAAGCTGTGAAGCCCGAAGCGGGAACAGTGCCGGATGACGGACCGGCAAAAGGAGAAAAGGGCGTAGATGACAAAGGCGATGTTACTCAAGCCGAGCCGATGCAGCCAAATGAAAGTGTCGGGCCTCATCCAGAAGCGGAATCGGCCGCCGAGGTGGAATTCAGCCGAGAGCTTAAGGCGGCGCCAAAGGATAAGCCGAACGATGAGGTCGATTATGAGGACGAGGCCGAGCCAGCGAAGGCAACGCCCGATGCTGTAGACTCGGCGCCGCAGCCGTCAGATGAGGCCGGGGCTGTTGAGTCTCAGCCCCGTGCTGCAGAAACTCAACCAGAGGAGGCAGGTGAACAAGAGCGAGCCAGGGAGGCCGAACAATCCTGCGAAAGCGAAGTTTGCGAATAGGAGGGATTGCGTTCAAACAAGGGGGGCGCCACCGGCTACCGCGGCAAATCTGCCCGCAGCAATTCGATAAAATGCACGGCAGATCCCTTGACATGCTGCTCTACAACACGCGCAGCCTGCTCGACATCTTGCTGGCGCACTGCTTCAAGCAGCATTCGATGTTCCTGCAAGATCACCTTGCGTCGCGCCTGGCCAATCGCGTAGCGCCGGCCCAGCAATCCCACCAGAATACGCTTTTGCTTCCATAGATCGATGGCTTGCTTGTTGTAATGACGCTGATAGGTCAGGCCATGTATCTCCGTATCCAGGCGGCGATAAAGCTGAGTGTCGCCGAAATTATGCTCTTCGAATCTGGCGATCAACTCAGCGAGTTTCTCTATCTCCTCGGGAAGGGCGAATTCGACGAAGCGGCGAACGAGATAGGGTTCAATGAGCGCCAGTAATTCGTAGATATTGCGCACGAACTGCTCATCGATTGTCCTTACGAAAGCTCCCTGATTGTGATTGATCAGGACTAGCCCTTCGCCTTGAAGGCGCTGGAGGGCTTCGCGGATCGGATTCGAACTCGTCTCGAAACGACGGGCGAGATCCTGAACCTTGAGCCGCGAGCCTGGAGCAAGAATGCCCTCGATCATTGCCTCGCGAATGCGCTCGTGGACGGTCCTCGCCCCCTGTACGTCATCGAAATGTTCTCGTTCTTCCTCTTGCGGGTGGTTAGCCGCCATCCACATCTCCAGCGCTACGAAATCCAACACCGGCCGTGTTTACCGGAAGCTGCGATTTCACACAAAGCGAAAATATCGCACTCCATTATCAAAAAATCATACATTATCTTTTGACGATCGTGTGTTGTGATGCTAGTCATAAGATGCTGCCGGACGCGAAAAGGAATGATTGTGGTGTTTGGAAGCATGCTTTCGCGATCGGCCATAGGGGGAACCAACCATGCGCATGTGGTCCATCAGCTTGACTGCGGCAGGAATGCTCGCCGTTGCCTATGCCGGTGCATCCAGTGCAGCCCCCATCGAACTGGAAGTGAGTTCCTGGAAGGGCGGTGGCGTGGAAATCGCAAACTTCCCCGAGCTGATTGCAAAATTCGAGAAACAGAATCCTGATATCAAGATCAAACTGACCTATCTGTCCCGTGCGGATACCGACACGGTGATGCCGGCACGCATACAGGGCGGCAACGCTCCTGATGTCCTCATGGTCGATCCGGTGTTGGCTCGTCAGTGGGGAAGGGCGGGTCAACTGCTGGAATTGAGCGACCAGCCTTGGACTTCCACTCTTTCGGATGACTATCTGGCCAATACGAAAGTGGATGGGAAATTGTACTCCCTGCCGACGGAACTGAGCTTGCTCGGCATTTTCGGGAATCTGGACTTGATGAAAAAGGCCGGCGTGGAGTCTTTCCCTCGAAACGTTGCCCTAATGGCGGAAGCCTGCGGCAAGCTCAAGAAGGCTGGGATCTCACCAATGCTGATGCCTGCCAAGGATGGCTGGGCGCCGCAGACATTTGCCACGGCCCTGGCATTGAAGAACGGAGGCAAACAAAACCCTGGCTATGCCCAAAGCTTTGTCGACGGGAAGCGCAAATTCGTTGATGATACCAACTTCAACCGCGGTTTCGGAGCGATCAAGGTTCTGGTGGACGCGGGTTGCTTCAACCCAAAGATCAATCTGGGTGTTGACGCTTGGAGCTTGGCGCTGAGCGAATTTCAGGCGGGCCGTGTTGCGTTCCTGCTGCAGGGCGGATGGAATATCATTCCATTCCAGACGAATGCGAAAAAGCTGAATTTCAGTTTCGGACCGTTTCCCGCGCTCGACGGTAATTCGGGGGTTGCTCCCTATGTCATCACCACGTCCTGGGCGATCAGTAGGCATTCTCAGAAGATCGATGCCGCCAGGAAATGGGTGGCGTTCTGGGCCAGGGATGAAAACCTCAGCGTTTATTTGAAGGCCGAGGCCGGCCTTAGCCCGCTAAAGAACGGCTCCGTGGCGTTGCCCGATCTGGCCGGCCCCTTTCTGGAAGCCTATCGGAACGAGCGTACTTTCTTCCCCGAGGGTTTGTGGGGGAAAGCGCTGCTCGATGTCGGCCGCGATACGATGATGGCCTTCCTGGCCGACGTCAAGCAGGACCCGAATCGGCTTCTCGCACGCTGGGACTCTGCTGCCGTCCCGAAATGACACGCGGCCGCCGACCCGCTTCCGCACGCATCAGGGGAACGCGTCCCGCATAGCGGTCACGCTGCTGGCAAGACGTTGTCAAAGGAGAGTGCCATGCAGGCAAAGTCCCAGCTTATTCTGTTCACGCTGCCGGCGCTCGCGGTCTATCTGGTCTTCAGCATCTATCCCCTGCTCAGCGCGCTCCGCTACAGTCTGACGGACTATTCCGGGATGGGGGCCGTCAACTATATCGGACTTGAGAACTACCGGCAGATTGCCATGGACCCCAGCAATCTGGCGATCCTGTGGAAAACACTGTTTTACAGCTTTGTCGTTGTCGTTTTGCAGAACCTTCTAGGCCTCGCGGTGGCCACGTTGCTTTTTTCGGTGCCGGCTGTACGTGACCTCGTTCGTGTTGTCATGCTCGTCCCTTCAATGATCTCGCTGGTGGTTGCCGGCTTCGTTTGGCAATACATTTATTCGCCCCTTGGCGGTGGCTTGAACGAAATCCTTGGCATGCTGGCCTTGGAAGGGTGGCAACAGGTTTGGCTTGGCGATGCCAAATTTGCTCTTTATTCGGTTGCAACCGTCAATATCTGGATGTTCGCCGGCTATTCGGCAACGATCTTCCTCGCAGGCTACGGCAACATTCCCAAGGAAATCCAGGAAGCCGCCGCTCTCGACGGCGCCGGGCCATGGTCGCGTTTTTTTTACATTGAATTGCCGCTTTTGGCCCCTGCCTTCACGGTCAACATAACGCTGAGCACCATCGGAAGCCTCAAGACTTTTGAACTTCCGCTCATTCTCACCAATGGTGGGCCCGATGGCGCGTCCACGACGCTCGGACTGGCGGTATTCAAGGCTCTCTTCAATGAATATCGGTTCGGTTTCGCCAGTGCATTTTCGGTTGTGATGTTGGTGCTGATCGCGGCGATCGCGTTCATCCAGAACCGCTTCTTTCGAGCCTGGGAAAACCGGATATGACCGCGCGGTCCTTGATCTCGACAGGACGGCGAGCAAGATGGCGGTCCGTCTATCTGGGTGCGCTGGCGCTCGCCGTTGCGGCGTTTTTCTTTTGGCCGATCTTCTACATGATCGCGATGTCGCTACGAACGGCCGAAGATATCATGGATACCCCGCTTGGCTTGCCGCTTGCACCAACGCTCGACAACTACCGTGGAGTTCTCTCCTCTATGCCCTATTGGCGCAGTATCGCCAATACGATCGTGATCACGGTGAGCACGACGCTCCTGGTGTCCCTGCTTTCTTCACTCGCGGCTTACCCGCTGGCGCGGCTGCGGGGGCTGCTTTCCACGCTGATCTACCTCTTCCTGACGCTGGGTTTGACCATTCCGCTCTTCATCGGCATTACGCCGCTCTATATCCTCCTGCGGGACCTCCATCTGCTGAATACCTATGTCGGTGTTATCATTGCCTACACGGCACTCAATCTGCCTCTGGGCGTGTTCTTCTACACGAGCTTTCTCAAATCCATTCCGCAAGAGTTGGAAGATGCTGCCGTCATCGACGGCTGCAACGCCATACAGGTATATTGGCACGTCATTCTGCCACTTCTGCGTCCCATTACCGGCACGATCGCGCTGTTCGTTACTTTGAGTGTGTGGAACGATCTGGTGTACCCGCTTCTGCTGCTCACCGATGAAAGCAAGTTCACCATCACCGTTGCCGTCTTCAGGTTTTTGGGCACACATAACATTGATCCAACCAAGCTGTTTCCAGCATCGGTTCTGGGATCGCTGCCTATGCTGATTCTGTTTTTTGTCCTCCAGCGTCAGATCGTGAACAGCATCTCGGCCGGTGCCGTGAAAGGGTAACCCGTGGCTAAAAAGGAAGTCGTCCATGCCGCTTTCTGAGCGCGTAGTGATCGTCACGGGAGGTGGCGCAGGCATTGGTCTTGGCATCGTCGAGGCGGTTGGCGTGTTTGGTGCTCGCATCGTCGTTGCTGAGAAAAATACTGCATCGGCCGAAAAGGTAGCTGCACTCGGCTACGAGACGGATTTTGTCGAAACCGATGTTTCGGACCCGGAGAGCATTGCCCGGCTCTTTGCGTCAGTCGATGACCGGTACGGCAGGCTCGACGGACTGGTGAACAATGCCGGCCTAACGATCACCGGTGATTTCCTCGATTTTCCGCTTGAGAAAATTGAGTTGCTCTGGAGCGTCAATCTGCGCGGATCGCTGCTATGCGCTCAGCACGCGGGCCGCTTGATGCAGAAGGGCAGGAGTGGCGTCATCCTCAACATCGCCTCAAACCACGCATTTGCCAGCGTGCCCGGTTTTGAAATGTATGCGGCCACCAAAGGGGGGATGGCTGCCATGACGCGCGCCATGGCCTGGAGTCTGGGACGCTACAACATTCGCGTCAATGCCGTCTGTCCCGGCCTTACGCATACCGAAGCGATTGCCCTGGAGGTCAAGGCCAACCCCGAGCTGGCTGACATCTATGCCGGCTGGCATGCCACGAGGCGCTACAACGATCCGGTCGACGTCGGCAAATGTGTCGCCTTCCTGCTTTCGGACGCGGCGGTTGGTATCACCGGTGCCACTCTCGTTGCCGATAACGGGATGTCTTCCCTGCTCTATCCCATTCCCGAATAGTCACACACAGCGCTGCTCTGCGGCAACCAGTTCCAAGAAAGGAACAAAACGCATGAAGATTACCGCCATTCGTCCCTATCCGGTCTGGGTCGAACCTCGCAATCAGCTTATTGTCAAAGTGGAGACAGACGAGGGTCTCTTCGGATGGGGAGAGAGCGGGCTCTCCGGCCGCGAAAAAGCTGTGATCGGTGCGATCGAGCACTATCGGGAATTCCTCATCGGCAGAGATCCGCTGCGGATCGGCGCCCTTTGGCAGGAGATGTATCGGAGCCAGTACTTTGAGGGTGGCCGCGTGCTGCAGGCGGCGATCTCGGCGATCGACATTGCTTTGCATGACATCAAGGGCAAGGCCCTTGGTGTACCGGTCTATCAACTTTTGGGCGGCAAGCAGCGCGACAGGATTCCAACTTTTGCAACGACATCGGCCAAGCCGGGCGATGCGATGATCGAGCAGGCAAGGGTCCTGATGGACGCCGGCTGGACCGCGCTGCGGCTTTCGCCGTCGGAGCACGAAGGCGGCACGCCTTATGAACCGCGCGAGCACATCGCAACGACTGCGAGATGGTGCGTCAAGGCCCGCGAAGCGCTGGGGGATGACGTTGTGCTGGGCATCGACCTTCATCACCGTCTTTCAGTCGCTGAGGCGGCAAGCTTTTGCCAGAAAATGTCATCCGGTACGCTCGATTTTCTGGAAGAACCCATCCGCGATGAATCGCCATCGGCCTACGAAGCCCTTCGCAGACTCACCGACGTGCCGTTCGCGATCGGTGAGGAGTTTTCCAGCAAATGGCAGTTCCTGCCCTACATCGAACGCGATATCCATCAATTCAACCGTATCGACATCTGCAATGTTGGCGGACTGACCGAGGCGTTGAAGGTGGCCGGTTGGAGCGAAGCGCACTATGTCGACATGATGCCTCACAATCCGCTTGGTCCGATCTGTACCGCTGCGACGGTGCACTTTGCCGCCGCTGTGCCGAATTTTGCGTGGCTGGAAACCCGAAGTTCAGCGGTTGAACAACTCGGTTCCGACAGCGATGATATCTTTCCGGTGCAGCCGCGGATCGAGAACGCTCACTACCCAGTCACGGATGTGCCCGGCCTTGGTATCGAGGTGAATGAGGATTTGATCGAGAGGGAGAGTTTCAAATTCTGGGAGCCGCCCCATTTGCGGCGCAGAGACGGATCGGTGACGAATTGGTAAAAACAGTCCGCGAGCCGTTAACCGGGCCCGCATTCGATATCATCGATCGGCGCTTTGCCTCCTGCGTTACCCCTGATGCGCGCATTGAACGGATCTGGACGGGAAGCGAATGGACCGAGGGGCCAGCCTGGCTCGCCCGATCCGGCCTTCTGGTTTGGTCGGATATCCCGGGCAATCGGATGCTTGCCTGGGACCTGGCGAAAGGGCGTGTGTCAGTATTTCGTCAGCCTGCGAATAGTCCCAACGGCAACACTGTTGATCGGGAAGGCCGGTTGATCACCTGTGAACAGGCTCTACACCGGCTCGTGCGAACTGAGCCGAACGGTACGATCACGCCGCTCATCGATCGGATAGACGGCAGGTGCTTTAATTCTCCGAATGACGTTGTCGTGGCATCGGATGGCGCAATCTGGTTTACGGATCCAACCTACGGCCGGGCGCAAAACCGCAGCGTGGGCGTGGATGTCGACGGCTGTCATGTTTACCGGTACGATCCGGCGACCGGTATTGTCCAGCAGATGACAACTGATTTCGTGATGCCAAACGGGCTCGCTTTCTCGCCGGACGAGACCGCCCTTTATGTTATCGATACTGGCAGCACGGAACGGCCGGACGGTCCCGATCATGTGCGTCGTTTTGGCATCGGTACCGACTGGATTCTTTCGGGGGGCGAGGTCCTTGCCGATTCCAGTGGACGATTCGATGGGCTTCGCGTCGATAGCGAAGGCCGGCTATGGATGGCTGCAGAAGAGGGGGTCCGCTGCTATCTTCCCGACGGAACCTTGATTGGTCGTGTCAATCTGCCCGAGCGGGCCGCGAATTTGGCGTTTGGCGGCGCTGAGCGGAA
The DNA here is from genome assembly GCF_042739655.1 of Mesorhizobium sp. NPDC059025. NCBI lineage: Bacteria > Pseudomonadati > Pseudomonadota > Alphaproteobacteria > Hyphomicrobiales > Phyllobacteriaceae > Mesorhizobium > Mesorhizobium sp. NPDC059025. The sequence continues at coordinate 364,629 of NZ_JBHYIM010000007.1, read as the reverse complement.
TATCCTGATGATGACCGCGACCAGTTCGGTCTACATTTACCCAATAAACGCTCGCGGTGCAGGGCTCTGAGCCATTGGTGCATCGACGTCGCCGCCAGTCGCTCCACAGAACTCCAACAATCTATCAACGGAACCGCGACATCCCGGTGCTTATATGTAACTGGGGTATACTATTTTGACGTTTGGGTAAATTGGTATACCCATGTATATTCATCGGCCTTTTGTCTTAACTATGGTTAAGTTTATGAGGGATATAGATACTTATATATCTGGAGGAGCGTATGGCGAGAGATCGCAGAAAGAAAACTCTCCCCCGGTGATCTGCTGGAGGGGTTGATACATTCGTTGCAAAGTCAGGTAGAAGTAGATGAGCCCGAGGCGGCGGCTTCATCGTCTGATTCTGTCGACTTCGACATGGGCAATTCCGCGAATTTAAGCTTTGATCAGTTGGCGGAAGAAGACTTGCTTTCTGGCATCGAAAATCTTGTGTCCCCCGAAAAAGCTGCCGCCGAATGATCGCTCGTGCTTTTGGCGTCGGGAAATCGCGAAATGTGGTCTCAGTCACATTGCCAACGATTGAAAGCCGCGCCTCATTGAGAGACCGCAATGGCTTGCGGTCGTTATTCAACTGACGCGTTGGTCGATGAGAGCCACTTGTAGCTGCGGACGCTGCCCGCAATCTCGGTCATGATGTTTTCAATCCGGCATCTTTCTCCGGGTCCTTTTCGCCGCGGCGATCTGCTCGATCGGATGGTTCCCATCTTCTCAGCAAATATCCTCCCTGCGGGAAACCCGTCGGACAGGTAACGTTCAAGACCGGACCGTGTCGCAGCCGAATGCTGTGCGGTAAATTTTTTTGACCAGAACCGTGAACAACATGCCGAAGGTCGCGATCATAATGCCGATGAGCGTGAAGCGCGCCACACAGGCATTTTGACCCTTTCAGGGTTAATCTCATTGCTTGAGTTGAGCCTCCGTGGAGGATGCGCGGAGGTCTCGTCGAGGTTGCTAATCCATGGTTGACCTCGACGGCGACAGCTCCTCCTTATCGGCTCAAGGACGTGTCTCGAGCTCCGAAGAATGTCATGGACAATGCGCTGATCTTAATTGTGGACGATGAGCCGGAAATCATCGAAATACTCGAAGCTTATTTCATCAGAGAAGGGTTTCGCACCGTCAGTGCGAATGACGGAACAATAGCTCTGGCTCATCATCAACGTCTGAAGCCCGATCTCATTGTTCTCGATGTTACCCTTCCCGGTCGGGACGGGTACGATGTACTGGCTGCCGTTCGTCGCCGCGGCGACACACCTGTGATCATGGTAACTGCGATGGCACAAGATCTTGACAAGCTGTTGGCTTTGAGGATCGGCGCGGATGACTATGTCATCAAACCTTTCAATCCTCTGGAGGTCGTCGCCCGAGCCAGAGCGGTTCTGCGTCGATCAAGCGGTCGTTATGCAAAGCAAACGCTGCGTGTGGGTCCGCTGACGGTGGATCTTGGCGCGCATGTTGCCTCCATCGAAAAACCTGCGGGCGCAACGGTCCTGGCACTGACCCGCTCCGAATTTCGATTGCTGGCCTATATGGCGGGTTCACCCAACCGCGTGTTCGAGCGTTCAGAACTCATCGATGCTTGTTTGCCGGAAGGCAGGGCGCTCGAGCGGACCGTCGACAGCCATATCAGCAATCTGCGACGTAAACTTGCAGCTGTTGAGGCCCACGGACTCCTGTGTGGTGTCCGTGGGGTCGGCTACAGGCTTGCCGATCATTAGGGTTGGAGTTATCGACCAGCTTCGGGGCCGGGGAAAGGCATCGGCGGATCCAAGTGGCGAAAGGCTTGATGGTTCGTCGTGCTAGACGCCAGTCGCTTCTGTATACGGTAAGCAAATTTCGAAGATTGCACCTCGAGGCGTCGCAGCACGGGCGAGGGTGGCGCCGCCATGCGCGCGTGCAATGGCCTGCACAACGGCCAAACCAAGGCCACTGCCGCCATTTGAGTGCAGCCGCCACTCATCGGCGCGCCAAAAGGGCTCAAACACCAAATGTTCACGACCGCAGGGGAGACCGGGCCCATCGTCGCAGAAACGTAAGATTCCCCGCTCATGCGTTGCATGCGCTTCGATGCGGAGAGTGCCTGGGGCTGCATATTTTCGCGCATTGTCAAGGATAGCAAGAATTGCCTGCCTTATCCGCGCACTGTCGGCCACGACTTGCGCGCCGCTACCCAAATCAAAAAGGACATCTATGCCGGCTTTCTTGAGTTCCGGAGCAACCACCGATACCACCGTGATAACCTCCTCGGCCAGATCGATGGTTTCAAGTTGGAGTTCAAGCCTGCCGCTTTGCGCGAGTGTGAAGATATTGAGGTCCTCAACAATGCGGGTAAGACTATCAACCTGGGCAACCAGTCCACGAAATGACACCGTTTCCGCTGTGAAGACGCCGTCGACAATGCCCTGAAGCCGGCCGCGCAAGATCGCCAGCGGCGTTCTCAGTTCATGTGCGATTGCGAGATTCCAGTCTCGCATTGCCATCTCTGCTCGCCTCAACTGGTCGGCCATCGCGTTAAAATCGTCAACAAGCTGACGCGTTTCGTCGAACATCGCGCCTTGAGGAGCCGCGCGGGCGGTCAGATCTCCGCTTGCAATACGCTGTGCAGCCGAGCCAACGGCTTCGAGAGGACGAATAAGCCGACGTGTGAAGTAGGCTGCGGCGACAATTGCACCGCCAATACCCAACATCCACAGTGAAACAAAGGCCATCCATTCGAGTGGCTGTGGCCAATATGAGTTCCAATCGTTCCACCAGAACGCTGGATCGATATGCTCAATCAGAGCGTAGAACAGGAACATCCCGACAATCATTGCCGCGAGCGCGATACCCGTGATCGCTGCCATCCAAATCATCAGATGGCGATTGAGTCCTGAGGCGGATTTCATGGAAACTCCGTCAATCTATGTCCGCCAATGTGAGCGTGTGGGAAAGCCCTTACAGGCTGTTGCTCAATTTCCGCCATAACAGCGTGCGGTGCGGTTGAGGCCATGACCCCGTCCCAGTGACGATGACCCTGGTGCCCTTTCAAGGCTTTGCGCAAGGGTGCGCGAATCCCAGGCGATTGAACGGATCAATCTTTGTATGGGAACCGGCGGATGATCGCAACGGTGCAATGCCTGTGGTCCGGATTCCCCACTTTGCGATCTCTGCATCTTGTCTGTGCGGAGACTCCATCAATCCCGTGCATCAGTGTGGCGTTTGGTGATATCGAACTCAAGCCACATACCATGCCGATACCAATATTAGCGTACCATCAAGTTGACGTGGTCGTCGATTGCGGCAGCCCGATCCGTTCCTTGACGGTGAAACCTGCCGATTTCCTGCGCCAGATGACGTGGCTGAAACGCGCGGGGTGGGGCGGTTTATCGATCCGTGACCTGTTGCCATATCTGAAGGGTGACATGTCCGGCAGGGTATTTGGGATCACCTTCGATGACGGCTTCCGAAACGTCCATACCCATGCGCTTCCGATACTTGAAACGCTCGGTTTTACAGCGACGACTTACCTCGTCAGTCGGCAAATTGGTGGATTCAACAAATGGGATGCTGCGATAGGCGTCCCCTATTCGGCCTGTATGTCCAAACAGGAAATCCTGGAATGGAATAGCCTCGGACATGAGGTCGGCTCCCACACGCTGGACCATCCGCGCCTTGGCGCAATTGGCAGGGCCGAAGCATGGCGTCAAATTGCAGAGTCACGCTCCGATTTGGAGGACATGCTCGGCAGCGCCGTAAGCAGCTTTTCTTATCCTTATGGCGATGTTTCCACGGCAATCAGGGATATGGTTGCGGAAGCTGGCTATTCGAGCGCTACAACCGCCTTTCGCGGCAGGGCGCGGTCTCGGGACGACATACTGCTCCTGCCGCGCAGGGCAGTGCATGGCGCGGATGGGTGGGTGAATGTTCTCCGCAAGTCGCTCACCGGCTGACCATGTCCGATCGAGTTGCCACAGGATCGATGGTGAAGCGCAGCATTTGTATTGGGACGGTTACCCGCGGCCGCCCGCTGATGCTGGAAAACCTCCTAAGTTCGTACGCAACCATGCGCATACCTGGAGGTGTTCACCTGCGTTTCGTCATTGTCGAAAACAATGACACGCCCACTTTGCGGGAAACCATGGAAAGTTTTCGCGAACGACTGCCGCAATCGTCCATACAATATGAACTGGAGCCACGGCTCGGCATTGCTTTTGCGCGTAATCGTGTCTTGGATTGTGCGCTGGAAGCCGGTGACCACCTGCTGACATTTGCGGACGATGATGAGGTCGTTGATCCGGCCTGGCTGATCCAACTTCTTGCGGAAAGAGATGCCTCAAACCTCGACATCGTCGGCTCCCCTGTCCGTATCGCGCCTCACGCTCCGGACGCATCCCTTTGGCAAAAACTGATCTGGTCGGGCATCCACGGCTTGAACAAAAAAGGAGAAGCCAAGGCTACGCGCCTGCGGAACAGAAAGAGAGCTGATCAAATACAAATTGGGACTGGAAGCTGGATGGGCAATCTGTCGTTTTTTCGACGGACAATGCTGCGCTTTGACAACGCACTCGGTCTGTCGGGTGGCGAGGATGGCGTACTCTGGTTGGAGGCCAAAAGTCTGGGCGCGATGACGGGTTGGACGCCGCATGCCGTCGCCTACGAAACGATACCATCGGAGCGGCTGGGTCTGGTGTACCAATACAGGCGCAGTCGAGATGAGGCTATTGTCAAATTCGGGACAAAGATAAAAAAACGCGAAAAGGGGGTTGTGCCCAGGCTCGCAGGTTCGCTTGCGGGTAGAGTTTCGTACTTGCTTGTCTGTGTTGTAACCCTTCCCTTCAAACCAGGGATGATGCTCGTGCGTGGCGCGCGCTGCGTGGGTGGCATCACCGGCATCATACAGGCGTGTATGGGTCATCCTTCGCACCACTACCGGCGCATTGCAGGATCGTGATGGGACGAGACTGGAGGCGCTAATTCTTAACGCGATATCTCTCTGCGCCAGATAAGAACAATCAGCACGATGTAGAAGCAAATGAATAAGATCTGGAATGTTGGGAAGTGCCGGATGGGAAATGCGCCGCCAGCGGTGTCGGCCGAAAGAGTGTTTAAAGATCCGTGAATGCTTGCGGTGCAAAGAACAAGAAACAGTGCCCACCCCTTGGTGGAGTGTTTGTAGAAATCCACATAACCCGCACTCAAAACTACGTGGAGAAACACACTGCTAACAAGCACTAAATTGGTATACGCCTGCGTTCTGATGCAATCGGATGTGATTTCGGCCAGGGCACATGGATAATTGACATCGTAAAGCGTCCATAGCTTGAAGCAGTACTCAAGCAGGCCAAAGCAGAGTCCAAATGCGATAAGCCGTCTGAAGAAACTCTCCCGATTTTCGGGGAATGTCTTGAAGAGAAGATAAACCCCCAGGAAGCGACTGATTTCTTCTGAAAGAGCCAAAGAGAAAAGATGGGTGGGGCCATATAATTCAAAGTAGCTCCCCACCCATGCGGTGACAACCATTCCGAAAAGCACTCCCAAAGCCACGCATAAGACCGCGTTAAATACTATTGGGAAAACATCACGTGCTCCGGCGATAGGGAAAACCAAGAGAGACGCAATTAATACACCGAAAATGTCGAATATCATCACGTCTCTTTCGCCAAAGGAACAATTATCGGCAGAACCTATTTTGTCCGACTGTTCCTGACCCCGCGATGCCCGCAGCAACAGCTTTAGCCCTTGGATCCTTCGCGAGCTGCGTTCCTGCGGCGCCCGCGACGATCGCAGTCCAGGTTGCAAAGACTGCCTCTGATATCGTGGGCATGTCCATTCGAAGGTGGATTGGCAGTGAACCCGCTCCGATGTCGGCGCGCCGCTGAGTTATGTGCCTCAGCCGATGGTGAACTTAAACAACAATCTCCGATCTCAACGCAGACGGCACAATCGACAAACACGAGGCTCGTTGACTGCTTTTTTAGTACCCATTCGGACTATGCGGATGTAAAGACGGCAGCGATCGACAATGCCCCGTGGGTCGGTCAAAATATCCACGGGGTAATGGTCACTTGAAACTCCCCACCTCTGATGATCACGGGAAGCACCACTGAACAACGGTAGCCGGCAAGGCAGGACTTTTTTACTTCTTTCCCTCTGGCAGGACCGTCCAATTTAGATCGTCAATTTGAAATTGGCGTGAGCACGATTTTGGATTGGACATCTCGGCGCACTACGGTGGCGGTTTTCTTGAGATCAGCCATTTCCTGAGGTGTGCAATAGCCGCGATCGAGCGTCATGGTGTACTGGCGATGAACCCGAATTGTTTGGCCCTCTACGGCATAGTTCGACTCATAGCGGATGGGACCTTCCAAGATGGACCTTGGTTTCGGGAGTGCTTGAACACCAACCCCTTTGGGAAGCGTAATGGAGTAGTCATCGCCAAGATCCAAGGCCTCGCAGGCGTCCGAGAACAAAGGCTCCGGCCGATTGTTGACGAAACTAGTCAGGTCAGAAATGGCATAGGCAAGCTGGAACGGCAACTCGATGGAAATCGCTTCCGGACGCGTCAGATCAAGTCCTGTCTGATCAGCTTCGAAGTCGATCTTGGTGCGGTAGTCAGCATTGTTGTTAGCTGGGTCATCTGCCTCGTAACTGCCCTTGCCGTTCAGGCCGGCCTGTTGAAACAGGATTTTGATTGCGTCCTTGCGTTGCAAGGGATCAACCCCGGCAACAACGTTGCGACGGTAAAGCGCGATTGCGCCGGAGGATATTTCCTCGATCTGGCCATGCATTGAGCCGTCCAGGGCGAACTCCAACTGCATGGAAGTCTTGCGCTTATTGGATTCTGCCGTCAGCGAAGGTGTCCGCTCGACTTTCCCATTTACGCCGACATGCAGGACCGGCTTGCCTGAGACCCAATAACCAAGTTGGCCGAACGGCAAATATTGCTGCGTCGCATCAAGATAAAGATCGAATTCCGGCACATAAGTAATCACGTGGTTGAAAACGCTTGGGCTCGCCACCGGGCCGAGATCAAAGTCGGCAGCGGATGAAATCAGGGCTCCATTGCTCTCGATGCCTTTTGCGCGCAGGAGTGCTTCCAGAAGGACCACATGGTCCTTGCAGTCACCGTAACGGTTCTTCAGGATATCAGCCGCAGCATGCGGAACATATCCGCCATTGGCTAGGTAAAGAGCCACATAGCGTATATTGCCGCGAACCCAGTCGTAGAGCCTCCTAGTCTGCTCATGCCGGTCGCTGACACCCTTAGTCAATTCGTCTGCCAATGCTTGGATTTCCGGCGTAACGACAACCTTGTCCTTGGCGCGCTCATCGTAGGCGGCGGCAATCGCTTTCCAGTTTTGGAAGCTGGTGATGGCCACGTGTGGCTCGGCCAAGAACATATCGACCTTTCCATCGTCGATGGGTCGCGTTTCTGGCTGAGTGAATGTCCAGTTCCAAATCTGTTCACCGCTCGGACCGATGCCACGGACTTCCTCAAATCCTTTGACATCGGTACGTAGATTGAGCGAGGCTGGCGCTTTCACAACCAGTTTGAACGACAGAACGCGCTCCACCGGACTAAAGTTGTCCTCATAACTGAACTGACCTGGGAAGTCCGGCACCCTGATGGTCTTGCGCACCCGATAGCGGATGTTGTCGCCGACCTCGATGTCGGGAAAGATGATGGTTTTCAGTTTGCTGGTGCTGAACACCGGCGAACCAACCGCCGCGGGGTCTTCCTGCAACCGTATCTGATCGGGCTGAATTTTGATGCGCCGGCCGTCAGCCTTGATGGTCTCCGCCTCCAGGATATCGACGGAAGCCAGCTTGTCGTTGAAGCTGAAGGTCTTTTTCGCAAAGTCGTCCCGGCCGCTGGCATCCAAAAGCCGCCGTGTCATCTCCCATTCCATCACGGACCGTCCATCCGCTTCGACCGTGACGGCATCGGCCATCGACACATATTCCACGGTCACGTCAGGTGCGCCTTCAGCTCGAACGGGGCTCCCGCTGATGGAAAGTAAAAAGGCTAGGAAACCGCAGCAGGCGAGGGATCTAATCATTTCCGTTCCTTCGAGATCAATTATCGGCGCGCCTAAAGAATGACAGTCCATGGAAACAAATAATGGCAATTAAACCGGAGATAAGTAATAACTCGCCGAGCCACGCCAACCCATCCTAAAATTATACCAATCGGCGGAAAATACTTACATATGCACAGTGTGTGTAGGTTATATGGAGAACTCGTGGATAATTTGCTGGAGTGCACCCTGTTTGACCGGACAGGCGGCGGGTTGCATTGAGCACCAGCGGCTTTGGCTCTGAACTCGCGTGGCGAGAGGAAGCGTAAGCCGGAGTGCGGGTGGATTTCATTGCGGTCGTTGATCCATCTCGGCAGCAAAGCCATGACGGTTTCGGCATCGGGCAGGATGACGTCTCGAGCGTAGTCACGCTTCAGGGGCTTGACGAAGGCTCCGGAGATGCCGCCGCTCTGCGGCGCGCGGACAGGAGGAAGGCTAGGCGCGGTCCCTGGGCCACCACCGTTGTCGGACAGCCATTCGACGGCATGCGGTGTCGTGGCGCCACGAAGCGCCGTTCGACGGCCTTGACCATCAGATCGCGCACCATCTCGCCCGAGACACTGGCACGGGTGACGGCCGACCAGGCGATAATCTCGCAGTCGCAGGCATCGATGACGAACAGCACGTGGACGATGTCACCGTTGCGGCATTTGAGCTCGAGGTGGTCCGAGCACCAGCGGATGTTGGAGCGCAGGGCAATGACGGCACCGTCACGGGTTCCGGCCGGACGATAGGCGGTATGGCGCGTCAGCACGAGAGCGTTGACCTGCCCGCTTGGCGTCGATGGGCGGCAGGCCCTGGGCGCGCCGCTCGCGGTTGAGCAGAGCCGCGATGCGGCAATGGCCATAGGTCGGCCGCTAATCGACCAGCCTGCGGATCACGGGCAGTACGACCACATCTTCAGCCTTGGTGTACGGCTTGCGGGTCACCGGGCTCTCGAGAGAGGGCTTCGCCCGCCCGACGAGGTTGGAGCGGGCACAGCGAACCGTCCTGATCGAACGAGGCGAGCCGCAACGCTGGCTTTTTGGAGGCGGTAAGATCGAGCGCGTCCTTAAGGATCTCAACCTCCATGGTCTTCTTGCCCAGCACGTGCTCCAGATCGCGTACGCGTTTCTCGAGTTCGAGCGCACGGCTCGCGCCAACCACATCATCATCGGCCTGAACGGCGGTCGCACCGCCTTCGAGCATACGGCGCTTCCAGGCAAAGAGCTGGCTGGGCGCAATGCCGGCCCGGCGCGCCATATAGGAAACCGACATGCCGGGATGCATAGCCTCTTCGACGAGGCGCACCTTCTCGGCTGTCGTCCAGCACCGTCGAACCTGTTTTCTTTGCTGTTGTGCGGGTGTTTCACCCTGATCGGTGTCCCCCCTCAGCTCCACCAACGGTGACAGATTTCCATTTTTGATTTTCCTGGCCCTTTGAAGTCCTAGTTTCGTATCCCCTTCCCCACCTCACTGGTGTTTGCATTCGGTGCCAGCGTGAGCGCTCGATCGAAGAATGCCGGGATCTCTTCGCCGAGCTGCTTCAGAACCTCCATACGATCAAAGCCGGGCGGGTCAGCGCTGATGTCGCCATCCAATGTCGGGATCGGCGCGCTGGCAGGGTTCATGAAGGCGAAGTGCCAGGCATTGGCAATCACACGATATTGAGCTCCGGGAACATTCTGCCCGATCCATGCGGCGTGAAAGCGCGGCGGTAGCCAGCGGTCTTTTTCCGCCGCGTAGATCAGGGCCGGCACGGTGATGGCCCTCAGGGATTGCTCCGTGAACATGACGCCGACGGGCGCCATGGCGACGATCGCGCGGACACGCGGATCGGCGGTCGACTCAAGCGCGAGCGGCGCCTGCATTTGGTGAATGTCCCGGATCATGCCGCAAGAGATCGGGTCTTCCGCGGCGTCCTTTGCGCAGTGCACGGCGAACCGCGACAGGTCGACCCGCCCTCCTGCCAGGGCAATTGCGGTGTAGCCGCCTGCCGAGTGCCCTGCGGCACCGATCCGCGGACCCTTTGCATCCTTCGCGATGCGGTCTTTCCATTCAGGATCCGCAAGCAGCGCGTCGATGAGGCGCGAGACCTGGCGTGGCCGTTCCGTGAAGTAGGTGCCCAGCGGCTTTTGCCACAGCGAGCTGTCTTGGTAGTTGTCGCCCGGGTGACGCAGCGCCGCAACCAGATAGCCGTCCCGCGCGAGGGCCTCGACCAGGTTGCTTTGGCCGAATTCCGAACCGCCGGTCCCATGGCTGATCACAATGAGGCCTTTTGTCTTTGCCTCCGGAACGGCCATGAAGGTCGCGTGGACCGTGAACGATCCCACCACGACTGGCCGCATGGGCTCCTGCGTCGGGTAGTATAGAGCGACAGCGATCTTCTCGGGGTTTGTGATGGAAGGCGGGACTTCGTAGGGCTGCCACCCAGCCTCGGCTGCTCTCGCCGCAGCGGAGCTCAGACCGATCACCGTCGGTGTGCCAAAGAACAGCAAGGCGGCCAAGCGAAGCCGCTTGTAAATCGTGAATGTCATTGATGCACCTCCCGTGAGCCGCTATCCTGCTAGGAAGGGTGGACAAGCAGGTCGAGCCCGATTTCGCGAACGGTAGGGCTTATTCGCCAGTGACCATTTCCGGCGTCCTCTCGGCGACTGCGCCCATCCAGTGGCGTCAACCAGCCGCCATCTTGCTCCCTCTCGTCGTCGCAGCGACGCTCGCCGTAACGGGGGCGTTCGGCACTTATGTCAGCATGACGCTTCCGCTCCGCCTGTTGCATTTCGTCGGAGTAGCCATTGCCGTCTACGCTGTCGTCTTTGCGCTCTCGGAAATCGTTCAGCGATTTTGGTTCGGCGGCGCGTTGCCTTTTTGGGCGATGCTCACGATTGGCGCCATCACGGCTCCGGCTGGCGGCTGGATCGTTCTCGAAACCTTGCGCCTATCGGCGCCTCAGGCGCTTTCACACGTCACCTATCCCGAACTGACCACCCAGGTGCTGCTGTCCAACCTCGTGATTGGAAGCCTCGGCTGGAACTTGCTCCGGCAATCCCGCACGCAGGGCGCCACATGCAAGGCGCAGCAGCGTTCGAGTTCCGACCAGACGTTGCGCACGAAGCTTCCAGTCAGGATCCGTAACGCTGCCATCCTCGCCCTGAGCGCCGAGGACCACTACGTGCGGGTACGGACCGATCGTGGCGAGACCTTGATCCTGATGAATCTCGCAGCCGCGATTGCAGCACTCGGCGAAGAGGCTGGCGTGCGTGTCCATCGCTCGCATTGGGTGTCGCGCCAGCTCGTCGAAAAAGCGTCGGTGCGAGGCTGCCGGTGTGGCGTTCGCGTCGATGACGATACGATACTGCCGGTCAGCCGGTCGGGCCGAAAGCTGCTAAGCGAGGTCTGGACGGGGAACTATTGACCACGTGCTGTTCGAGAAGTTCTTGAGAGGGACGTTCCAGCTTCAGAGCCATATGTGGCAGTCGGTTTCATAAGCCCGTTCGGAGCAGGGGGCTTTCGTGGCAATTTGAGTAATCTTTAACCAAACATGATGGGCCCCGCCAAATGGCTCTGCTTGTCGCTACGGCTTGCCGTATACCAGGCGTGGTGAATTTGGCTCCACTGTCTGTTGCTGCTGTTTTCCTTGCAAGGCCCGAATCTTGCGGACGATCTTTCGTTGAAGTTCCCGGCAACCGCTTTTCTGCGCTCGCGAAAAGCAGGGATTGTCTCATGAGAGGGGTCGTCTCGGATTCGCCCGGTGAAAGGAGCCGCCGTTCAGTTGTTCACCTTGAGCAGCATGGCTTTCGCCTGTTCGCCCACGCGCCACAGGACGCGGCGCCGGCTCTCATACCGCCTCCGCCAAGTCCGATCCGTACACAATGGCAAAAATGATTGGTCGTGCTGAACATATTACCGGGGGCTACGACGATGTCCTCGGCGAGGCATGCGTGGAACAGTGCCAGTGAATCGATGCCAGCTGGCAGCTCGACCCCATAGTATGAAGCCGCTCTGTGGATCGGTAACCCGTGTTCCGTCCGGGAAATGCTCGGCGATCAAACCGCGCGCCTCATCGACCCGTACCGCCATCGTGGCACGCAACTGACGATAACCGGACTCGATACCCGGCAAGGTCAGAAGATCTGCAAGCGTACGCTCGACGATCGTCGTCTGACTGCCGCTGGTCGACTCTTTCATACCGATCAGTCAGCCACCCCACCGTCCCACGTCCACCCAGCCAGGGCGAAGACCGGGTGCGATCGCCTTGGAGAAGGAGCCGTATATCATCACATGGCCGCTCGTGTCGAAAGAGCGCACGGCTCTCAGCCTCCGCAGGGTGCGCCACAGGGGGCGAGAGGAGGCTTTCTTGCAGGCGCTGCGAAGACGGCAATGGGGGTGGCTGGCGGGTTAATGCTCGGCAACTTGCAGACCGGCATGTTCGCAGGCGACGAAACAATGGCGGCGAAACTTCGCCCCGAAGACACACAGATGGATGATAGTGAAGGCGGTGACGATGATGACGATTGAAAGCTAGTTCCGTGTCGCGTCGGTGGAGGATCCCGGCGGATACGTGCTGGCTCTGGCGCGAAACGCCTTGGGCGTCATTCCGGTGCGTTCCTTGAAAAGGTCGTAGAAGCGACTGCTTGAGCCAAAGCCGCATCCGTACGCAATTTGCAGGATCGGATCGTTGGTGTCAGCAAGGTGCTGCATGGCCTGGGCCAGTCGATAGCGCACCAGATACTCGTTGACCGACATGCCCAGAACCTGACGAAACGTCCTGTTGGCTGTGCTGGGATGAATGCCAGAGAGGCGGGAAAGCTCGGCCAATTGCAGAGATTTGGAATGGTGAGTGCTGATGAGTTCGGTCAGAGCTTCCGCACGCCGTACAGCTCCGCGATTGACGGCTGTAATCATCGCGTGATGTTCGATTTCCGGTGTCTCCAAAGTATCGAGAATGAGGCGTCTGACGCGTAACCGCACCTCATCGGCTATGAGCCGGCGGCGTGTAACATTGGCCCTTTGCCAATCCTGCGCCCAATGTGACGCCAGTGCGGCATCAATGGAGCGTGGTCTCGGGTCGGTGAGCAACCTGCCTTGCATGACATCCTGCCTGACGCCGCGATCAATGGGCAAGCTCAGAAAATCCACGAGCGGCAGGTAGACGCAGACCAGCGGTGTATTTTGCGTGACATCGATTGTCCGGTGCGGGATCGCCGCCCAAAATAGCGCCAGTTTTCCAGCTTCGACTTGCTCCTGCCGACCATTGAACAGGTAAGTCATCCTGCCTTCCAGCAGGAGGTTCAGCTCAATGTGATCGTGCCAGTGCGCAGTGCTCATCGTGTTGGCGATGTGGCGCTCGATCAGAAACGTGTCGCCGGACACGCTAAAGGCTTTCTCGTGCCGTGAACTGCGATTGGGTAGCATCGCATATCCAGTCCCATTTTTGCGCGGATTCAGGAGTTCTGTGGTCAATAGCAGGAGGAAACTCCAGTTTGAAAGGATAATCTCAACTCCCAAGCCGACAACGAATTTTGCAGCTGAAGTGTGGAATGACGAAAATTTGCCTCATCGGTGCGGGCAGTACAGTCTTCGCCCAGAACATCCTGGGAGATATCCTGTCTGAACCGGACGTGACCGATTGCGTTGTCAGCCTGTTCGACATTGATCCCGAGCGGCTCAGGACATCGGAGATCGTCACGCGACGCATATGCCAGTTTCTGGGACTGGATACGGTCCGGGTGCTGGCCACGCTGGACAGGCGCGAGGCGCTCACAGGGGCTGATTTCGTCATCTTGATGATGCAGGTCGGCGGCTACAGACCCGCCACCGTCACCGATTTCGAAATCCCGAAGCGTTATGGATTGCGTCAGACCATTGCCGACACTCTGGGTATAGGCGGTATCTTTCGCGGGCTGCGCACGATCCCCGTGCTGGCGGAAATCTGTCGCGACATTGAGGATCTGTGCCCGGGCGCCCTGCTAATGCAATACGTCAACCCGATGGCGATCAACTGCTGGGCGATCAAGTCAATTTCGCCGGATATCAAAACCGTAGGTCTGTGCCACAGCGTTCAACACACGGCGGCCCATCTAGCCGCTTGCCTTGGAGAAAACGTCGCCGACATCAACTACGTGTCGGCCGGTATCAATCACGTTGCCTTCTTCCTTAAATACGAAAAGCGGCACGTCGATGGACGTCTGGAAGATCTCTATCCGCGGCTAAAGGCGCTGGCACAGGAAGGGCTGGTGCCGCATGATGACAGGGTGCGTTTCGATGTTCTCAAGCGGCTGGGCCATTTTGTTACCGAGTCGAGCGAGCATTTCTCGGAATATACATCCTGGTACATCAAGGGTGGCAGAAACGATCTTGTCGAGAGCCTCAATATTCCGCTGGACGAATACATTCGGCGATGTGAGGCACAGATCGCGCAATGGCAGGAACTGAAGGAAAATCTTGAGGGTGGTAAGCCCATCGACGTGTGTCGTAGCAATGAATATGCCGCCGGTATTATCCACGCTATGGTGACCGGGCGTCCTGCGCTGATCTATGGCAACGTTCCAAACGGTGGGCTGATAGAAAACTTGCCTGCTGCCTGTGTCGTGGAGGTTCCCTGCCATGTCGATCACAATGGCATTCAGCCTGTCCGCGTAGGTCGAATACCTACTCAACTCGCGGCCACAATGCGCATGAGCATCTCGGTTCAGGAACTGACGGTGGAAGCAGCACTGACGGGGAAGCGTGAGCGCATCTACCAGGCCGCGTTACTCGATCCTCACACGTCAGCGGAACTATCGCCCGATCAGATCTGGCGACTTGTTGATGATTTGATCGAAGCGCATGGCAGTCTCCTGCCCAGCTATCAGTAGCGCGGCCCACGCGGGCTTCTATCACTGGGTCCACCAGTTCCATCGGCCGATTTGGTTGAAGCCCGTCAGAGCACTGTAATCGGGGCACGGCTGTCCGCGTCATGAGCTCCATCTCGAAAAGCCAGGCTTTGCGACGCTTTTCTTACGTCCATGGGGCCATAAAGGAGCCGTCTGGTTCAGACGCGGGAAAACGAGATGTCGCTCCGCGTGATCGGAAACGGAGCTTCGCGCGCAAGATCATTGTTCGTTGGAGCGTGCGCTCGGACTGATGACACGCCCGGATGTGTGCGTTGATCCATTGGACTTGATCCAGGTCGCAGAGATCGACAGAGCACCAGGATCACAAGCTCCGCTGCACTGGCGGCCACCTATATCGACGCCGCGTGTCCCTCCACCCGGCTTCGACAAAACTGTCACCGACCGATCATCTTGATGAGGTCTATACCCCTCCGACCGACTGGGGCGTCGCAAGAGGAGAAATTACTTGACCACCTATTCCATCAAGCTGCCATTTCGTGCGGTTTCTTGTGCAGCCTTGATCGTTGCCGCGACCGCATCGGCGGTGTGGGGACAATCCGCGACCAACATCGGCGCGGCAAAGCTTCTGTCACCCATTACCACTTTGAACTCCACGCCCGCCGGTCGCGAGGTTCTTGCCAAGAATCTCGCTGGGGCCATCGAAATCAACAACAAAGCCTCGGAGACGCAGAAGGCTCAGGCGTTCAAAGACGATCTGAAAACGAAAGAAAGCGGAATTGGACTTGCTGATGGCTTCGGAACGAAATTGTATCAGATATATCAACAGGCAAGTCCGATCTTACCCAACGCAGACGATCCGACTCATCCTTTGGAGACGGCGATTTCCGGAAGTTTTTACGATCTTTTCAAATATGCCAAGAAAACCTTGAAGTCCGATAAGGATTTCGTGAAGTCCTTCTTTGCAAACGGCGAAACCGATGAAGGCAGCGAGCCAGACGGCATCGCCTTGCCCGAAGGCGGAATTATAAACATCTACGACACCGTCTACCAACCGCCCGCTGATACAAAAGGTGCTAACGGCAACTCACGGCCATTTCAGAGCCGGCCAAACCTCATCAAGAAGTTTTCAGGGTTGGATTTCTTCGGCAAGCCGACATCAAGCGCCGCACTCTTTGCTGAAGATAAGAGCCCGTCCTTTCCAAGTGGCCACTCAACCTACGGCTACTATCAAGCCATGTTGCTTGCAATCATGGTGCCGGAACGCTTTCAAGAGATGATGACACGCGGGTCGGAGTACGCCAATAGCCGCATCGTGCTTGGATTTCATCACCCGCTTGACGCGATCGCCAGTCGAATCCTGGTTACCTACGACCTAGTCCAATTGCTCAATGGCAATCCAGATTTCGCCAACAGCAAATTTGGCGACTTCCCGGTCTTGCTGAGCCGCAGCACGGCGGATTTGCGCAGGCTGTTCGAAGAGAAATGTGGGACCAGCATTGCAAGCTGCATCCTCTCCGGTGCCACCGACCGGTTCAGCAACTATCAACAGAACAGGGCCGACTATACGCATCAGCTGACCTACGGCTTACCGTCCGTTGGGCCGACGGACTTGCCGATGATCGTGCCCCAGGGCGCCGAGGTGCTGCTTGCCAGCCGTTTCCCGTATCTTGATGCTGATCAACGTCGCGAGGTGCTCGCGACCACCGGACTGCCGTCCGGTTCCCCCCTTGACAACAGCGCGCCACAATTCCGGGGCTATGCGCGGCTCAACCTGTTTGCAGCCGCCGACGGATATGGTGCGTTTCGCAGCAATGTCCCCGTGACCATGGATGCTGGTCAGGGCGGTTTCAATGCACTCGATGTCTGGCGCAATGACATCGGCGGATCGGGCGGCTTGACCAAGGCAGGAAGTGGCACCCTGGTTCTCCAGGGTTCCAACACCTACAGTGGAGGTACCATCGTCAAAGGCGGTACCTTGCGATCAGGCGCCGCGAACGCCTTGGTCAGCAATACTGCCTACACCATTGATGGTGGCATACTCGATCTCAACGGGTATCGGCTGACCGCATCGTCGTTGTCTGGAGCCGGTGGTGAGGTGGCGCTTGGCGGCGGGACGCTCACTGTCGGCCAGACTGCAAACACGGCCACGGCATATGCTGGCACAATCACCGGTTCTGGCAGCCTGATCAAGGATGGCGGCGGCACGCTGATCCTGCAGGGTCCCAACACTTACAGCGGAGGCACCGTTGTCAAAGGCGGAATCTTGCGCTCGGGCGCGGCGAACGCATTTGCCGGCAACCGAGCTTACACCATCGACGGCGGCGCACTCGATCTCAACGGATATCGACTGACCGCGTCATCGCTGTCTGGAGACGGGGGCCGTGTCATGCTTGGCGGTGCCGGGCTCACTGTGGATCAAGCTGCAAACCTGATCACGACATATGCCGGTGCAATCACGGGTTCTGGTGGCTTGATCAAGGCAGGCGGCGGTACGCTGGTCCTGACCGGTACAAGCAGCTATTCGGGCGACACGACTGTATCCGGCGGCAAGTTGCAGTTCGGCAACGGCAGCTTGGGGGGCGGTAACGATCTTGCCGGCAGCATCGATGTCACTGCCGGTGAGCTATCCATCCAGACTCCGGCAACAATGAAGGTGGGCAAGAGTGCGACCTTTGCCGCGAACACCACACTGTCAATCGTCGCCAAGTCAAGCGGCCCCTCGCTCCGGGCCGAACAGGTGAAACTCGGTGATCGTGTCGCTTTCAATCTGGGTGGCGTTGATGCCACGAGCGGCGCTGCGAAGGTGCTGATCGATACCGCTTCAGGTATCAGCGGCGACGTCAACACCGTGACGGTGGGCGGCTTCAATGGTGCGGTGGACTATCTGACCTTTTCAACCGGCAAGTCGGCAAACAACAAGCAATATCTGTCGACCTACGAGCTGACCTGGATTGCAGGCGGCAGGCAAAGCTCCAAAGGCACATTCACGCTGAGCAATGTTGGCGATAATTTCAATGTCGGGGCAGCGTTGGCCGATCAGGCAGCGAACCTCGCCACCGGATGGAACGGTACGTCGCTGACAAAGCAAGGCCCCGGCACACTGATCCTCTCTGGCGCCAACACCTATTCTGGCGGCACGACGATCGCAGCCGGCACGTTACAACTTGGTGACGGCGGCACAAGCGGCTCAATTGCCGGCAACGTGGTCAACAATGCAACGCTGGCCTTCAATCGTTCCGATAATGCGACTTTCGGTGGTGGTATTTCCGGTTCCGGCAGGGTCAATCAGATCGGCAGCGGCACACTGATCCTGTCAGGAGCCAACAGCTATACCGGCGGAACCACAATTTCAGGCGGCACGCTCTCGATCTCGACCGACGCCAGTCTGGGGGCGGTTTCGGGAGGCGTAACCTTCGCTGGCGGAATGTTGACGACGACCGGCACCTTCGATACGCGTCGCAACATCGAGCTTCAGCAGGCCGGACAGTTCGATGTCGCGGCCGGCACCCAACTTGGCCTGAACGGAGGGGTATCGGGCGCGGGCGACCTGACAAAGCGGGGAATGGGCACGCTGGTGCTGACCGGAACCAACGCCTATGCCAACACGCTGGTGCAAGCCGGCAGATTGGTGGGCAACGCCCGCTCGATTTCGGGCAACATTGGCAATGCGGGAACGGTCGTGTTCGATCAGGCCGGGGTCGCCACCTATGCCGGAAACATTTCCGCCTTGGGTGGCCTGCAAAACGGCGCCATGATCAAGCGTGGTACCGGGAGCCTGACGCTGACAGGCACATCCTCGCTGGATTGGGCGGTGGAAGCGGGCACCCTGATCGCGTCGGCCGAACGCTTCAACGGCAATCTCGCGATCAAGCCTGATGGCGCCTTGAGGTTCGATCAGGCATCGAACGCCACCTATGCGGGGCTGATCTCCGGTGCGGGCAGCCTGACCAAGCAGGGAGCCGGTACGCTGAAGCTCACTGGCTACAGCGCAGATTTTGCAGGAAAGACAACCGTCGCATCGGGAACGCTATCCCTCGACGGTTCGCTTGGAGGGACTGTGGACGTGCTCTCTGGTGCTCGCCTCCAGGGAAACGGCAAGCTTGGCAGCCTTGTGGTTGCCAATGGCGGCAGGATCGCTCCCGGCAATTCAATCGGCACCCTGAATGTGGCTGGCGATATGGTGCTGGCTGCCGGATCGATCTACGAGGTCGAGATCGCAGCCAACGGCACGAGTGATCGTATCATGGCTGGCGGCAAGGCGATGCTCGGCGCGGCCAAGGTCGAAGTCATCGCCCTCGATCCCAAGACCAGCTATCGGGATGGGCAAACCTACACCATCCTGAATGCTGCCGGCGGCATCACCGGTAGCTTCGATCCAGTGGTTCTGTCACGTTCGACGTTCCTTGATACGAGCCTCGCTCAAGGCACGACTGCGGTCAACATGACGATCGCGACCAAAAGGCAAGACGGTGAACCACTTTTTGCCACCGTGGCTGATACCTTCAACCGCAAGCAGGCCGCCGGCGCGCTTGATACCCTCCGACAGAGCGGCCAGTCCCTGGTGCTCTACAACAAACTGCTGCCGCTTTCTGCGGATGAAGCGCGCTCCGCAATCGACCAACTCTCCGGGGAGGTGCATGGTTCGACCGTTGCCGGCCTCATCGAAGGCAGCCAATTGCTGCAGAATACGATCAATGATCGGCTGCGGGCGGCTTTCGAGACACCCGGCACTGCGACCCTCCCAGCCGCGGCCTATAGTTTGGAGGCGCGGGCGGTTTCCGGGCTGACGGCGGCCCCGGTCGGGAGAACAGGGCCGGGTTCCGGGGAACACAACGGCGTCTGGGGCTCGGCCTTCGGTTCTTGGGGCTCAATAGGCAGCGATGGCAATGCCGCCAGACTGTCGAGGTCGAACAGTGGTTTCCTTGCAGGCATCGATGGCTTCGTAACCAATGATTGGCAATTGGGCCTCCTGGCCGGCTATAGCCATTCTGCCTTCAAGCTCGACGGGCACGCCGCATCGGCTTCGAGCGACAACTATCACTTTGGCGTCTACGGCGGCACGCAATGGGGCGCGATGTCCCTGCGCTCAGGCCTTGCCTACACCTGGAGTGATATCGATACCAGCCGCCAGGTATCCTTTCCTGGATTCGTGGACGCGCCGTCAGCGAATTATCGCGCTGGAACCACCCGGCTGTTTGGCGAACTCGGCTATGGCATCAAGGCGGGCTCCGTCGCCTTCGAACCGTTTGCCGGCCTCGCCTACGTCGATGTCCGCAGCAACGGTTTTGTCGAGAAAGGCGGCGCGGCAGCGCTTACTGGCCACAGCGGTTCCAATGACGTTGCCTTCACGACTCTCGGCCTTCGCGGCTCCGTCGATTTCGAACTCGGCATGACCAATGCAATCGCGCGTGGCATGATCGGTTGGCGGCATGGCTTTGGGGATGTCACGCCGCTTGTCACTCAGGACTTCATCGGTGGCAGTGCTTTTACCGTCGCTGGCGCCCCCCTGGCCAAAAACAGTGCTGTTGTGGAGGCTGGTCTCGACGTTGCCATCATGCCGTCAGCGACAGTCGGGATCTCCTATCAGGGACAGATCGGTTCGAACGCAAGCAACCACGGTGTCAGAGCGGATTTGAATATCAAATTCTAGGTCGCGGATGCCGTCAGTGCAAAGCTGTCTCTTATAGGATCAGCGCTTGCGGCCTCTGTGATCACGGGATGCAAATCCGTGGCTTCGGCTGGCATTCACGCCAGCCGACTCTTCCCGTGGCGTGATACCGGCCGATCGGATCGAACGACCGAGATTCGGTCGTTGGGCTTTGGATGTTTCTGCCGCCGCAAGGACCTGGCGATCGCGTTTGGCAACAGGCGCCGCGCGCAGCCGATCCGCGGAACAGTTGCCTGCTCGTCCTCTACGCTTGTTGTGGCGATCGGATCAGGCCTCTCGGGGCCAGTTTCGTGTGTGTCCTGCCTTCAAATGGATCAAAATCAATCAGAAATGTGATTGACATTGAGCGAACGCGATGAAAATATGATTGAAACAAGGCGTAAACGCGCAGTGGGAGGAAGGTGAATGAGCCAGACCGGCGGAGGGAAGTCGGAGCGCCTCGACGCGATACGCAGCCACCTCTATGCAAATGGCTTTTCCACCATCCAGATGCTGGCTGACTCGATCGGTGCATCGCTGGCGACCGTGCGGAGAGACTTGCAGGTTCTCGAACAGGAAGGCGCGATAGATAGGGTTCATGGCGGTGCCCGGATCGCCGAAGGGTCTTCGATCGAGCTGGCGTTTCAGGAACGTGCGAAGCGAAATCTCATCGCCAAGCGGGCCATCGCGACGGCTGCCTACGAACTGCTTTCGCCGCGTACCGCTATCTTTCTCGATGCCGGTACGACGGTGTTTCAGCTGGCACGGCTCATCCGCGTCAATCCGATGCCGTTGCGTATTTTCACCAATGGGCTGACGGTTGCGCAGGAATTCCTCAACGTCCCTAATCTGGATGTTGTGCTGCTTGGCGGGCAACTTCGCAGCGAAAATGCCTCGATTGTCGGTCCCCAGGCCGAGGCAATGCTGGAGACCATCTGGTTCGATCAGCTTTTTCTTGGCGCAAGTGCCATCAGCCCCGATGCCGCGATCTATAGCGTCGACAGCGCGGAGGCGAGCCTCAACAGGTGCATGCTGGGCCGTTCCATGCATCGCCTTCTCCTTACCGATTCCTCCAAATTTGGAACGATGGCGACGTATAAGGTCGCCCCCTTGACCTCGACCCAGGTGATTACGGATGCCGGTCTGTCCGCACAGTGGCGGGTTCAGCTTGCGGAACTTGGCGTTAGCGCGACGGTGGTTGCAGACGCCGAAGCAAACCATGAGTGAGCTTGTCCTCGGAATCGACGGTGGCGGCAGCAAGGTTCTGGCCGCACTGGCCGACAGGTCTGGCCGCCTCCTGCGCCTGGTGCGAGGCGGCGGCGTCAACCCGATGGACAATCCAAATTGGAGCCAGGAGCTCGAGACTCTGCTGGTTTCGTTTGTGAATGAGCCGCGCCTGGGTGCCATTGCTGCTGCATTGCCTGCCTATGGCGAGGTGGAAAGCCTCTCTCAAATGCAGCGCGAAATGATCGAACAATTGTTTGGCGGCGTTTCGAAGCGCATGCTCAACGATGTCGAAGCCGCTCACCTGGGTGCATTCGTTGGAGGCCCCGGGATCCTTGTTCTTTCTGGAACCGGTTCCATGGCATGGGCTCGCGATGCAGGGGGTTCCTCTCACCGCGTTGGCGGCTGGGGCGATACTATCGGCGACGAGGGCAGCAGCTATTGGATCGGCCGGGCAGCACTCAGCCTCATTAGCCAAAGCATCGACGGACGGGCGGGAGCCACAGCACTGACGGACCTTGTGTTCGAGCATTTGCGCATCGACAAGGCCGATCCGATCAACGCGCTCGCCGGCTGGGTGACGCACCTCATCAATCCGCGCGCCGGGATTGCTGCCCTGTCGGTGCTGGTTGATCGCGCGGCAGAGGCCGGTGACGCAGGCGCAGCCTGCCTCATAGAGCGGGCTGCGGAGGAGTTGGCGAAGCATGTCTCTGCTATTGCCAACGTTGTCGACCGCGGTGACGTGCAGCCTGCCTGGACTTATGCCGGCGGCACATTCGGCAGCCGCAGGTTGCTCAATGCGCTGCAGCGCAGAATTGGCCGGCCGTTGACCGAGCCGATACTTCCGCCCATTGGCGGCGCCCTGTTGGCTGCCGCCCAGCTTCTCGACTGGCCCATCGACGATGGCTGGATCGGGCACATCGCCGGCGAAGCAAGCAGTGCGACGATGCAAAACAGGTAACGTAAGCCTCAAAAAAAGGAAGAAGGGAACATGCGCAATTTTATCCTGCTATTGACCGCTTCGACGGCTCTCGCCGTCACCGGACCGGCGCAAAGTCAAGACAAGAAGCCGTTTGCCGGTCAGACCATCACGGTTCTCATGCCGTCTCCACAGGCTTCCAACATCGCCGCTGATTTCGAGGCGGAGACCGGCATTCACGTCAACATGCAGACGCTGGCTTGGGATGATATCCGCCCAAAGCTGGTGACGGCACTGATCGCCGGTACGACGCCCGCCGATGTCACTGAGATCGATTGGTCATGGACTGGACAGTTCAGCGCGGCCGACTGGTATCTGCCGCTGAACGGCTCGATCGATGCGGAGACTGTGAAGGACGTAGGCGTTTCCAGCATCTTTACAGTCAACGGAAAGCTGCTCGGCATTCCCTACAGCAATGATTTCCGTGTGATGCTGGTCAACAAGAAGCATTTCAACGATGCCGGCATCACCGAAATGCCGTCGACGCTCGAGGGACTTGTCGCTGCGGCAAGGAAGATCAAGCAAAAAGGCGTCGTCAATTATCCGATCGGCCTGCCGCTGTCGCCAACCGAAGGTGCCTCGACGAGCTGGTACCTGCTGACCAAGGCGTTTGGTGGGGACCTGTTCGACGCGAACTTCGAGCCGTTGTTCACGAAGCCGGATTCGGCCGGCTACAAGGCTCTGGAATTCGAGCTGATGCTTTTGAAGGAGGGACTTGTCGATCCAGCCTCCACCAATCTGAAGGACAGTCAGATCAACGATGGGCAGTTCGCCCAGGGCCTGACCAGCATCATGATTTCGGGGGAGCCGGGCCGGCTCGGTCAGATAAACGATCCTGCTCATTCCAAGGTGGCTGGCCAGATCGAAGCGATCACGGTGGCGACCTCCAGTGGAAAAACGCGCAGTTTTGGCTTGCCGGAAGCGCTCGGCATCCCAAAAGTATCTCAAAACAAGGAAGCCGCGGTCGAATTCATCAAATGGTTCACCGGCAAGAAGTTCCAGACGCAGAACTACGTCACCAACGGCATCTTGCCAACGCGTACATCGGTTCTTTCAGAACTGAATGACAGCGGAAAGTTGCGCAGTGGCAGTGCGCTGGTGGCACAGTCCAAGACCGTCGATCCGCTGTTCCCGCAAGGAACACCGACCTGGTATCCGCAATTCTCAGGCGCAGTGAACACGGCCATCAACAGTGCTGCGAAGGGTCAGGTGACCGTTGCGCAGGCTATCCAAAGCATTGCAGAGGCCACCAAGCAGGCCAAGGATCAATGACCTTGGCTGTCCCGCTCAACAAAGCGCGGCCAAAACACGGCGTTGGCGGAAGCGGCGACGCCATGTTGGGGCTTCTGCTCGTCGCGCCGATCCTGATCACCATGGCGACACTGGTCTTCCTGCCCATGGGCAGAACCGTGTGGGACAGCTTGCATCGGGTCAACCCGATGCAAGCTGGCACGCCGTTCGTTGGATTGGAGAACTATGCCCGTATGTTTTCCGACGGCCAGCTCGCAACGGCCTGGATCAATACGCTTCTCTACGTTTTTCTCGCGGTGATGGCGGAAACGATTTTCGGCGTTCTCGCCGCCGCACTCATCAACCAGGTTCGGACCGGACGGCAATGGCTGCTGGCTGCTGTCATATTGCCGTGGGCTCTGCCGGGCGTGGTCAACGCCGTTATCTGGCTCTGGATATTTCAACCCGGTGCTGGCCTCCTCAACGGAATCCTGTCGGCATTCGGTTTTCCATTCGAAAACCACGTCTGGTTCAACGACCGTACAAGCGCGATCCTGGCGGTCACCGTTGTCCATGTCTGGCGCATGATGCCGCTGACGGTCGTGATCGTGCTCGCGGCCATGCAAGGCATTCCGGCGCATCTTTACGAGGCCGCGCGAATTGACGGCGCCACGCGCGCGCAGATGTTCCTGCGCATTACTCTGCCCTTGGTGCGAAGTGCGATCGCCGTTTCCATGACCAATGCGACGGTCAATGCCTTTAACCTGTTCGACGAGGCGTGGGTGCTGGCGGGCTCCAGTCTGGAGACACGGCCGGTCCTGGTCCAGATCTATCTCGAAACCTTCCAGAATCTTCGGTTCTCATACGGCATGGCACTTTCGCTCGTCATCACACTGGTCTCGCTGCTGGTTTCG
The DNA here is from genome assembly GCF_042739655.1 of Mesorhizobium sp. NPDC059025. Taxonomy (NCBI): domain Bacteria; kingdom Pseudomonadati; phylum Pseudomonadota; class Alphaproteobacteria; order Hyphomicrobiales; family Phyllobacteriaceae; genus Mesorhizobium; species Mesorhizobium sp. NPDC059025. Next base: position 339,706 of record NZ_JBHYIM010000007.1, on the reverse strand, counting down.
CTCGTCTACGTGCTGCGCGTGCACCGTAACACTCGGTTCGACTGATGAAACAGACACTCGGCTTTCGGATCATGGTTTCGGCGGGCGTCCTGGCCCTGTTGGTCTGGTCCCTGGGACCAGTCTACTGGACGCTGGCCAGCGCATTCACCCCTTCCGAGGACTTTTCGGCGCGGCCGATCCATTTCGTTCCTCAGCACTTCACCCTGGACCATTTCTCCCGTCTGCTTGGCATTAACGTTGCCCGTATTGGCGGGGTTGAAGTGTGGGCGCAGTTTCGTGCCGCACTGATCAACAGCGTCGTGACCGCTGTCGCTGCAACAGTTCTATGCGTGGCGATCGCAGCGCTCGGCGCCTACGCCTTTACCCGGCTCGAATTTCCTGGCCGACGGGCTTTGTTCGTCGCTGTCGTCGCTACGCTCGCCATCCCCGCCTATGCTGTTCTGATCCCGCTTTACCAGATCATGATCCGCCTGCATCTGGTGGACACCTATGTGGGGGTGGCGCTGATCTACGTGTCGGCTTTCCTGCCGCTGTCGCTGTGGCTTCTGCGCAGTGTGTTCGAGGCGCTGCCGATCGCGCTGGAGGAGGCGGCACAACTCGATGGAGCGGGGCGGCTCTATATCTTCTTCAAGATTGTGTTGCCGCTGGCTGGTCCTGGCCTGACAGCCGCAGCCATCCTGACCTTCCTCGGTGCATGGGGACAGTATCTCGTACCGCTGATCTTTTCGCCGGAGGCGACCAAACCGCTGACTGTGCTGATTCCTGAATTCATCACCAAGAATTTCATCGATTACGGGCTGATCACCGCAAGCGGTTCCATTGCCATCGTCATCCCCGCCCTCGTCGTCATTTTCCTCAATCGCTATCTCGTGAGCGGCCTGCTGGCTGGCTCAGTCAAATGAAACCGGAGATTTTCATGAACATCACGGAACAGGTCATATTCGAGCAGTTTCCCTATTGGGAAAAGGCGATCGGTCCGATATCCGCGCCGCAGGAGGCCGAACTGACGGTCTTCCTCGGTTGCGGCACCTCCTATTACCTGGCGCTCTCGCTGGCTGCTCAAGCCAATATCTTCGGCCGTCCGGCAATCGCGGTTCCTGGCGGGGAATGGCTCAACAAACCCAACGCCTTCTGGCCACGCTGGGAGCGCACACATGTGATTGCCCTTTCACGCAGCGGTGAGACCACCGAGACGGTTGCGGCCAGCAAGGCGAGCCGTGCCGCTGGCGCATTCGTGACTGCGGTGACGGTGGAACCTGACAGTGCTCTCGCCAGGAACTGTGATCGGTTGGTGAAGGCCGCGACCCATCCCGGGGAGGGGATCGTCATGACCGTGTCGGCCAGCCTGATGCTGCTTCTTTGTCTGGAAATAATGGGGCAGGACGTTCCCAGCGAGTTGGTCGGCTCAGCACGTCGCCTGGCCGAGGCGGTCGATACGGTGGTTCCGCGTCTCATCGCAGGCCGTTCGCATTTCGTATTTCTTGGCGGTGGGGCTCTCTACGGCATGGCGCTGGAAGGCGCGCTGAAACTCATGGAAATGAGCCAGAGCTTCACACAGGCCTTTCATCCGCTGGAGTATCGGCATGGGCCGATCAGTCTCGTCGACAGCAGCACGGTCGCTGTCATGCTCTACAGCGCCGATCAGAAGTCAGCCGAAGCGAAGCTGGTTGCGGAATTGCAGGAAAAGGGCGCGGTGGTCATCGGTTTCGGCGGTCCGGGCGATGCCGAATTCGACATCGATTGCGTTCCGGCTCTTGTGGGCCTTAGCCTCTTGCCTGCCCTGCAGATACTCGGTGAGCGCACGGCGCAGGCCAGGCAGATCGATACAGTCGCCCCGCGCCATCTGACCAAGGTCGTGAAGCTGGCATGAGTTCGTTCATCGCGCAAAATCGAAAGAACGTGCTGGGCCGGCTGATGGGTGCCCGCATTTCGCCCTTGCCTCGCGGGATCACCTCGGTCTGTTCGGCACATCCCCTGGTCATCGAAGCCGCGCTGAGAAACGGCCTTGCCGGAAACATGCCGGTTCTCATCGAGGCGACCTGCAACCAGGTCAATCACGAGGGCGGCTATACGGGAATGACACCCGCCCGCTTTCGCGAATTCGTCGAAACGATCGCCGGCAGCGTCGGTTTCGCAACGGGCAAGATCATCTTCGGTGGCGACCATCTGGGTCCCAATCCCTGGAAAGCGCTGCCAGCCGAGAAGGCCATGGAGAAGGCGGAAGAGATGGTTGCCGCCTATGTGGCTGCGGGGTTCGAGAAAATCCACCTCGACACGTCGATGGGTTGCGCGGGCGAACCGACAGCACTGGCCGACGATCTAACCGCCGCCCGTGCAGCGCGCTTGGCTGTGGTTGCGGAAAAGACAGCGGCTCAGGTTGGGGTCAAGCGACCATTTTACATCGTGGGAACGGAAGTGCCGCCTCCCGGCGGTGCGACCCATGCGCTGTCTTCCATTGAGGTGACCCGGCCGCAGGCCGCGTTGCAGACGCTGTCCGTTCACAAGGCTGCCTTCGTCAAGGCCGGCATCGATGGTGCTCTTGAGCGTGTGATTGGGATCGTCGTTCAGCCTGGGGTCGAGTTCGACAATGCGGGCGTCGCCGTGTATCGCCGCGAGCACGCGCGCCAGCTCAGCGCGGCGCTGCAACTCATGCCGGATGTGGTGTTCGAAGCCCATTCGACCGACTACCAACCAACGGAGGCGCTTTCGGCGCTGGTCGAAGACGGGTTCGCAATCCTCAAAGTCGGACCGGGACTTACCTTTGCCCTGCGCGAGGCTCTCTATGGCCTCGACACAATCGCAGGCATGCTTGGGGATACCAAATACTCTCTCTCTACGACGATGGAGGACATCATGCTGGAAAATCCCGGCCACTGGGTGTCTCACTATCCGGGCGATGACAGGGAACGGCACCTGCAACGGCATTTCAGCTACAGCGATCGTATCCGCTATTACTGGCCAGACGGGCGTGCCGAAGCCGCCGTCGATCGGCTGTTCTCTAAGCTTGAGCGCGACATACCTGTACCGCTTATCAGCCAATATCTGGGTCGCCTTCATTCTCGCGTGGTTGCGCAAAAGACTCTGCCAAGACCTCGTGAACTGTGCCTTGCCGCCATCGAGGACGCCTTAGCGCCCTACAATGCGGCGATACTGAGCGACCGGGGTGGCGGGTGATGTCTCCATGTCGCACAGGCCCGAAAACACAGAGTCCAACTAGAAACAGTTCCGATTGGAGTTTGGCATGGCATCGGTGAGCATTGCGGATGTCCGCAAGAATTATGGGCAGGTTGAGGTTTTGCATGGGGTGGACATTGACATCAAGGATGGCGAATTCGTCATCCTCGTCGGCCCTTCCGGTTGCGGAAAATCGACACTGTTGCGTATGATCGCCGGCCTTGAAGGGGTAAGCAGCGGCGACATTGCAATCGGCGGGCGCGTGGTGAACGACGTCGCTCCAAAAAATCGCGATATCGCCATGGTATTCCAGTCATACGCGCTTTACCCCCACATGACTGTGGAAGCGAATATGGGCTTCTCGCTCAAACTCGCCAAAGCGCCAAAGGAACAGATCCAGCGCCGGGTCCGCGATGCGGCGCAGATCCTGGGACTTGAAAAGCTGCTGGACAGATATCCGCGTCACCTGTCTGGTGGCCAGCGCCAACGCGTGGCCATGGGGCGTGCCATCGTGCGGCAGCCTCAGGTCTTCCTGTTCGATGAGCCGCTATCCAACCTCGATGCAAAGCTGCGTGTGCAGATGCGATCAGAGATCAAGCAGCTTCATCAGCGGCTGAAGACGACCACGGTCTACGTTACTCACGACCAGATTGAAGCGATGACCATGGCCGACCGCATCGTGGTCATGCATGACGGCGTTGTGGAGCAGATTGGCTCGCCGCTGGAACTCTACGATCGGCCGGCCAATCTCTTTGTCGCCGGTTTCATCGGTTCGCCGGGCATGAATTTCCTTCGAGGCAGGCTAGGCACCTCGGAGAAGCCGGAATTCATCGGGAACGGAGGTGTTCGCCTGCAGCTACCCGCCGGCATGAAAGTGACCTGCGATGCTGAGGTGATACTGGGTATCCGCCCGGAGCATCTGATGCTTGTAGAGACTGGGATCCAAGCCCAAGTCGTGATCGTTGAGCCGACTGGATCGGAAACGCAGGTCTTTGCCCGTCTTGGCAAAGACGAAGTTGTATGCACGACGCGTGATCGGATCGACGTACGACCTGGCGACAGGCTTGCGCTCCAGCCTGACTTCAGCAAGCTGCATCTGTTCGATGCTGGGACTGGCGCGAGATTGCACTGCTGACTGCGCCGAGCCCAGGTTAGAACCTGAGAACAGCAAATCTCGAAGCCGCTGGAGACATTTGCATGGACTACCTGGTCAATCTTTCTCAGGTGTGCCCAGATCCGGCGCTGACCGAGCGCGTGAGGAACGCCGGTGTGACGATCCGGCGCGTGTTGGCGCCGGAGTTGGAATTGGTGACCGATTGGGTGCGGAGGAAATTCCAGTCGCGCTGGTCGAGTGAAACCACGATCGCGATGTCCCGCTGCCCACCAACCTGTTTCCTTGCTTCCATGGAAGAAAGGATGATCGGTTTCGCCTGTTACGACACTACGGCGCGCGGTTTTTTCGGTCCTACCGGGGTAGACGAAGCCGAGCGTGGAAAGGGCATCGGACACGCATTGCTGCTGACAACACTGCTCGACATGAAGAATATGGGATACGGTTATGCTATCATCGGTGATGTCGGACCTGCGGCCTTCTATCAGCATGCGGTCGGTGCAACACCAATTTCGGAGTCCGGACCGGGTATCTATCGCGGGATGCTTGAGTGAGTTGATAGAGGACTGGGACAACAAGAGACGGATCAAATGATCCGATGACGACAGTTACGTTTCCAACTGCTGCTCTTTCCCGGGATGGGTGGCAAGCAGCGGCGAAGTCACGCTTGTGGCGCGCAAGGGACGCCATGATCAGTCGCTGTCGCTGCCGTTCTCACCATTTCTCTAGCGCCGTGGCCGATCGCTCTTTGCCCAGCTCACGAACACGGCGATCGCGGTCAGCATCGCCATGGTTGCAAGGTAGCGCCAGGGATGCTCTTCGCTGTAGCTCGACCAGCAGACAGCGACAAAAGCGACGGCGGCAAAATATCCAACGATGACCATCCAGCTCCATAGGGCAAGTCGGCCCCGTAGCCGTATTTCTTAACCCGAAACCACGGCTTGCTCATCGGTTCTCGGCGGTTTGCATCGAACTGCCGGGACCCTCTTGATGCTCACCCATGCTTCTGTTCATTCCAAGCGAGCGAAACTGGTGTGTTGAATGAGCTGTTGCCCCCTGATGCTTCTAACTAAGTCTCTATTTTGTTCCTTGTTGCATTTCCGGGCACTCGTGGAGCGCCGGGAAATTTATGTTTTGATCGTCAGAGACAAACCTTAGGTTGCGTTAGTGCCAAAATGCTTCCTGCAGAGACAAAATCAGGTCGCATTTTCACCTACCAAGGGTTCAAACCATCTGCACCCGCTCGTAGCGCCGCAAGTCGCGCACCTCTTGCAGGTGCCGTTGCATATGGTGAAGTTCCGGCACTGCGAACAACTGTTAGCGGCCCTCCGACTTGGTGCGGCGGTCGGCGGCAAGCGGCTTCGCCTCAGCGGCTTCCAGCGCGGCTGCGTCCGTGAACAGTGCCAAAAGTCGCGGTTTCCTCCGAGGCTTCTTCGAAAGCAATGTCTTCAGTCAGTTCCTTGCGCGCTCCTCATATAGTTGGGGCGCTGCCATGTGCTGAGCCGTGCCAGGAAACGCTGATAGCCAGGTTGGCGAGCCAGGAGGGCGCCGCCGAGATTGCGCAAAAAAATCGCGTCCGCCAGCTTGAGAGTGAGCGTGTTGTGCAGGCCGAGGATCCGATGCGCAGTGACGGGGTCCTCGACATCCGACAGGGCAACCCGGATGATTGACACATCGAGGTCGCGGCAGGAGGCGAGGGCAGCCGCCTCGCGGCAGCGCCAGGCCACTACCTTCTGGGCCCATGATGGCAGGCGGCGGCGCAATTCGTCGAAGCTCTGGAAGCCGGGAATGTTGATGACGGCATCCGTCGCAGCCACAAGTGTATCCATCGCGTAGGGGCTATCGGTTGTCTCCGACAAGTTCCCGCCGATGCGGGTTGAAGCGTCGACGACGACGAAGAGCAGATGCCGGATCCTCCTGGCGTTCTCAGCCGGCAAAGGTTCTGGGGCCTCCCGGTTCATCAAATGCAGCAGCGTCTGGCTACCGATGTTGTCGACGAGGCCGCCATCATAGAGCTTGAGGAAATTAAGATTGCCGATATGGCCATAGCGATCAAGCGATTGCTGATATTGCTCCTCGACCAGGGAAACGGGTTTCACGGTCGGTTTTGTAGCCATCGCGATGCCGGCCTCGGCATCCGGCGGGCAGTTCGAACGGTAGTTGCGCAGGGAGATCGGTGCAAAGGCGACTGGCACCGCAGTGGAAGCGGCGACGGCATAAGCAAGTGGATAATCGTTGAAATTGCTGCAGATGGCGGCGAAGGATGCCCTGTCGAATATGAAGGGCGTGCGGTTATAGAGATCGGTGGCATGAATCACCAGTCGGGGACGCCCAGGCCGGTCTAACATGCCAAGCGTGGCGCCGTGATAGAGGTTGGCGTCGAGCCAGGGGGGCAGGTTGTTGCGGTCATTGACACCGCCGCGATAGCCGCGCAACAGATTGGCCGGGCCGAAGCTGGTATGCAGCGACGCTTCGGCATTGCTCGCGAGGAAATCGCGCTGGAAGTCGGGCAGCCCGGTCGGGCCGTGCAGCGCGAAATAGGCCGCGAGCATGGCCCCGCCCGAAACGCCACCCACCACGACGACGTCATCGGCCAGACTGCGCCCGCGTGATGCCGAGGGCGTGCGCGCAAGGCTTGACAGAACGCCGTAGCCGAACGCCGCAGAACGGGCTCCGCCACCGGAAAAAGTAAGTACGATCGCCGTATCGTCCCCTTGCAACGACACGCCCGCCGCCTGGCTGCTGTTTCCGAGCGCGAGCGGTGCATTGGTTGGCCGCGTATCTGGCGCGGCGCAGCCGGCAAGGAAACAAGCCAGTGCCAGTAATGCCACCAAGGGCAGTTGCGCCCCCGTTCGCCCCGGCACTCTGTGCAAAAACAATAGAAGAGAGGTGGCGGATCGAAAAGGAAACGCAATCATCATTGCAATTATGAACACCGGAACCGACCCGCCGACGTTGGATCGGCAGAGAACACGCCGACTTTCCATGCCTTCCATTGCGGGAGCCTTGCATAATCGTCTCGGCTTCGATTTTGTAAGTGGGTATCGCGGCTGCAGTTCTGCGGCACGAAGCCCCGGGCTCATGAACGGGACATTCCACTCCAATTAGCGCCTGGGCTAGAGTAGATGCACAGCATGCGGTGCAAACAGCGCTATCGCGATAAGTCCGACTCCCACAATACCAAGGCTACCGGCGAGGAGGCTCAAAGCTACGATACTGGTAATGACGGTTGCCGACGCCAGCACGATGCCGATTTGGAAAGCCGCCGAGGCCACCTCGTAGTGATGATACTTTGCAAGAGCGAGGTCGCGCTTTTCCTGCTCCTCGGTAGCGCGATGCGACAGTTCGAGCGTGCCTTCCCCCTTGCCTCCGGCGGCATCAGGTTCAGATTGATACCGTGCCGCGGACCTGGTCCACGCACTGATCTGGTTCGACAATGCCGCCCTTTGGGCCACGTCGGTGGTGCCGAGGACACCGAGCCTCGCCGTCTCGCTGGCAATGATCGTCATCGTTCGGCGAATGTTCTTGGCCTGGAAGAAGTTCCAAAGATTGGATGCTTCGATCTGGTGGTTTAACGCAGCGGTCTGGGCGCTCTTGCCGAGCGTCTCGGAGAAAGCAAGGAAAAGGGCGAGCACTGCAATCAGCAAGGCGACACGCCTATTCAGTCTGTCAGCACGCGAGTTGAGATCGCCATGTTCGAAATTTCCCTTATGCTCGGCCTCGTGCTGAATCGCATGCATGCCATGGCTCATAGAAGATTCCTTTGGACATTACCGTGTTCGGCTCTCTATTGTGAAAACGCTGCGTCTTTCGGCGCAGCGTTCGGCAATAATTCCGCAAAGGTGGAGGGTTATTTCTTGCCCTTTCCTTTTGTTTTCTTTTCCTGCTTCTTTTCGTGCTTCTTCTGAGCGATCTTCAAAATTTCGCTTTTGGTTTCGACGCTCGTAATGAATTGCGGATTGTCGATCCTGCCTGAGCCAGCAAGAGCACCCGTTGTGGAAACGGAAACGAGTGCAAATGTCGCCGCGCAGGTAAACAGGGCAAGCTTCTTCATTTTGGACTCCTTCGTGGTTGACATGCTGACTGGAGGGCATTGAGACAAGCACCAGCCATTTGGATTGCGCTCTGTAAGAGCACACCAATTCAAATTGGCCGCAGTTTGTGCAGATATAGTCGAACAACGGTGGTGAGACAGAGCAGGAACCCGGCACCTGTTCCTGATCAGAAACGTACCCCGGGCGAACCGTGGACGATGCTGCTGGTGGCGACTGCCACGGCGATGCCCTGGAAGGCCGATGTCCGAGCAATCGCAAGCTCTACGGGAGTCCTGGGGTGTTGCCACCATTGCACCAGGCAACGCGTTCTTCGCCGGTCTGATAGGCTCTGGCTTGTCGCCGCTCCCATCGTCAACCTGTCACGGATGTCCCTATCGAGCGGATCCGGCGTCGCACGGTTGGCCGCTTGAACGGCTTTCCGGCGTTCGGATCAGTTTTCGCATGTCCATCGTGCCTCACCATCCGACCAACCGAGCGCCACGAACCTCAACATCTCTCCATTGTGTTGTCGGGTCTTGTTTTTTCCCAGGAGGCGATCGGTGGAAGGATTTTCAGCTTGTTGCTCTCAGGTGCGGATACGCTGGAAAGTGGGCTGGTCGGCGCGTGTTGCCGATTTTATTCCAATTGACCGGGTTCGCGCCGCGCACGACGCGATCGCTCTGGAGACACAGGTCTTGGGGCAAACGGTTCAATCCGAGCTGCTTGCGTGTCTACTGCCACTGCGTGCATAAGCGAGCGCTAACCAATCCTTCATATCCATCGACGAGTTTGCTGACGCGGCCATGTGTTGAGTTCCGCCTCAGGCAATCGGGACCCGCTCCGTTGGCGCGCGGGTCCCAGCTTTTGCTGACAACCTTTCGTATCCTGCCATCGACAGCATCTTGGCGGCAATTTGATAAAGTCTGTCTGGTGCGATTGATCGCTGCTGCGCAGATACGCCTATGTCGATCATGTTGCACCCCAGCGTCCCCAGGGTTTCGAAGCTGCTGCATCGCTGGCGCGTTTCGATCTCCGTCACTGTTTGGCTGCGCTGTACTGGGCGGGTAGAACCGAACAGCCGTCCGACCCTGCCCTGGTTCCCCATGGATTGGACAGACGCGCTCAGCGGTTGATCGCCAGCACGCCGGTGATGTCGTGATCCTGGTTTAACTCGCCGCTTCGCCACAATGATCCATATCGGTCAGCGAAATTTCAGGGTGGAGAGGTGGGTTGGTCGGATGAGAAAAAGCTGATTGTGATTTGACAGCGGCCTCATCTGCACTGGAATATCAGTGCCATTAGGAATTTCTAACTTTTATGGCCGTCACAGGAAACGAGGCTGGTGACGGCCATTCTTTCCGTGATCACCGCTGGAGATTTCAGGCGAGCCTGCGACTGCCGGCGGGTTTCGTTGCAATCAGCGCGCGAGCGAAGGCGGATTGTCGAGCCGAGAAAACGGCTCGATCGTGTCGCTTTGGAATTCTCGGCCTCGAGCCTGAGAATTTCAACCTGCTCCTAGTCGTCGTTCAGGCGCAGTTTTGGATTCGCCACGTCGTACATGTGGCGTCTCAAGCGAGCCGCGAGAGCCATATCCAGACCCCAAGGAGAGCCGATTCTGAAAGACGGTTGGACGTTCTAATAACGTCCAGGAAGCAACTGGCCGTTCTTCGCTCTTTCGCCAGCGCCGTCGCTTGTCCGAATGATATAGCGACGCTCATGCGCATCTATGACATGCTCAACAGCAAGTGTGGATTTTACCGGGGGCAGTCCGACCGTCGATGGCCTCAATTCTCAAACAGCATTTGCCGTATGAGATTCGCAGACGGTGCCCAGTGCAGATTGCTGGATGGCCTGCAGTCGGGAGATCACTGTACAATCATTGCGCGGATGGGCCAGCTTGCAGACTATTGCCATGGGCTGCCGACAGCGTGATGCGTGGTGCTGCCCTGCCCCGCCCTTGTCGTCCCGGAAATTGGTATCGCGACGGCTCGTGATGCTCTGTCAAGTATCCATCAAATTTACACGATGCCTCAACATTGGAATCCGAATGGATGGCTTGTGTGCTGTCCCTTGTTTTCTTTGGAGACATCCTGGCCAGTGATTTGTCGCGACCCAACCATGCGGGACAGGATTCGAAAGAGTTGTTTTTATCGGCCACTATGCGCATTCAAGCTGCGATCGGATGGGCCGCTGAATTGTCTCTGAAGCCGTTTCCGCGCACCTGTCCATGGTCGTGCGACGTTCCTTCTGAAATTTAACGCCAATATCCTGATCGCTGCGCCATTCAGTAGGGAATTCTATGCCTGAAGTTCGTATTGTCGATCCGGGTAATGTTGCTGAAACGCTCATCTGTGGACCATTCAACTGTTCGGTCAACGGAAGCTTTGCTACGCTAATCTTCACGCATGAACGGCTGATCGCCGACAAGTTGATGGGCTCCACGCCAGAGATTAAAGTTGAAGCCGTTGTCCGAGCCCGCCTTGTCATGCCCGTCGAGGGTTTGAAACAATTGCGAGATTCAATTGATCGGATCTTGCGAAATCGACAGGCAGAAGGCCAGGTGCCAGGCAGTCTAGGCAATCATTGATCAGGCCACTCGCGCCGTAACTGCGATCTGCGGGGCTTGAGATGCTTCTGAGGTCTCTCAATGCAAGGTCTTTTTCGTCAGCGGGGGCGCCCGTCTGAGGCGAAGTTACAAACGCGAACTATCGCTCGTGCCGCTGTGCAGCAGGGAAGGTACAACTCCATTTTCGCCAAACAGCATCATTACCAAGCGAATTCTGCGGTCGTCAGCGCCAGCTGGCATTGGCTACGATTGTCGCTGCGGTGGCCGTGCCGAACACTGTGATCTGTTCTGACCCGGCACTCTGCCGTCGCTATGTGCCGGTTGCCACCACGGGTGGATTGCCCTGCTTGCAGGCCCAGCATCTAACATGTCATTGAGCACAGAATTTCAGATGAGCAAATTGATCTTTGAGCAGATGAACTTGAACAGCGATTTCGATAAATATCACCGCCTTGCTCGCGTGGAGATGAGTGACAATGATTTGGTTGATGGTCGGGAGCTGCGACAGCTGATCGCGGAGCAAGCAGTGCGCGCATGGTGGGTGTGCAAACCAGAGCAGATTGAGCCCGTTGGCTGGTGCGCGGTCATGGATCCACCTCCATTTGGCTGGGAAAGCAAGACCGCGCATATCCTAGGGGTCATGGTTTTGGGCCCTGAGAAGGGAAAAGGTGTTGGGCGGGAGATTATTCGATGGTTGGTTAATCAACTCAGCGGGCGTTCTTTGACTGCGGCCATCTCGCCAGCCAACTTCGCTTCCGAACGAGCATTCCAGTCGATGGGCTTCGTGCTCGTTGCTGCCGGGGAAGACGAGCTTTGTCACACTTGGCGCAGGCTCCCAACCGATCCGTTGCCTTCGTGAATCTTTCGCGCCACCTTTGTGTGGCCTTTCCGCGCTCGACTTTGTTTTTTGCGCAGAGAGCTCCCGCCGCACCTGTCCTTCCACAGCGCGTCAAGTTCTGCTTCTCATCCTCCAGGCGGGCCATTGAAGCTCGGTCTCTGCTGCCTGTGGGCTCCCGCCTTGCGGACTCCTTTGCCGCTGTTTGAGTTTCTGTTGCTTTGCGGCAATTGCTGCGTTGGATCGGACTAGGCGCGCCACATCGCGCACCAGTTGGTCCCAGGCTTCACGATTACCGGCGAAGTGGACTACTTCAACAAGTCTGCCAACAAGTACCACGCCAAAAGTGACGGCGTCGGCGGCGTCCTTCGCTTCCAGCGCAACTTCTAACATTTGACCCTTGGGTCGAGGCAGGATCCGGTTGGCTAACGGGGTCCTGTTTCGGTCTCTTTTGGGAAACAGCGCTGAGATGATGGTCAACGAGAGAGGATATGCATTTTGAATTGAATTCCACGGTAATTACAGGTTGCGAAATCAGAACTTGGCAAGACTGAGCCGAAGGACACAGGGTAGTGATTTATCCTTGTACCCTGGATTGAGGCGCTGTCCGGTTGCCAAGCGCGAGGATTCGCGAAAAAGGTGCTTGCGAGGCTTCCCGTTTCTGGCCTTGTTGTTCCAAGGCAACCAGACCTGCTGCAGTCAGCCTCTGTCGGCGGTTCCTGAGATCACTGCTCTCGTCCCGGGCGGCGGTTGCGTACGCATCGACGTTGCCAGGCTACTCATGCCGATATCGATCTCGGCGGGTCTTGCACAAAAATGCAAAAGGAGTCTCAGGCAAGTTGACTCGGCCGGTTGGACACCAGCTTGCGGCCCGCATACCATGTCACGAAATAAAGCACGGCCAATGCCAGACAGGACGCAATCGAATGACCAAAGAGCTGACCATCGATCGATCGAAGGGTGTTGCTGCAGGCAGGAGTTCGGGCTCGGGATTTGGCAATCTCGCTTGGGCGGTTGCGACTTCCGACGACAAGCGTCTCGACCTCAAAGGCCAGGTCGCGGCCGCTTTCGCAAAAATAGACCGCGTGCTGGGCGAGTTGGGGACCGACCGCCGGAATCTACTCTCGGTCACGGTCTTTTTGGCAAGCCTTGATGACAAGAAGGCTTTCGATGTCGAGTGGCTGAGCTGGGTTGGGGACAATTCCGGACATTGGCCGCAGCGTATGTGTATCGGAGCCACGCTGTCGGCAGGAACGTTGGTTGAGATTTCGGTTGTCGCGGCGCGGCCAGGCTAACGCAGGTAGCGCCGCTCATCGGAGCGGACGTTTTCCATTCCCTGCAGGTGGAAAACATCTTCCACTGGCAGCAAGTCTCGATGGACTTGCTGGACGCCGCCATCCGCTATGACGCGTAAAAACGTTTCCTTCATTGCGGTGGCGGCGGCACGGATCGCGTAATTGCCATAGATGATCATGCGGATGTTTTCCAGCGCGCGTATGTGAGCTGCGCTGAGTTCCGGGTAGGCGTTGGGCACGATGACTAGGGGAACCGCGCCTTTCCAGGCTCTTGAGAAGCTCTCGATCTCGCTGGGATCCTTCTTCTTCGAGTGGATGAGGATCATGTCGGCGCCAGCCTGCTCATAGGCGCGCGCACGCGACAGAGCTTCATCCTCACCAAGTCCGGCTATCAGCGCCTCCGTGCGTGCAATAACCAGGAAGTCAGGATCCGATCGCGTCGCCAGTGCAGCTTCGATCTTGCCCTGGAATTCTTCCACACGAACCAGATCGTGATGGCCGTCAACCGCGAGGCTCGTGACCTTCGGGAACGACTTGTCTTCAATGACGATCGCGCTCGCACCGGCTCGCTCGTACTCCCGAACCGTGTGAATGACGTTGATCGCGTTGCCGTATCCAGTGTCGACGTCGGCGACAATCGGCAGGGAGGTTCTGCCGGCAACGGCCCGAACCATATCGAGATGCTGGGTCATCGAGATCAGGCTCATGTCGGGAAGGCCATAGAGCGCCGAGAGCTCGAAGCCTGATGCCCACAGCCCGTCGAACCCGGCCTGCTCGGCAAGAATCGCCGACAATGGACTATGGGTCGCCATGATGTGAACCAGGCCCTTCTCAGCCATAGTACGGCGCAAATATGTCGCCTTGGTCATCGTGAGTTCCTCACGTCAGTGCTTCGCAAGCATAGATTATGCGTTTGCAGGCCAGATCGAGTTCGGTCTGTGACGACGCGTATGAGATCCTCAGGAACGATGGTGCCAGGAAGGCCGATCCTGGTACGGCCGCGACGCCGAACCGGTCGAGAAGGTAGTCGGTGAAATCGATGTCGTTGGCAATGACCTTGCCTTGCGGTGTCCGCTTGCCAATCAGCCCGGCACATGACGGAAAGGCATAGAAAGCGCCGTCGGGCAGAGAACAGCTCAAGCCTGGTGCGCGTGCAAGAAGGCCGATGACGAAGTCGCGCCGCTTTCGGAACTCGGCGACGAAATCCGCGACATGATGCTGATCTCCGCCGATGGCTTCAACTGCGGCGTATTGGGAGATTGAGCTCGTGTGCGACGAGATCTGTCCCTGGATCGTGTTCATGGCCTTGATGAGTTGCGATGGCCCGGCGGCGTAACCCACGCGCCACCCTGTCATCGCACTCGCCTTGGAGACGCCATTCACGATCAGAACCCGCTCGAAAAGGTCCGGGGCGACTGTAAGGATTGAGGCGAAAGGAACGTCGTAAACAAGCTTCTCGTATATATCGTCCGAAAGGACGTGAACATGCGGGTGGTCCCGCAAGACTTGCGCCAACGCGGCAAGCTCGTCTGCCGAATAGACTGCTCCCGTCGGATTGCATGGCGAATTCAACATCAGCCATTTCGTGCGCTTCGTGATGGCTGCTGCCAGAATTTCCGGCCTGAGCTTGAAGCCGCTTCCCGGCTCGCACTGTACCAACACCGCCGTGCCGCCCGCCAGAGCGACCATGTCCGGATACGAAACCCAACAAGGGGTCGGGATGATGGCTTCGTCGCCGGCATCGAGGCTGGCATAGAGCGCATTGAAGATGACCTGCTTGGCGCCGCAGCCGACGGTTACCTGGTCGCCGCCATAGTTCAATCCATAATCGCGCTTCAATTTTGCGCAGATTGCCTCGCGCAGCTGTGCGATGCCGGCGACAGCCGTATAGCGCGTCAGTCCTTCGCCAATGGCCCGCACACCAGCGTTGCAGATTGCTGCCGGTGTCGGAAAATCGGGCTCGCCCTGGCTGAGGACAATGACATTGACGCCGCTGTCTTTCAAAGCCGCTGCGCGTGCGGTCATCGCCTTCGTTTCAGATGGACGGACGACCTGGAGCCGATGTGAAAGTAATGTCAATGCGAATGCCCTCGACCTCATGTAAGGTTGGTCTGTGGCATTTTGTTTTTGCCGATCAACTCGGGCCATCTAGCAACTGAATGCCACTCATCGACTATTTCGATGTGATTCCAGGCGATTTGGGTTTTGCCGCGTCCTCTCGGCACAGGCGTACCAGCCACCTGCAGAACATCCGCGCCAGGTCTAGGTTCTGGCTGCGGTCGACTGCATGGGCGTGGTACTGCATGCCGCTTGGCGTGCGTGTGCCTTTGACGATTTCCAGCAGTCCTTGTTTGATCAGATCGCGAACAAGTACCTCCGGGGTCACCAGCAGGCTTCTCCCATGCGCTATCGCAGGCAGTGCGAGATAATGGTGGTCGTATCGAGCCCCCAATTTTATGTCGTCCTGGCGGATATCCATTCCCCTGAGCCAGGTGGGAAGGACATCGGGACGAGAGGTGATGGAAACGATCGGAACGCGCGTCAGGATATCGATCTCCTTGCCGGCCACCTGTCGCGGAGATCCGACACAAACCAGGTCCTCGTTGAGCAGAACCCATCTGTCGGAAGGCTCTGCCAGTGCCAGATCGCGCGTAATCAGCACGTCGAAATTGTCGGCGGATGTCGGCTGGGAAAGTGTGGTGACAACGTCAACCACCGCGCCACCCGCTTCCGTTGAAAAGGCCTGGATGTTCGGGATGAGAAGCGTCGAGGCGAAGGTTGGCAGCGACGTTCTGATCAGAATGCGGTTCAGGTCGGTTTGCCTGCGCTTCATGCGCTGCGCTGTGAAATAAATCGTGTCGAGCGGCTCGCTGACGGCGGTGGCGAAGAGCTTCCCGAACGCGGTGAGTTCAGAATTACGCCCCCGCCGTTCAACGAGTTTCGAGCCAAGGTAGTCTTCCAGGACCGCAAGATGCCTGCTGACCGCGCTTTGCGCGACACCCAGCACGACGGCAGCCCTGGTCACGCTTTTCTCGCGCGCAATCACGGTAAAGGCCCGGACGGAATTGAGCGGCAACGTTTCTTGTCCCTCGGGCAAAACAGGTCTCTTTCAGAAAACGGGGGCCGATCACATTGGATCGCATTTGGTTCGAATTATTCGATGATTGTCACAGGAGCGTAACGGCGGGTCGATAGCCCAAGGGTTATCAACAAGGCCCGGATCGATGGCAGAGACCAAATTCGTAATCGTCAGCTTTGATGGGCTTCGGCCGGATCTGATCGACGAACAACAGACGCCGAATCTCTTTCGGTTCAAGAAAGTCGGCACAACCCTGGCAGCTCAGCGAACCATCTATCCTAGCGAAACCAGGACCGCCTTCCCAAGTCTGGTGACAGGAAGCACAGCGGCCGTTCACGGGATGGTCGGCAATAAATATGTCGACCGCAGCGTCAATCCGCAGCGCTACATAGATACCGCCGACGCGATCCTGCTGGATCGGCTGGATCGGGAAAGCGGAGGCCGGCTGATGAGCGCGCCAACTCTGGGCGAGCTTCTTGGTCGCGCCGGTAAAAGCTTGGCGGTCCTGGCGACCAACACGCCGGGCACGACGCGGCTCTTCCACCACAAGGCCGAGGCCTTCGGCCACATCCGCCTGTCGGGCCACTTCCCCGAAGCCTGCACGCCCAAGAACGTCCTCGACGATGTGGTTGCTCGGTTCGGGCCTTTGCCGCCGGTCCCCTCAGTCGGAGAGCCGGACATTGATACGCAAACCCTGATCACAACGATCTTTCTCAACTATCTGTGGCCTGAGCGGACTCCGGACGTCACAGTTCTTTCTTATGGCGAACCCGATACCTGTTCGCATCACAACGGTACGGGTGCCGCCGCAACCCGCCGGGTGATCAAACATTGCGACGCCGAATTCGGTCGGATTCTGGACTGGTGGGAAGCCGAGGGACGCGCCGCAGGCGTACAGATCATCGCGCTGTCGGACCATGGCCACGTTACGGCGCATACACGCGTCTCCGTCGCGGACTGTCTTTCTGAAGCCGGCTTCAATCCAGGAACCGCGCCAGCGCCGGACGTCGACGTCGTTGTCGTCCCCGGGCAGGTCGGCGCACTCTACCTTGCCGATCGGGGCAGCAAACAGCTGACAAGGCTCGTTGGCGCGTTGACCGAGTTCTCGTGGGTAGGACCAGTGTTCACCGCACCGGGGAACGAAGTCGAAGGGATCGTCCCGGGAACATTCGCCAGCAGCCTTGTCATGGCGAACCACGAGCGGGCCCCCGATATCTATTTTGCGTTTCGCGCAGACGACAGCAGGGACCGTTTCGGCCTCGTCGGCGGGACATTCTATGACAACGCGCGGGCGCCGGGCCTCGGGGTCCATGGCGGACTACACCCGAAGGAACTCGCATCCGTCGGCATTGCCGCGGGAACAAGGTTCTTGGCCGGCGGACACGTTTCCAAAGTGCCATCCGGCATCTGCGACATCGTTCCCACCATCCTGGAGGCTCTCGATATGAAACCGCCTGCGACCATGACAGGGCGTGTGCTTTCAGAGGTGTTTGCCACGCGAGGGGCTTTTGCACCCTTGCCGGTAAGCGTCACGCAGGTTTCCGAAATACGATCTGGCAATCGTCTGCAGCGCATTCAGCGGACGCAGGTAGGGGCGACGGTCTACATCGATGGGGGATGGGCTGAAGCAACCGGCGCCAGCGCGACCAGAGCGATGGAGGTTGCGTGATGTCCGGCGTGTTTTTCTCTGACATCTCGAAGTCGTATGGGACCACCCAGGTCCTGCGCAAGCTGAGCCTTGCTGTCGAGGATGGCGAGTTTCTCACCTTGCTGGGGCCGTCGGGCTGCGGCAAATCTACTCTCTTGCGCATATTGGCCGGCCTCGAGCGTCAGGATCGGGGCAGTGTGTCGATCGGCGGGCGTGTCGTCGACGGCCTTCGCGCAAAGCAGCGCGACATCGCAATGGTGTTCCAGTCTTATGCGCTCTATCCGCATATGACGGTCGCTGAAAACATCGGCCTGCCACTCACGATGCGGCGGCTGTCGTTTTTGCAGCGTCTGCCATTGCTCGGTCGCGCCCTTCCCGGGACGGCCCGGGCCAAAGTGGCAATCGAGGAAGAGGTCCGGCAGACAGCCGGTGCCGTGGGCATTGGTCATCTCTTGGCTCGCAAGCCCGGCCAACTCTCAGGCGGCCAACGCCAGCGTGTGGCGGTGGGCCGCGCCATGGTGCGCCATCCCGCAGTGTTCCTGATGGATGAGCCCTTGTCCAATCTCGACGCCAAATTGCGTGTCCAGATGCGCGCGGAAATCAAGGAATTGCATCGGCGGCTGGGCGTCACCTTCATCTACGTTACCCATGATCAATCCGAGGCGATGACGCTTTCGGACCGGGTCGCCGTGATGCTCGACGGTGAATTGCTGCAGGTGGCTTCGCCCCAGCAGATCTATGCCAATCCGACCGATCGCCGGGTCGCCGAATTCGTGGGTAGTCCGAAGATCAGCATGCTCGACGGGGTGGTTCGCCAGCACGGTCATATCGAGGCGGGAGGGGCCACGTTCGCGTCCAATGTCGATCTTGAGATCGGTGCGCCGGTGACGCTGGGAATTCGGCCGGAAGCATTCCATCTTTGCGACCGCAGCGAGCCGGGGGCGATCGCCGGCACCATCCGGTTGATCGAACATATGGGCTCCGATCTGTTTGTGCACCTCGATGCTTCGGGCACTGGAGAACCACTCGTGGCACGCCTTCTGGCCGAGCGCGCACCGCATCTTGCCCATGGCCAACTCGTCAACGTCAACGTGCGCACTGACCGGTTTCTGGTTTTCGGCAAGGATGGCGAGCGGGTGCTGCCTGCCGCCAATGTCACGCCACTCAGGGAAATCGCCTGATGACGGCGAGCATCGACGTGTTCCCAGGGACGCGACCGGCGCCAAAACCGCATTCGGCAGTAGGCGAGGCTTTGTCCGCCTATTGCCTGGCAGGGCCGGCTGCGTTTCTGCTGCTGTGCCTGTTCGTCCTTCCGATTGTGGCCGTGATGGTCATTGCGGTGACCGACTGGCAATTCGGCGCGCGCACCATGTCCTTCGTGGGGACCCGCAACTTCGCTGAAATTTTCGCCGACAGGGCCTTTCGAGCGTCACTTCTCAACACAATCCTCTACGTATTGATGGTGGTGCCGGGATCCGTTCTTCTGGGGCTGTTCATCGCGCTTTTGATCGAAAGCGGAAAATCGCTTCGTGCCTTTTACCGCGCAATCCATTTCCTTCCGTTTATGGCAACGCTGGCCGCCATGGCGATCGCCTGGGAAGCGCTGCTGCATCCCACGATCGGCCTCGTCAATCAGACGCTTTCGGCACTCGGTCTCCCGACCGCCAACTGGCTGCGCGACGAGAAGACCGTTCTGCCGGTTCTCGCCATGATCGCCATCTGGCAGAACCTTGGCTTTGCCATGGTGCTTTTCCTTGCCGGGCTGAAATCCATTCCGCGCGATCTCTATGACGCTGCCGACATTGACGGCGCCGACAATTGGCTCGACCGGCTGCGCACCGTAACGCTGCCCATGCTCGGGCCGGTGACGATGTTCGTCGTCATCGTTGTCGCGCTGCGCGCCTTCGAGGCATTCGACACGGTCCAGATCCTGACCAAGGGCGGGCCGGGCAACGCTTCCGAGGTTCTGCTCTACACGCTCTACCGGGAAAGCTTCGAATATTTGCGCACTGGCTATGGGGCCGCGGTCACCATCGTCTTCCTGATCATCGTGATCATGCTTACGCTCATCCAAGCCCGTGTCATGGACAGGCGGGTGCACTACTCATGAAAATGGATTGGCCCGGCGCGATTGTCCGCCACGTTGTTTTGCTGATGACGGCTGCCATCATGTCGGTACCCTTCGTCTGGATGGTCTCCTTGTCCGTGAAGTCGCCGGGCGAGATTTTCCGCGGCTCTTTCTCGCTGCTGCCGCAGCATTGGTATCTGGTCGAGAATTATGGGCGGGCGTTGACGGCGTCTCCGCTGCCCAAGTTCATGCTGAATGGTCTCGGCGTATGCCTGGCCATCCTGTTGCTGCAAATTCTGGTATGCGCGCCAGCCGCCTACGCACTTGCCAAGCTCAAATTCAAGGGGCGCGATCTGTTGTTCGGGTTGGTGCTTGTTGGCCTTTTGATTCCGCACCAGGTGCTGGCGCTGCCGCAATTCATCATGGGATACCAACTCGGCATCTTGAACACCTACGCCGCACTGATTTTCCCATTCATCGTGTCGCCGTTCGGCATCTTCCTGATGCGGCAGTTCTTCAAGACCATACCGGACGATGTGGTCCACGCGGCACGGCTCGATGGACTTTCGGAGTTCGCCATTGTCTGGCGCGTTATGGTGCCGATGGCCCTGCCGGCAATCATCGCCTTTTCCATCTTCTCCGTCGTCAGCCATTGGAACGATCTGTTCTGGCCGCTCATCGCAGTCCGTTCCGAAGAAATGATGCCGCCGCCGCTGGGCATAATGACGTTCAAGAATGAAGAGGCGGGCAGCGACTATGGCCCGCTCATGGCGGCGTCGACATTGGTTGTCGCCCCTCTCATCGTCGCCTTTCTCGCCGCGCAACGCTGGTTTGTCGAGGGGCTGACCGGCGGAGCCATCAAATGAAGCAGAAATCACAAATCCAGGGAGCAATGCAATGCCGGCCACTTTGAGAGTGGATGTTGAAAGGCCATATGAAATCTCGACCGGACCGGAACTGATTGGAGGCGATGTGCAAGGCATGTCTGCCGATGACATTTTGGACCCGAGCAATAGCTGGATTGCCGAAGCCCTCAGGCGCGCCTTGAACCAGTATCTCGTCCTGCGCTTCCGTAGCATGCAGATGAACGACAACCAGCTTGTCGCATTTGCCCAGCTCTTCGGCCCCCTGCAGAACGACCGCCACAACCATGAAGAACCCAAGTCGACCCAGTCGGGACCGGCGGAGCTGAAAGTCCTTTCCAATGCCGTGGGCCCGGATGGTCTTCCGATCGGTGACAAGGGCGCCGTCGCCCAGATCTGGCATACGGATGGATCTTTCAAAGCGGCGCCGATGAATTACTCCATCCTCTATTGCAAGAAGGCGCCGGCGAACCCGCCCAGAACGGGTTTCATGAGTGCATACCATGTGTACGAGTCACTCGCTGCGGAGTTGCGCCGGGAGATTGCGCCCTTGCGTGCGATCCACAGCCTCCACAACCGTTCCCAGGGGCTCTGGGACTTCTGGGAAGGACCGTCGGTGAGCGTGGAAAGGCGCGCGGAGGGAACATCGCATCCGCTGGTGCGATTGCACTCCCAAACGCGCCGCCCACTGCTTTATCTGCCGCGGCGCCGCGATGCCCTGATTGAGGGCAAATCAATGGAGGAAAGCCGGAACCTGATGGAGCGGCTGTGGGCCGAAGTGTTCCGCAGTGGCGAACAATTCAGCATCGCTCTGGAAGCCGGAGATCTTGTCATTTTCGACAATCGGGCGGTACTTCACAATCGGGAAGGCTGGGACGGCGGCCAGGAGCGGGTCGTTGTTCATATCGCTGCTGGCGAAGAAAAGCCGATCGCTGCCTATGAACATTCAAAGCTGTCGGCCGGCTGATGTGGGGCTGCCGATCAGACTGATCACAAATGGGGTTGAGCACGCCTGGATCAGGAGCGTCATCGCGCGGCCCAAGAACATATTCGATCATCTTGGAGAGTTAAATGAGGATTCCGTCTATCTCTAGGTGCGCATTGGCTCTGTTCATTGCCACCCTGGGCGCGAGCCCGGCGTTTTCTGAAACCACGCTCAGGGTTCTTTACTCCAATGCCTATGTGAACAAGGACTCGATGGAGAAGCTCGTCCAGCTTTTCGAAGAGCAGAACAAAGGCACCGTGGTAAAGCTTGATGTCGTCAAGAATTACACCGAAATGACGCAGTTGATGTTGCGTTCATCTCTGACAGGAGATGTGCCGGATGTCGGGTTCCAGGGGCTAAGTTTCGTGAGGTTGTTCGCCGAGCGTGGCCTGGCTGTGCCGCTTCAGGGTTTTCTCGCGCAAGAAAACGATTGGGGGAACCGTGGATACTCGCAATCCGTGATGAGCATGGCCAAAAAAGGCGAAGACACAATCGGCATTCCATACCAGCTGTCTGTGCCGATCGTCTATTTCAACATCGACCTCGTCAGGAAGGCCGGAGGCGATCCGGACAAGTTGCCGACAACGTGGCAGGGAATTTCCGACCTGGCAAAAAAGATCGATGCGCCAAGCGGAGGCATTTTCTTCGACTACACCCCGACAGCCAACTGGACATTCATCGCGCTGGTGCAGTCCCAGGGCGGCCGGATGGTGACGCCGGACGAGAAGCAGGTGGCTTTCAATGGTCCCGAGGGCCTGGGGGCCTTCAAAATCCTGAAGGAGATTGGCCGTTCCGGAATGAAGGACATGACGCGCGATCAGGCCAAGCAGGCATTCGCCGGCGGCTCGCTCGGCATTTTCGTCACATCCAGCTCGGACATCACCCTCTACACCAAGCAAGCCGCCGGTCATTTCGAAATGCGGGTCGCGCCTTTTCCGTCGACGCAGCCGAATGGTATCCTGCCGGCTGGTGGCAGTGCCATCATGATCCATGCGAAAGACCCTGAAAAGCAGAAGGTCGCGTGGGACTTCATCAAGTTCTTCACCGGACCAGACGCGCAGACGCAGATGGCGAAATCAACGTCGTATATCCCGGTCAACACCCTGGCGATCAAGGATCCCGGTCTCCTTGGCAACTACTACAAGAGCGAACCCAACCTGATGGTGGCCGTCGGCCAGTTGCCGATCATGACGAGTTGGTTCTCGTTTCCCGGCGAAAATTCCCTAAAAGTCACTCCCGTGATCGAAGATGCGATGCGCAAGGTCCTGTTTCAGGAAACCGAGCCGAAGGACGCCCTCGATCAGATAACAAGTGCCGTCCAGGGGCTGATGTGAGCCTGCTGTCGCCGCCCGGTAAGCTTGTCACTCCAGCTTGAAGGTCGCTTGCAATGACGATCAATCAAAGAGATTTTTCGGTGGCAGAACCCATCAGTCTCATTCGTACAACTCCGCCGACGCCGGGCTGGATTGGTGACGAGATCAAAAATGCGCTCCAGGAGATCTCCCAGGCGCATGACCTGTCCACCCTCCTTAGATACCACCGGTTCGCGGGTACCGAACGAGACCGGGAGGTGGGGGCGTCCTGGATGTCGGATCGCCTGGGCGGGGGGATGGAGATCGGTCGTATCATTGCGACCAACGGCACACAGAATGCCCTGATGCTGACGCTCGCAGCCGTTGTTGGAAGTGGTGGTTTGGTCCTCGTCGAGGCATTCAGCTACTATGGCTTTCGTCGGCTCGCCGGTTTTCTGAACGTCGAAGTCGACTGCATTGCGATGGATCAGGACGGCGCGCTGCCGGACGCGTTTGAACACGCTTGCCGGACGCGATCGCCAAAGGCGCTCTTCCTGACGCCAACCATCCACAATCCAACAACGCTGGTGATGTCGCTCGAACGGCGCAGAGGGATCATCGATGTTGCGAGAAAGTATGGCGTCGCAATCATCGAGGACGACGTCTATGGCGCACTGCCGCACGACGCACCTGAGCCTTTCGCGGCACTGGCACCCGATATCAGCTGGTTTGCGACTGGCCTGGCCAAATGCGTCTCCCCCGGGCTGAAGGCCGGCTATCTCGTTGCGCCCTCCACAGCTCACGCTGCATCCGTCTTCGAGCGTTTTCAGGTCACCTCGACCTGGCATATGTCGCCGCTTTCATCGGCGTTGGCTGATAAGTGGATAAGCGGGGGGACCGCAAAGCGTATTCTCGACGCCGTGCGCGCCGAAGCATCGGCCCGGCAGGAGATTGCGCGTGAGATCCTGGCAGGCAGCCGATACGCGGCCCACCCGAACGGCCTGC
The DNA here is from genome assembly GCF_042739655.1 of Mesorhizobium sp. NPDC059025. NCBI lineage: Bacteria > Pseudomonadati > Pseudomonadota > Alphaproteobacteria > Hyphomicrobiales > Phyllobacteriaceae > Mesorhizobium > Mesorhizobium sp. NPDC059025. The sequence goes on along the minus strand of NZ_JBHYIM010000007.1, from coordinate 315,751 downwards.
ATCTTTGGCTGACGCTGCCTGTGCAACACGACCAGGATTCTTTCATCGATGCAGCTGCCAAGGCCGGCGTCATCCTTCGACCCGGTTCCATGTTTGCCTTTCATCAGGACAGGCCCGTCGACGCGATCCGCATTGTCCTGGGGAGCCCGGAAACACGAGAGGAACTCAGACGGGCACTGAGCGCCATCCGTGAAACGGCCGACGCCTGAACAGCACCGAATGTTCAAGCACCATTCACGCAGAAAACGCCCGCCGTGTCGAACGACATCACGACACGCCCACCGATTTCATGGCTGTAGAATATAGACCGCAACAGAGACTCCACCGCGGGTCGTCCCAGTCGGCGCATCCCGATCAGCGTGGGCGACAAGGTGCTCACATACCCTATGAATTCATTTTCCGAAAACTCCTGCTCATTGCACCAATATGCTGTGTGGCCGCCCGAAAATAACCGGCAGGAACGTACCTCCCGGGAGATATCAATGCGCTCATACTGGCCGTATTCGTTGGTTCTGTGGCCGCGAACGAAGGCCGGGGCGAATTTCTCGAGGAGACAGAATATCTCGTCTCCAGCGGAGCCGGGTGGACTCGCCAGTTGGTAGTCAACAATTGCAAGAAGTCCCTGTGGGCAGAGAACCCTTGCGCATTCGTTCAGGAATTTCTGGCGCGAGAACCGATGGTAGGCGCAGGCGGCTGTGACCAGGGCCAGCGAGCTTTCGGCAAATGGAAGATGCGTGGATGAGCCGTCCACGAACGTTACGTTTCTGCCGGATGCGGGGAAAACCGCAACCGCGTTTGCTCTCATGTCTGAGCTGGGCTCGACTCCCACCACCTGACGCTGTGGAACCAGAAACTGTGCAAGCGCGAACGTGAAAAGACCGGTTCCTGCGCCGACGTCAACCGCGGGAAGGCTGTGGTCGAGGGACGACGAGAGGTCCGATACATGTGCGATGAGGGCGTGCGGATAGCGTGGCCGGTATCTGTAGTGGCCGGCAACCTGTCGAAATATGCCGCTGGATTGCGACTGTCGGGTTGCACCGGCGCTCTGCAGTACGTTCATGGCACATCTCCTTCCAACGTTGTCGACCTGTTGGACCGGGTTTCGTCAGGAAAACCGGATTGCGGAAAATATACTTAGTGAAATTATCAGAATTCCCATTATGTAGCTTGGAGTAACGGCGTTGTTAAAGAATATTACTCCTGCAAGCGTCGCCAATATAACCCTTCCCAGGTCGATTATCGCAATTCTTGGCAGTCCGGATCTTGGGAATACCCGGAAAAGCAGCGCCTGAGAGATCGTCGTGAGCAGCCCGATGGCGCAGACGAGGATTACCTCATCCAGGTTCAGCGGACGCCATGAGATTGCGGCCAGCGGCAATGCGAACGCACATGTCAACGCGCTCGTTATCAAGGTCGCCATGACGGGAGCCTGGAAGGCGCCAATGAGCCTGGTCTGGCTTGCAATCACCGAAGCCGTCAGGGCGGACAACAACGCGGCGGCGGCGCCCGGCACTGGCGCCGCGTTGAGGGACGGGCTGACGGCAAGAATTACGCCTGCGACACCGGTGGTAATGCAAATCCACTCGACGCGGGATGGTGCGGCAGATCCGAGCCGGCCCGCTAAGGCTCCAAGCAATATCGTCTTTGTGTAGAGGAGGGCCTGCGCCAAACCCACGTCTATGGAGTGTATCGCATACGTCCAGGCGAGCGCTGAAATGTAGATTAAAAGGGATCTCGGCGCGTGCCGCTTAACATCGGCGATTTCCATGTGTGGGCACAATATAAATGAAAATGGCAACAGCAACAGAAAGCTTGAGCCGTATCGCAGGAATGTAAGCTGATAGATTGATATTTCTGCACTGGAGATGCGCAGGAGCGTGGCGATAAGCACGAAGCATGCCATCTCCATGACAATGTAAATCGGTGTGCTCGTTTGCATCGTCTTTGACCATTTACGATCTGACCGTCTCTGCCAATCTGGTGAGTGCCGTGAACAGTTCATCCTGTGTGTCGGGACTGCCGATCACGATCCGAATGCTGTTGTGGGACTTCCGGGGATCGACGAAGAACATATGGCCTGGGCGCAGGATCACGCCGACATCGGCAAGCTGCTGCAGAAGACGATCCTGGTTTGTTGTGGCGGCAAGTTCCATCCAGAGGAAGACGGACTCAGGGTGGGTGGCAAGGGGGAAGCCCGACAGGCACCCACGGGCGATCGCTTGCCGGACAACGATTTCGGCGCGGACGGCGTCGCGAATGCCAACAAGCGTACCGTCCATCACCCAGCGCGACATGATTGCTGCCGATAGCGGGTTTGCGTGCCAGGTTGAGATCGTGTCGAAGGCCGCCGCGGCCTTGCTTGCGTCGGCGCTGGATGGCGCTACAAGGTAACCCAGTCGAAGTCCAGGCCCCATGCATTTGGCCGGGCCGGTAGCGAACCAGCAGATGTCTGGGGCAAGTGAAGCAATTGGCTCTGGCGCAATCGACGGCAAGCTTCCGTAGACATCATCTTCTATGATCGGAACGCCGTACTTGCGTGCGACGTCGGCAAGTTCAAGGCGTCGAGTTCGCGACATGACAATCGACGTCGGATTGTGCAGGGTTGGCTGCAGGAAGAGGGCACCGGGCTGGCGGTCGCGACAGGCCTTTTCAAAGGCATCGGGAAGCGCCCCATCAGCGTCCATGGCGATGCCGCTGACCGTGATGCCAAGCAATGCCGCCAGACGTCGTAGCCCGTAATAGCTGATATCCTCGGTCAGCAGGTGGCGCCCAATGCCGACGACCGATCGAAGCGCCAGAAAAAGCGCGCTTTGGGTGCCGTTGGTCATGATGATGCGATCAGTGTCGACAGCTGGGCCAAGGCGCTCACTCAACCAGCGGCGGGCAATATCCCGATCTTCCTCGCTGCCACGGAAGGTATGATATCGCATGAGACTTTCGATCTTTGCGCTTCGACTTATCTCCCCGAACGCTCTGGTCAACGCTTCGCCGACCCATGGGGGCGTGGGTGGCGTGCTGCGGATAAGGCTAATGGGGTCGATTGCCGTTTGCGGTTCATGCTTAATCGATGTTTGCATGTGCGTGGTCCTTTGGGGTTCAAGCGCTTGCAGCCTGCCAGGCTGAGGGCAGCTGTTCGCGTTCGCTCAACAGATGCGGGGAATGTGTTGGCGCTCTTCCGATGCTCCGGGGCCCGCCCAGCGCCACGGCAATCTCAGATGCCGCAAGCTTCCCGATCAATGGGGCAAGCGTGACACCCCCATGCATGGCAGCCACGGAGATCGCGGCGCATTCCTCTCGTGGCCCTACGATTGGATGATCGCTGGCGGGCATGGGCCGCGGGCAGGTCGTCCAGTGTCTCGGAACTTGGAGGAAACCGTCGAGCCAGCGCGCGCCGGCCGCCAACAGGTCCAGGCGTTCCTCTTCAAGGCGTTTGAAGTGTTCAAGTTCACCCGGTAGCGCTGACACTCCAGCCATATATCCGCCCCTACCAGGCCGGATATGGAATCCGTCCGCATAGACGACGTGCCTGATCACAGTTGTGTCTTGCGTGGTGAGCACGAGGAGCGGGCCAGGCAGAGTCTTGACCGGCAGTTCCCGTAGACCGGCCAGCTTGAGCAGTGAGTTGGTGTCATTGCCTGCCGCAAGCACGACCCGATCGAAGGTTTCGAAGTCCGATTGCCAACTCAACCTCACCCATCGGTCTGACGCCTGGATCCCCGCTACGCGTGCGCTGCGAAATTGCGCGCCGAAACGTTCAACGGCGGTCTTCACAAGCAGCCTGCACAAGGCGCCTGCATCGACCCAGCCTTCTTCTGCGACGGAGAATCGTTCGCTGGCGAAGCGGGCATGGATCCGGGGCTCGAGATCGATCATCTCCTTGGCGGTCACGGAACGGACTTCACCCCCGGCCGATGCGAAGGAAGCAGCGTCCCTGGCGAGTTTGGCTGCGGGATCGCCCGCCGATGCCATACGCAATGTGCCGCATAAGTGCAGGAGGTGTTCCGACCCAATCTCGCTTGCCAGCGCGCGATGGTAACGGATGGCCTGCAAGCGAAAGGCGAGGTCCTCGCCGGATCGGCCAAAAGCGTTGAGACAGGCAAAAGACGATCCGGAAACGGCGCTTCCCGGAGGAAGGGGATCGAAGATCGAAACCTTCGCTCCTTGCTTCGCCAGATGGTAGGCGATGGAGGCGCCTACAATTCCTGCTCCGACAACAGCAATTTTCATCGGCCTTCTCCAAGAAAAGAAGCTCACCTTCTCACGCGCTGGCTGTCAGTCCGCCATCCACGTAGAGGATCTGTCCGGTCACGAACCGCGCTTGCCGCGAGGCCAGAAAATGCACGGCCCCGGCGACATCTTCCGGTGTTGCCAGGCGACCGATGGGTATGTCCGCCACCGCCCGGCGAAATGTTTCGGGATCTTCCAGGGCCTTGTCGTTCTTGTGCGTGCGGACGGCACCGGGCGCGACGCCGTTTACGGTGATGCCGTGCTGCGCAAGTTCGGTCGCCTGCTGTTTCAACAGGGTAGCCAGCCCCCCTTTGGCTGCGCAGAAGGCGCTGTATCCCCGGCCCCGGAAGCCGAGCGCCGAGCGCACCGAAAGCAGGTGGATGTGACTGCCGCCCCGGCGACTGGCCACCTGCCGGGCGGCGACCGCCTGCGACAGAAACATCGCTGGCCGAAGCGTCCTGGAATAGACCTCGTCGAAGGTGTCTTCCGTTACCTCGAGCAGCTTCTGCTCCTTGTTGAAACCCAGGCAGTTGACGAGAATGTCGACCGATCCATGCAACTGAGCCACAAGCGCCACCTGCTTGCGAATGTCTGCAGTGTCGCAGGCATCGAGACCGATGCCCTCGGCGGCCCAGCCCTTTTTGCGGAGCCTGCCTGCAAGCATATCGGCGCGCTCGCCGTCACGTCCGGCCACGATGCTGGTCGCGCCGGCAACCGCCAGAGCTTGCGCGATGCTGGTTCCAATCGCGCCATAGCCGCCGACCACGAGCGCGACCTTGCCCTTCAGATCGAATGCGGTTTCGGCCCGCAACTCGGGTTGGTGAACCGTCATGATCCTTCCTCCTTTGGTGCTGCCGGATTGGCGTCCGCCCGTCGTGCGCGCCAGGTCGCGTCGCCATACTGTCCCTTGAACACCGGCCCGAGATGTTCTTTGGCGGTGCCGCCCAACTTGAGCCTTCCTACGAAAGACCCGCCCTCGGTCAGTTCGCCCTCAAAGCCATAGAATAGCCAGATCGGAACCTGCTCATGCGCCGCTTCCAGGCTCAGGAAGCGTCCATGAACTTCGCCGCTGACGACGCCGGTCCGGTTCTCCGTGTGATGCGTGCCAACCACTGAACGGCCAACCTGCCGAAGCCGCAGGCTGTGTCTGGCCGTTCCACGAAGAAACCCGATGTCGACATGCCAGACACCCGACACGTCCACTTCTGGGATGACCTCCGGCTTTGGAGGGGCGATACTGGCGGGATCGGCAAAAGCGGCAGCCAGAGCGGCGCCGACGATTTCGGCTTCGCTGTCGGACAGGTTGATTGGGTCCAGGATCGTGGAGGTCCTCGTCGACCAGAAGTCGTGGATGAGGATGCGCGGTCGCTGTCTCAGCAGCGCAAGCCGCAATTCCTCGCTGTCAAAGCCGATGTGGTCGAAATCCCATGAAACCTTGAGCCGGGTTGCGGTCACCGAGCCTGGCCAGGTTTTGATCTCGGTCGAAACACCGGGGATGGCGGACAGATGGGAACGGATCCGCTCCAGGCGCGGCACCCACTGGCTTCGCTCTTCCCGGGCAGATCGATGATTGATCCAACGGTCGATGGCGACGACCGCACCAACCATTTCCTCCTTTCCGACCTTCATTGACCGGCCGAAAGCCTGATGCGGTGCACCATTCCACCACATCGCCTGGCAGAGGGCCTTTTTCCCGATGACGATCGCCGTCGATTGCGGCGCGCGCAGATATTTGCCGCCGGCATAAACGACCAGGTCAGCTCCGGTATCGATCCAACGATCAGGCTTGCCGGGAGAAAGACCGGCCGCATCGACGAGGATCGGCACATCATGTGCCTTTGCAAGCGGCAAGATGGACTGGAGAGGGAGTGTGGTCGACCCATCAAGGCGACCAACCAGGCAGATCATTGCAGCCTCGCCGATTGCCCTGTCCAGCTCTTCATAGGTCGCAACGCCGACGATCTCGCCGCCGGCGATGCGCATGGCCTGCTCATACGCGAAACGCTGATCGGCGGGGATCAGGACCTTGTTGCGCAGTCCGGACGTGTCGGGCAGCTGCAGCATGAGCTCGGGATTGTTTCCGGCTATGCAGGCGGCCGTTGCAAGCGCCAGGCTTGCGGCAGTCCCTGCCGTCACCACACCCCATTCGGCGCCGGTCAACTCGGCCAGCCGCTGGCCCGCGCCCTCGGCCAGCTCATCCATGTCCACGAATGCACCGGCTGCCGCGTTCATGGCCGCGACAACTTCATCCGAGGGGTTGCTGGCACCGTAGATAGTGCGCACCCCCGCGCATTGGACGACAGGCTCCACGCCCAGTGCCCGGAAGACAGCGCCTTGAGACGAAGCGTCGACCGATGCCTGCTTGAGTGTCGAATACGAATTCATCCCAGTGTCCTCGAAGCAAGCAGCAACGATGAGGCGACGCAAAAGGCGGTCACGACGGCGTACATCGCACCTTGTGTTTTGGGGACGCTCAAAGGCGCGATGTGGAGCAAAGCCAGCACGACAAGTGCAGCGGCAAACAGTGATGAAAAGATTTGCTCGGCAATCACCGGGCGAAGCAGGAAGAGAACCGCTGTCAGAGGAACCGCATAGGTCGTCGGTACGCCGATGAAGCGCCCGCCGGGAGAACCGAACACGTTGAAGTAGCTCAGCCGCAGAGCGCTAGCCAAAACCAGGGTCGCTGCAGCAAGAATCGAGAGGAGCGATCCTTGTCCCACGACGATCAAGGTGACAGCTGGAAAGATCCCTGCGCTCACCAGGTCTGCCAGGGAATCAAGGTTTTTTCCAACCTCTCCCGTCTCGGGTGCCCGCCCCAAAGTACGCTTGGCAACCACGCCGTCCAGATGATCGGCCAGCAAGGCCCAGAGCGTGACTGCGACACCCGCTTCCGGATGGCCGGCAAGTGTGAAGCTGATGCCGACAACGGACAAGGCGAGACCTGCCCCGGTGATGGCGTTTGCAGGATCGGCAAGTTGACGAAGCATGTGCGTTACTCCTCAGCCCCGGCTGGGGGTCAAACAGCCTGTGACAAGAGCGCGACTTCAGGTGGCGCGGCGAAGAGGTTTTCCGCCATGCGCAGATCGGCCTGGTTGTCGATCTCGTACCATTTGACGGTGTCGCAGCGCGCCGCCGCGATCTTCAGGCCGCGACCGATCAGCTGCGCCAGCACCTGCTCTGTGTAGGTCGTGCCGGCGCCGGTGCCGATGAGATCGTCGAGGGCAGGCACGATGACCGTCGACAGGGTTGCGCGCGAGAACCGGAACAGATTGAGGGTCTTGAACAGGCGAGGGGCGCCTGCCTCGCTCAGATTTGCCGCGGTCTGCTTCATGCGGACTTCCGCAATTGTCCCGGCGGGGCCAAGAACGACGGCTGAGCCTTCCATTTCTTCGGTGAAGGGTGCGACCGCGGCCACGTCACCGGCGCCGGAGGCCATCAGCGAGACCAAAGCCTGCCGCTCAAAGAAGACATCTCCTTCAAGCAGGAAAATGTCACCGCTCAGCAGGGTATGACGCGCCAGCCAGAGCGAATAGGCGCTGCCGGTGCGGTCGTAGACGGTGGACTCGACATAATCGATGTCGACGCCCGCAAACCTGTCGCCGCAGGCGTATTCGATCGCATCCTTCCGGTAGCCGACGACGATGGTGGCTGATCTGACCCCCATCGCGCCTAGATGGCGCAGGGCGTTATGGATGATAGAGACGCCAAGGACCTCGACCAGGGGTTTCGGCCGGAAGTCGGTCAAGGGTCGCAGCCGCGAACCCATACCTGCAGCGAGGATAACAGCGCTTTGGGGTACTTCAGTCCTGAACATGACAGCTTTCCTTAAGCTACGTTGCGAGTTGCTCTGGTCCACGAGTCGAAGGCTCCGACGAGCCTCTCCAGCCCGAGCGCCAGCTTGTCGTGGTCAATTCCGTAAGAGAGACGCAGCCCCATCGGGTCTCCGAAGGCACTGCCAGACACCCCTGCCACTCCGGCCTGGGCGAGGAGAGCATTGACGGCATCGTCCGCGGTTCGTGGGGCGGTTGAAATTACGCCACCGTCAGCGAGCTCCCGGAGATCGAGATAGAAGTAGAACCCGCCCTGTGCCTTGGGCGGCGGGGCAATCGTCTGGCGCGACAGGATGTCCAGTCCGAGCAGCCGGGCCTGGGTCAATTGCCGGGAGAGATGTCTTTCATAGCTGCCGTCGCCGCGTCGCAGGTGTTCCAGGACGGCGTGCTGGGCGATCACATTCGGATTCGATGTCGTATGGGACTGGAGTGCCTTGACGGCGTCGATCACGCTTTTTGGAGCGGCCAGGTAGCCAATTCGCCAGCCCGTCAAAGCAAGCGTCTTGGAAAACGCATTGATGATGATGGTGCGCAAGCGCACCTCCGGCACGAGCGAGACAATTGGATGATGGGCGTGGGGCGCATGCGCGAATGCGCCGTAGCATTCATCAAAAATGATCCAGAGATCGTGGCGGACCGCCAGATCGGCGATCTGCTTCAAAGTGCTCTGATCGTAAACGACGCCCGTTGGATTGCTGGGCGTGTTGACCACGATCGCGCGGGTCTTCGGCGTGATGGCGCCTTCGATATCCTCGGCCCTTGGAATATAGCCGTTGTTGCGCGTGTCGACATGCACCGGCCGGCCGCCGGCAATCAGGACCTGTGCCGGGAAGGTCGTCCAATATGGGCTTGGGATGATGACTTCGTCGTCCGGGTCCAGCAGGACCATCGCTGTATTGAACAGCGCCTGTTTCGCGCCACTGGTAACGGCAATCTCTTCGGCATGCCAGACCTGCCCGGTTTCGCGGGCGACCTTTGCGGCGAGCGCTTCACGCAGTTCGCGAAGCCCGACGGTGTCGGTGTAGCGGTTCTCTCCGCGTTCAATGGCAGCGAGCGCACCCTCGCGGACGCTCGGCGCCAGATCGGACCATATTTCTCCGGCGGTGAGGTCGATGACCTCCTTGCCGGCATCGGATGCCGCCTTGGCGGCTGCGCGGGCGGCAGCCGTTCCCGACGACGCAAAAAGCCTCGTACGCTGTGCCAACATTGTCGGCCCTCATGATGTTGTTGTGACAGGTGGTGGGCGGGACTGGTTCGCTCTACTCGGCCGCAACCGCGACCGAAGGTAGGTAGCGCGTCTCGGCTTCCGCCAGTTCGCGGTAGTTGAGCAGGTCGAACACATCGTCCAGCGTGGCGACCTCGTTTTCGATGCCGGCGATCGTTCCTTCGCGAAGGATGCGTTCGCAGACCTGGCGCATGGCCGATACGGCCGCGCGCATGTTGTGGTTGGCCCAGATCACCGTCGAGATCTTGGCCGCACGGTACTCGTCAACGGGCGTGCGGTAGTATTTGGTCGGGACGATCACCAGGGGCAGTCGATTGCTCCATTCCCTGGCGAAGGCCAGAATCTCGCTGGCATCCGACTTGCGGGAATGGATGAGGATCGCGTCGGCGCCAGCGTCCGCATAGGCATGCGCACGCGTCAGTGCCTCCTGCTGGTCGTAACCCGCGATCAGCGCCTCGACACGCGCGATCAGCACGAAGTCCTCGGAACCGAGGGTATCCTTCACGGCGCGCAGCCGTCCGCAGAATTCGCTGATCTCCGCCAGCGGGTGGCGGTCACCGACGAAGGAGTTCATCTTGGGGAAGCCTTTGTCCTCGAGGCAGACACCGGCTGCTCCATGCTGGAAGAGCTTCTTGGCGGCAAGACGGGCATTGTTGAAATTGCCGAAGCCGCTGTCTCCATCGACCAGGATAGGTATTGATGCTGCATCGGCCATCCGCTCGACGACTTCGACGAGCTGCGTCCAGGATGCTTCATTGGCATCGCGATAACCGAGGCTTGAAGCAATCGACAGGCCGGACGCCCATAGACCTTTGAAGCCTGCGCGTTCCGCGATGGTTGCCGAAAGCGCGTCATGCGCTTCCATGATGAAACCGAGTGTGTTGGCCTGGATTATTCCGCGCAGGCTTGGCCTGGCTGCTGCCGAAACGACTGTGGTTGAAAGGCCGGATTCTCCAACGTGCGACATCGCTGCTCGCTCCCAGATGAGGTGCATTGCCGTTCGTACTGACAGCTCGAGCATGAGGCGTTTCTGCCGGCCTTGTCACGGGCCGACCGACTGGGGAAGCGCCGCAATTTGCTTGAGCGTCACCGAACTGTCATACGTTAGTCACACCATATTATGGTTGTCAATTGGAAAAATACCCGGATTGTGGATGCAATTTTTAGCCGGCTATGGACAAACTGGCACAGACTTGTCAAGCTGGACCGTATCGGGCATTTGGGAGACCACCGGGTTCTGAGATACACGCTGCTGATGCCAAAGACAGTCAAAGAGACGGAGATGGTGAGCGGGACGCAACTCTTGGACCGCGCGGTCGCGGTTCTGAATTTCGTCGGTCAGGCGGCAGGGTCGGGCGGCGCCAGCATTGCCGACATCAGTGACGGGCTGGGCCTCAAGCAACCGACCGCGCATCGGATTGCCGTGGCCTTGGAGCGTCATCGCCTGATCGATCGCGACAGCCTCACCAAGCGCTACCGGCTCGGACTGGGCCTTTTCGTACTGGGTGTCCACGCTGCCGACGAATCCGGCCTGCGCACGCTGGCACAGCCAGCGTTGACGCGCATCGGCGCGGCCACCGGCGACACCGTCTTCCTGATGGCGCGCTCGGGTGTCAGCGCGATCTGCGTGGATCGCCACCAGGGCAGCTATATGATCGACAGCCTTACCGGCGGAATAGGCGGGCAGATACCGCTTGGCGTCGGTTCGGCCAGCTTGGCGATCCTGGCCTCATTGCCGCCGCCTGAGGCTGACGCCATTATCGAGGCGAACTCGCCGCTCTATCCGCAGCATCATGGTCTGACAGCAGGCCGCGTCCGCAGCCTGCTGCCGGCAATACGCCAGGAAGGATACGCCCTCGACAGGGGAGACCTGGTGGCCGGAATCTCGGCGTTCGCCGTCGCGATCAGTCCCGGGCAAAGGCCGAGCGGTGTGGCGATTGCCGTGAATATGACCAGCGCAAGGCTATCCCAGGAACGGTTCGAGCAGTTGCTTCCACTGGTCAGACGGGAAGTGCAACTGCTCGAAGAGCAGGTCAATCCGCTGGAGATCATGTTCCGGCAACGCCCGGCCAGGTGAACACACGAAGCCCGGCGATGTCGCAATTCGTGACCTTTCGCGCACGTTTACAAGTAAGCCGGCAAGGTTTAGAGTTCACTCATATTGCGGATATCGGTAGGCTGGATTCCCCTTTCGTATGGAGTGTTGGGGCAGATGGTTTGCGATCGGCGTGCAACTGGAACCTGCCTGGGTATCGCGCTCTGCGTACTGATGGCCGTGCTGCTTTCGAAAGCCGCCCTTGCATCGGAACGATACCAGTTGAGCGAGCCCGGAACGCTGAGTGTAGCCATTACTGGCGACATGCCGGGTCTTGTCGCGCTCGATGGCAAGCTGTCGGGTTACGACGGTGAAATCCTCCAGATGGCGGCGACGCGGCTTGGCCTCAAGATAAGGCCGGTTCCGATGGAATGGTCCGGCGCGATCGCCGCAACCCAGTCCGGACAGGTAGACATCATCGGCGGCAACGTCGCCTGGACGCGGCAGCGGGCCGACGTGCTGATCATGACCGATCCCACTGCCTACTTCCAGAACGGCATCACCCAGAAGATTGGGCAGAACTGGAACAGCCTGGCGGATCTTGAGAACAAGAAGGTCGGCTCGATGATCGGCTTTGGCTTCCTGGTCGAACTGCGCCGGCTGCCCGGCCTGCAGCTTATGCTCTACGACACGCCGGATGCAGCAATGCGTGACCTTGTCATCGGCAGGATTGACGCGATGATCGGTGATCCACCGGCCATTGACTACGCGATTTCGCGCAATCCGGGCTGGAAGCTGCACACGGTCCCCTTCATCGACAACAATCCCGACTTCCCCTTGTTGACGAGCACCGGCAGGCAATATGTCTTTGGTCTCTCCAGGAACAATCAGGCGCTCGCCGATGACTTGAGCCGCGAGATCCGGCTGCTATGGTCGGATTGTAAAGTCAGGCTGATCGGCAGGCACTATGGCCTGTTGAGCAACACGAACTTCGTACCCTCGGCGGACAATTTCCGCGCCGGCGTCGACAGGCCGGCCGACTGGGCCGCACCGCGTTGTCGGCAATAGCGGGAGGGTGTGGGCGGTGATCGACCTCGGCATTGTCCTGTTGATCCTGCTGGATGGTGCAAGGATCACCGTCACCATCGCCTTGGGCGCGCTTGTCCTGGCGATTGCACTCGGCTTTTCTCTGGCTGCCGCCAGTTTCCTGCTTCGATCCCGTCTCGTCGACACGCTCATCGCGATCTATGCCGGTATCCTGCGCACCATGCCCAGCCTGATCTGGCTGCTTCTGGTGTATTTCGGCCTGGCGCACATCGGGATCCGGCTCCCGCCGGCGCCGGCGGCCACGGTGGGGCTGGGCATCATCGGGTCGGCGATGCTCGTGGAGGTTTTTGCCACCGCGTTCCGGTCTGTGGCGGTAAAACAGAGCGAGCCGGCGCTTGCGCTGGGTCTTTCCCGCCTCCTGGCCTTCCGGCTGGTGATCGTCCCCAATTCCTGGCGAATAAGCCTGCCACCACTCGGCAACTATGCGCTCGCCCTCGTCAAGGACACCACGCTGGCCGCGGCAATCGCTGCCCCGGAGCTCATGTTCCAGGCGCGCGCGTTGGTGAACCGCACTTTCGAGACGGGACTGATCTACGGGCTGGCGGCGTGCATCTATCTCGGTGTCGCTTTCACACTGTTTTGCCTGACGAATCGCTTTGAACAGGTGGCGAGCCAATGATGGACGGCATTGCCTTGTATTTTCTGGACTGGGGCCCGCGCCTTTTCGAGGCTGCGTCGCTCACGCTGCTGTTGACCGCGGCAGGCTTCTCCGGCGCGTTCTTGCTCGGCCTTGGCCTGGAAACCTTGAGGACATCGCGCAACGGAAGGCTGCACGATCTCGTTAATGCGTATGTCTGGATCTTGCGCGCCATACCGCTGCTAATCGTTCTATACGTGCTCTACTTCGTCCTGCCCGGCTTCGGCTTGACGCTGTCACCTTTCCTGGCGGGCACGCTTGGCCTTGTCCTTGTGCACGGCGCCTATCTGGCCGAGGTGCTGCGCGCCGGCATGCAGGCCGTGGAGCAGGGGCAATTGGAAGCCGCGCGCGCCCTCGGTCTTTCACGTCTCCTCAGCCTGCGGCTGGTCGCCATTCCTCAGGCTGTGCGCCATATGTCCGGACCACTGCTTGTTGCCTCGATCTCCGTGCTCAAGGACAGTTCGGTCTGCGCCCTTATTGGTGTCAACGAGCTGACATTGACTTCGCGGGCGATCATGTCCGAAAGCTTCATGCCGCTGCATGTCTTCCTGCTCGCCGGCCTTTTCTACCTTGCGCTCGGCTGGCCGGTGTCGCTGCTGGCACGCGCGGTCGAGCGGCGGGCGACCAGCCGGCGCAGGCCGCAACCACAACGCTTGCGGGCGCCCGGACAACTCGCACGCCTGGCGCAATCGGTGAGGTGAGGGACCATGGCGCGGACCGCTGTTCCGGTCATGATCCTGCGAGGCGCCCCCTACGAGCGCGGCTTGCAGCATGGGAGCGCTTTCGAGCGCGAAATCGTCGCCGACCTCAATCGGCTTGCAAGGTCTGGTCCTGCGCGCAACCTTGTCAGGGCGCGACGCGCGGCGGAGGCGTCTTGGCGGATCCTGAATTCGGTTGCGCCTGCCATAGCCGCGGAGATCGAGGGAATCGCCGACGGCGCGCATTGCGCTGCCGAGGATGTCTTTCTCAACATCGGCTTCGAGTTTTTCGGAGAGCCGGCGCCAACCGGCTGCAGCGCGCTCGCCTTCAGGGGCGATCGCGGTGCGGTTGTCGGCCAGAACTGGGACGCGCCGCGCGGCGCGAAATCCGGGCTGGTGCTTTTCGTGCACACGGACCCGGACGGATTTCGGCTGGCGACGGTGGCTTCAAGGGGCACGCTGGGCTGGGTCGGCCAGAATGGCCACGGGCTCTGCTTGGTGACCAATGATCTGATGCTCGACACAGCGATGGCAGGCCTGCCCAGCCAGGTGGTGCGCCGCATGATCCTGTCCGAGCCAGACATACCGGGCGCGTTGCGGCTCATGCAGCGATTGCCGCACATGAGTGGACGCAGTTACCTGCTCGGCGACGCGTCCGGCCGGATCGCCGGGGTCGAGGTGTCACCGGCTGCCGGCGTCAATGACCTCGGTGGCGTCGAGTCACTGTTCCACACCAATCACGCGCTGCTCGGCCAGACGAAGACTGTCGAAAACCGCGCCCTGCTGCAGCAGATCTACCCATCAACTTATGGGAGATATGCCTCGCTTGCAGGTTCAGCCGGGTCCCTCAATTCCGTTGCCGACGCCATCGATGCCCTGCGCAACCGGGCGGGAGCTCCCAATGCCGTTGCGAAGAGCTATTCACGCGAGGAAGCAACCAAGACCGCGTGTTCCATCGTCTGCGATCCCACCGCCGGCGTGATGCATGTCTGTCTCGGCCTTCCCCGCGTCGGTGCGTTCGTTGCGCACAGCCTTGCGCCAAACGGCGCGGTCAGGCGGCAGTCAGATCAGATTTCGCCAGCTGTGCGTGCCGATATTCAGCAAACCTTGCCGCAAGTTCATTCGCGGTCTCCTCGCAGTCGTCTAGACGCACGGCTGGGCAGTCGAAGCCGATTTCTTCGCGGATGATCGCTGCCGAATCCGCCATGAAACGGATGGTGCCATCCGCGTCGACGGACTCGATGCCGTCGAATTTCTGGCAAGCGCGGTTGATGGCCACAGCCTGGTCGATCGACAATTCTTCCGGTAGGTCGATGGATATTCCATTTGGTGAGATCCTGACGGGATAACCACCGACGAGGCCCAGGGGACCTGGAGCGTGCACGACGCGGTCGACGCCGTCGGCCAGGGTCCGCAGCACGGCGGTCGCCGAAGAAGCGGTTACCGACTGCCCGGCCAGTCCCTTCACGCGGCGGAAGCGTCCGGCGACAGTGGCGAACACCGTGCCATGATCGATTGCATCGGCCGGCAGGGGCTCGCCGTCCAGATAGAAACTCAGGTGATATGGCGCACCATCCGTCCCGCCTATGCTTGGCATGCGGTAGCTCAGGAAATGATGGGCAAAGAAGCGAACAGTGATGCGCCTGACGTCGCAGCCGAGCAGATGCGCCGCCGCAAGCTGGATTCCCGGGACGGCGTTGGCAATGTTGCCGATGCCGATGAGGGGGGCGGCGTTTTCGGCCGCCAGCGCTGCGTTGGTGACGTCGGGATAGGACGCGTTGACGACTCTTGCTTGCACGCCGGCCAGGCGGACAGCCTGCATCAGGCGGCGCACCAGGACCAGATGCATGGCGGCCCAGACACCGCCACGCGCCTGGTCCAGGCGCTGGAAGGCGGCTTGCGGTAGCTGAGTGATCACCCACCATGAATGCAGCGTCGTTGCGTTGAAGATGATGTCCGGCTGAACTGCTGCGAGATAGGCGGCCGTGCCCTCGACATCCATCAGGTCGACGGCTGCGACCTGGATGCTGGCGTGGTGACCGAGATTGGCTGCCGTGTAGCGCGCCAGGTTCGCGCGCAGCGATACTTTTTGATGATCGCGGGCCGCTATGTGGATGTCGTAATCACGGCCGCTCTGGCTCAGAAAGTCAAGCACGCCGCCGCCAAGCACGCCACAGCCGAGTATCAAAATCCTGGTTGGATGGTCGCCCATTTCGAGAGCCATGTACGCCCGCCTCAGAGTTGGTGGTTGGTTCAACGCGAGGGATAATGGCAGTGCAATGTGACAGCTCCTTTTAAGGCGGTTGGTATCTGCCACCTTTGAGATCGATCCATCTCATAATCCGATGGCTGTCACTCATCTGAAAAATGCGTGTCATCAGAGCCGCATAACCTCGACGCTACCTGTCGGCACGTTTCCGTTGTGGGGGCAAGATGGAGCGCTGGGACTGATGCAAGCCGCCAATGTTGCACGCTATTTCCCATCGGACAGTGCTGTCCTGGAAATCGATCTGGAGGCGGTGCGAGCCA
Organism: Mesorhizobium sp. NPDC059025; assembly: GCF_042739655.1. Classification (NCBI taxonomy): domain Bacteria; kingdom Pseudomonadati; phylum Pseudomonadota; class Alphaproteobacteria; order Hyphomicrobiales; family Phyllobacteriaceae; genus Mesorhizobium; species Mesorhizobium sp. NPDC059025. Next base: position 299,463 of record NZ_JBHYIM010000007.1, on the reverse strand, counting down.
ACTACAGGACGATGGCCGGTCTCCTCGGCCCCGATGTCATCGCCGCGGCGGTGGTCAAGAGCGATGCCTACGGACTTGGCCTGGAGCCGGTTGCCAGAACGTTGTGGGATGGGGGCTGCACATCCTTTTTTGTTGCCAATCTGGAAGAAGCCTTGAAGCTGCGCGCCGTCTGTCCCTTCGCAAGGATCGCGGTCTTCCATGACGACTATGACCGCTTCAGGCGAATTTACCGGATGGAAGACATCCTGCCGGTGATCAACACGCCGGAGGAGTTGGATTTCCATTTCCGGACAGCGGCGACCGATCCCTACCTGCTCAATGTCGACACGGGCTTCTCGCGCCTCGGCCTATCGTCTGCGGAGGTTTCGGATTTTTCCAGCAAGGGATGGTTTCTCGAGCACCCGCCACGCATCCTGATCAGTCATCTGGCCTGCAGCGACCATTCATCGGACACGATGAACGAAATGCAGAAGCAACGATTTGAAGCCTTCCGCGGATCTGTCCGCCCTGTGAGCAGCAGCCTGGTCGCATCCGCCGGTGCGTGGCTCGACACCTCGTTCCACTTCGAACTTGCCCGTATCGGGTCGGCGCTGTTCGGCATCAACAATGCCGGTGTCCGTCCCAATCCGCTTCGTCCCGTCCTTAGCTTGCGTGCCCGGGTCCTTGCCGTTCGCGAGGTTTTTGCACATGAAGCCGTCGGCTATGGAGCGACATTCCGCGCCCGTCGCAACAGCCGGATCGCCATCGTCGGCATCGGCTATGCCCAGGGTCTGCCTTGGGCCTGTGCTGGCAGGATCTCTGTCCGCTTCGGCGCGCATTCCGCTCCCGTGGTGGGACGCATCTCGATGGAATACGTTACGGTCGACGTGACGGACGTGCCGCCTGAGCTCTGTGCTCCCGGTGCCTGGGCGCAGTTTCTGCATGACGAATTTGACGTCGGCGACCTTGCCGCCGAGATCGGTGTCAATGCCCAGGAGATCGTTATGCGTCTGGGTTCAGGGTGTCTGAAGCGCCATCGGCAGGACGTCAGCGGGGAAGCCGAACTCATCGTATGGCGCCATCGGCCTCCGCCGGAAACGTCGGGACTCTACCATTCAACCGGCGACCCCGCAGTGCGCGGGGGCGTCTAGCCATGTTCTCCATCAGCGATCGAAATGCAGGTGTGGCCCTGGCCATGCTTGCGGCGGTGTTCTGGAGCACGGGAGGATTGTTCTCGCGCTTGATCGCCGTCGACAGCTGGACGCTGCTTTTCTGGCGCAGCACCTTCAGTGCCGTTTTTGTGCTGATGTTCCTGACGCTGGTGCTTCGAGGCACGCCGGGCAGCATCGTCGGCAGGCTCACGCCCGCGGCGTGGCTGGTTGCTGGCATGTCATCGACGGCAATGGTCGCCTTCATATTCGCGTTGCGGAACACGACGGTCGCCAATGTCGCGGTCATTCATGCCGGCGCGCCGCTGATCGTCGCAGCCCTTTCATGGGCATTGCTCGGACACAGGCCGCCGTCGGTCGCGCTGCTCGCCGGGGTTGCCGCCGTTGCGGGCGCCGTCTTGACGGTGGGGGCTTCCGCTCTGTCGGGAGGCGGTTTTACCGGCGACCTCCTCGCGTTGGCCATGACCCTTCTGATGGCTCTCATGGCGATAGCCATGAGGCAGAACGACCGGTTCCCGGTGGCCGAGACCTTGCTTCTTTCCAACATCCTGTGCGCGGTGGCCGTGTTGCCGTTTTCAGATCCCCTCACCGTCGCTGCGAAGGACCTGGGCTGGCTTGCTTCATTCGGCCTCGTGCAGATGACACTCGGCTTCCTCACCTTCGGTCTAAGCCTGCGCTATCTGCCCGCGCGCGATGCCGCGCTCATCGGCGCGGTGGAGACCCCGATCGCACCGATCTGGGTCTGGCTCGCTTTCCATGAGGTGCCGGCACGGTCCACCATCATCGGCGGATCGATCATATTCGTCTCGGTTCTGGCTTTCCTGCTCTGCGTCGATCGAAAGCCCGCGAGTTCCTATCTCTCCAATTGAAGACGTTGGCGTTCTTGCTGTACGCGCATTGCGTGGGCCACGATGGCAAATTCCGGGTGGCCGGCGACTCCCCCAAATCAGCCATGCCTGAGTCCGCTATCGTCTTTGCGGAAAGATGGTCCGGGTTTCCGTTTGATGGTCTCAGGCGGCTTCGTCCCTCGGCGCAGACAGCTGTAGCGGCCGCCACCTGAAGGTGGCGAAGTTGCCTTGTTCAGGCCCCCCGGTGGCACGGTGTGGCCGGCTCTCCCTTCTAGCCCCGCCGCGGCAGCCCGCAACCCTTCGCCTGCCGCTACGGGTCCTCCACTTCGTTGCGGTCCTTCGGATGCCGGCCGCCTCTGACGGCGGGTCCTTCCGGTCGTTTTCGCCGCCCACCCCGCTTCCGGGGAGGGCGCAGCGAGATTGCGAGCGGAGATCAGATCATGCGCGGAACCGGCAAGCGTTCAGCCCGAGGCGAGGGCGGTGCAAGAGGCGACCGGCGGGCGAGAGCCAGCCTTTATTCGGAAATCACGGACCGCATCATTGCCGATCTCGAACGCGGCTGCGTGCCTTGGGTGAAACCTTGGGGCAGGGCAAAGGCAGCCATCGGCCTGCCGAAGAATGCCGACACCGGGCGCGTTTATTCCGGGATCAACATCCTGATCCTGTGGAGCGCGGTCACTGAGCACGCGTATCCCAGCCAGAACTGGCTGACCTTCCGGCAGGCGTTGGCGCTTGGCGGCTCGGTCAGGAAGGGCGAGCAAGGCACCACCATCGTGCGCGCGGATCGTTTCATTTCGAAGGACGAGAAGGAGCGCGCCAAGGCCGAGGGCACAGAGCCACAGGCAATCCCCTATCTGAAGCGGTTCACCGTCTTCAATGTGGCGCAGTGCGACGGCTTGCCGGGCCACATTTGCAGCGACGCCCAGCCGTTGCCCGAGCGTGAAATTGTGCCGCATGCCGAAGCCCTGCTCCGGGCGTCCGGCGCGGATATCCGCATTGGCGGGGATAGCGCCTTCTACATGCCCGCCAGCGACTACATTCAGGTGCCGCCGCAGCCTGCCTTTTTCGAACAGATAAACTACTACCGAACCTGCTTTCATGAACTCGCACACTGGACCGGGCATGCAACGCGTCTTGCCCGTGATCTCAGCGGGGCGTTCGGCTCCAAAACCTATGCCCGCGAAGAACTGACCGCCGAGATCGCTGCGGCCTTTGCCTGCTCGGCGCTCGGCGTCGTGCCTACGGTGCGCCATGCCGATTACATCGGCTCATGGCTCTCGGTACTGCGCGAGGACGACCGCGCGATTTTTCGCTCGGCCAGCCTCGCCTCGAAAGCCGCCGATTTCCTGCTCGCCTTCAAGGATGGCGCGGCCAGCGATGCCCGCGCGGGCATCGCTGGCTAGCGCGGAACCGCACACTCGACAGACACCAAGGGAGCTTCCCATGATCCTGATCACTGACGAACTGCGTGCGCGGCTGCTCGCCAATGGCGCAGCCGGAACCGAAACCAACCATGTCCCGGTGGTGAAACTCTTCAATCCGGTCGGGGCCGCGACTTGGCTTTTGACCGAACTCGATGCGGACGGTGACACGCTGTTCGGGCTTTGCGATCTCGGTTTCGGCTTTCCCGAGCTCGGCAGCGTCAGCCTTGCCGAACTCGAAACTGTGAAGGGTCCGCTTGGTCTCGGCATCGAGCGCGATCTTTGCTTCGCGCCGCACTTTCCATTGTCTGTCTATGCCGAGGCCGCGCGCATCGCCGGCCATATCACCGAGGCCGAGCGGAAGCGAAGTCGTGGCACTTATGCAGGAGCGCTTTTCGTGGAACGCCTATCTTGTCAGTCAGGAGAATCTGGCACCTCGTTACGCGGACTGGGTCAATCGCGGAAGGCGCCCACCGACTCATGCCGACTTCGCAGCCTATCTGGATTTTGTCTTCAAACGCACAAGGTCAGAGCCGGCAATTGGTCGTGTGACGAAGCTCATCCGTGACGGTGCGACATGGAAGCTCCGACAGATCGATGCCGCGACCAAGAACGAGCTCGAGATCGCCGATTTTCATGGTGTCGTTTTCACGGGGCCGGGACCGGCGTCGAAAAAACCGCGGCAGGTCAGAGATTCGCGCGTACTGTCAGGGGTCGATTTCTGGAGCCACCTCGCCCGCGTGCGCAAGGTGATCCAGGGGTTGAAAGACAATCCGGTCGTCATCATAGGGGGCGGGGGCACCGCCGCTGCGATCACCGCCTGGTTCATTCGCCAAGGTCTTCATGATCAACCGATCGTGCTCCTGAACAATCAGGCTATGCTGTTCACACGCACCACGAATTTCTTCGAAAACACCCTGTTCGACGACGAGGAAACCTGGCTGGCTTTGAAGCCCAATGACCGACGGGATTTCACCCGGCGACTGAACCGAGGCGTTGTGTGGGAGACGGTGACGCAATTGCTGAGCGATGCGAGAAACCTCACGCTCGTGCCGGGCGTCGCCAGAGATATTCGGCACGCAACCACACCCGAACGGGGACTGAAGGATCTCGAAGTTGAATATAACAACCAAAAGGGAACATTTGTAATAACTGCTGGCCTCGTAGTGGATGCAACCGGGTTCGACCCTTGGGCATTCGAGGCGATGCTGCCGGAGGAGTTGCGTGGCGAGGTCGTGCCGGTAAACAGAGAGGCGTTGGTGGGTGGTATGCGCGCAGACCTGTCACTGCCGCTCGACGGCTGGCCGAGGATCCATGTGCCGAACCTGGCGGATGAGCTCGGTCCGGGTTTCGGTTCGCTGATGGTGCTTGGCGCGACAGCAGATCGGATTTTGCAACCCTATTGTGATGCGGCGTAGGCTTGAAATATCGCGCAGCACCTGTACATATGTATACATGAAGGAGGCTACGATGGCAGATACCACCGAAAATATGGTGCTTCGGACGATTTATCTTCCGAAGGACCTCGATCAGGCGCTCAAGTCGGCTGCGCTCCGTGGTGCTCGCAGCAAGGGTGAGCTCATTCGCGACCTCATTCTGACTGGCCTCAACGAGAAGCGGAAGGATCCGCTAAGCTATTTTGTTGAAGTGAAGAGCGAAAAGAAGGGCGTCCAGCCAGTCTCACCCAAGGCCACTGTTGTAGGAAAGGCGAAAGTGTCAGCAAAGCCGGCAAGCAAAAAGGCTTCGGCAGCAGCCTAGGGCCGATTCGAGCTGGCGGGCGGCGGGCATCCAGCCACCTATTGAGGCAGTGTAAAACATAGGCAGGGCGCAGGTCTATGCGCTGCTTCGACTGCTTTCGGCGGTGCGGCAAGTCGTGGCGATGGGGAAGCTTCGTTCGTACTCAAGATCTTCGTGGCAATGAAGTGCCGCATTGGCCCTAACCAGGGCTACGAGTTCATAAGCTCTGTGCCGTACACATGCGAAAGGAGTTCAAGGCGGAATTCACTGCTGGATCAAAAGTGGTGTGTGCAGGCTATCCCGCGTCTCTTGCCTAACAGTTGGCGGGCCGATTTTAGGATAGATCGTTTCCTTAAAATGCACTCCGCCAGGACCCGTTAGTCCCGCACTTTCCCTCAACTTCCACAATCGTTCGGGCTCCAGTGAGGAATCTCCCGTAAAAACGAATTCATCAAGACCTTCCGCGACGAGCTTTTCCTTGCACCGTTTTACCATGGAACTCCAGTAGATTACCCCAGCCCGCGGACCCTTCTTGTATTCGTACGTCTCCTTGCACTGGTCGCGGTCGACGAAACCGATGACCCAATCCTTCTCCCTATTGTATTCGATCTCGATGAAGGTAGCGTCGGGCCAAGTCGCGCGTACGAGGTTTTTGAGATCATTATAGGAGTATGTGTAAACATTGTTCCAGACGTTCTTAACTGAAGTCAGCTCTCCATTTTGATTATGGAGGTATTCTATTTGCAGGCCGTCTGGTGTTCGGATCCGCACCACCTTGCGTGCCGAGTTTGTTGAGAACCGATAGACACGGCCCTCCCAGTCGAAGACTTCGGCTATCATGCCGTAGCGTCGGACAATGCGCACTGTGCCAAATCCAGGCGTTTCGATCGCTGAAAGTTGGCCCATCCGATCAAAGTGGAACGTTTTCTTGCCGTCGGCGCTTCGATATAAAAACTGCTGATTTTCAATCTCCAGGGTACTGCCGTCTTCGGCAGTCTGCACACGACCTCGAGCTTCGCCTAATTGACGCGGCGCGAACTCTACGCTCAATCCAGCTCCGCAGAATGACAGTTGGTATGAACCTTGATCATTCAGATAGACCGAGGTCTCAAAATCCGAGCACCAGCCAAATCCGAACATGCCGTCGAAAAGTGACCGGCTGTTGTATGTGCGTACGACATCCACCCCCAGCTTTTCCGTCACATCGGTCCAAGACTCATAATAATTAGCGTTTCTCGTATCCACCATGGCATTCCCGGCTTTCGGCGGGGAGAAGATGAGCGCTACGGCAACCAACACTATTCTTACGACCGAGGCGAATGCGTTGCGCACAATCATTGTGTCTCCAACGTTTTGCTAAGTGTCTCGACGAAGGTCGTCGCTTCGGGTTGTAGCAGGAGATCCTCAAACAGCGGCTCGGACGCCAGGGGCTCCAGTGTCTTCTGCAAGGCCTTCAGAACTTCCAACGTTCTATCGCGAACGTCGCGATCCGTTTTGCCGTCAACAATCGGGCTCAGGACAGCATTGGTCGGTCCGCCTGAGAGCTCAAACTTGAGTTTGTTCTCACCGATCGTAACCAGGATATCCCTGCTGATAGGCTTTTCTTTGAGTACCTCCACACGGAGTGTGCCAACATCGGTGACGATATTTGTTGGGAAGCGTTCTCTGTCATAATTCATCGTAGCGACAGTCTTTCCGTCGCGGACGAGACGGGCCGAGCGTTGGCTTTCGTCTCGGATGACTGAATAAACAATGGCGTTGCCCGGCGCTGGCAGGAAACGGGCGCTGGCGACGCGGCCCACATGATCATATTCAATATCGATTTGCTTATCTTGCGAGAACGCTCGGGTAATCCTTCCCATTTCGCCGCGCATGCGATGGATTGTTGCCTGCGGATTGGGTTGGCTCGAAAGCAGGCGCTGGCGTAAATCGCGCTGCGGTCCATCGTAGGTGAGTGGGAGGCTGGTGGGAGGGCGATTGCTCAGCCCGGCCAGCGCTCCCCAGCGCTGCACGACTTCTTTCGGGGCGCTCCGGCGCTCCAGGATGTAGGCTATTCGCATCGCGGCGGCGTATACGCCCCCCTGCAGCGCACGGACAGACAGCAACGTTGCATCAGCCTCACCAGCATCCCCATTCTCCAAAAGCGCGCGCTCCGCCAGGCGGTTGAAGGCTTCTGGCTGTCCTTCGCGAGCGGCCATGCGTAGAAGCTGCAGGCTCGTGCGACGCTTCTCGTCGCGTTTTGCATTACTGTCGGCGGAAGTGTCACCGGCAAGGGCCTGCTCTTCCCGTTCAAGCCGTTGGGCCACCACCATTGCGGCTTTGGGCTCGTAAGGTGAAGCGAAATCCCACAGGGCGCTGGCCTCACCTTCGAAAGAGGGTTTTGCCAAGTTAGTGTCGAGCAGTTCGGCGAGATCGGCTGCCGCAAACGGATTGCCGCTTTTGGCGGCAAGGCGATAAAGGTTCTCCTCTGTTTCCTCCTTGCCCCGTGACAAACCCGAATGGCTGGCCAACCACACAGCCAGATTGCGCGGCGCTCGCAGATTGTCTCCCAACTTCATTGCCTCGCGGTAGTTGTCAGCTATCTGTTGTGGAGGCGCTGACCACTTTTCGAGATAGATCGTATAGGCGTTGAGTGCGTACCCCGAACCGAGTTCGATTGCGCGTCGGTATAGCGAAACTGCGCGTTGCGGTTCCGTATCTTCGATTGTTATCGCCAACCGATACATTGCGAATGTGTCGCCTTTGGCCGCAGCCGTTTCATACGCGTTCCGCGCTTCGTCTGCGTTTGCGGGCCTTCCGTCGAGGCCAAATTCGCGTTCATAACCAAGGCGTGCTTCCGGGATCGTGCCCTCAGGCAATTTCGATATCAATGGAGAGAAAGCTGGGGCCGTGTCGATACTCTTGATTGCATCCGAGCTGTTCAACAGGCCGGTGATGATTGTCCTGGCAGTTTCGTTGGACTGGCCGCTCGATATACTCTCTGCGATCGTCGGTTCGAGAGTGGCACAACGGTTCAGCGCTTCGCCCGCTTCAAAGATGGTTCCGTCATTCAACCACCGAAGGCGATGGCAGGCTGTAAGGAGTTCCACGGGCCATCGTGAGCCGCGAAACACCGGTGGTGTTGAACCTCTGGCCACGATACCGATCCATGGAACATCTCCCGAGAGCGCCGGCAGCCACTCGTCCACATCGGCGCAATATTGTTGGCGGGAGTTTGAGCGCTGTTCTTTACATTCAGCACGGTCGATCGATGGATATGCTATGTTGTAGCTGAGCCATACATCACGCCACTCCTTTTCAGTTGAAAGGGATGCGATATCGAAATTTGGATTATAGCGGATGCGTGGGCGCTCGCCAATTTGGCGGGCGACGCTGGTCTGTTCGGAAACGAGTTCCAGCCGTTGGCTACCCCGAAGGATTTGCCCAAACTCCGTGGTGGCGACAATGCCGCCCCGATCGTCGGAAGCGATGTCGGCTATTGTGATGCCGAAAGCAGTAGACACCTTCTCCGGCAGATCGTCTTGAATGCGCCATACCTGACCAGCCGATAGCGCAAAAACGCTGCCGGCCGAGCCGACGATCTTAAGATCTTTGCTCGTCGAGAAAGGGAAACGGCTTGCGTCGATTGCGTCAACCGACATGAGCTGACCATCAACGGCTAGCCAACGCTCCAACCGATCGGAGCTAATTAGTATTACTGTTTTCTTGATCCGATCGATGCCTATCGCAATCGGTTTTGTCGATAGCAGCGTCGAGACTGAAGTGCCTTTCAAAGGGTTCGAAATGACAAGGGTCGTCCCCAGTTCATGGGCTTGGGTGGTGACCACGAACTCGATATCTCCCACGGCCAGCCCGATAGGCCCAGCAGACAAATCGGAACGGGATTTGACGTCAGCGATCGTGGAGAGAAGCGACTTGATCTGACCATTGATCTCCCCGCTCATTTCAATCGCGCTCGCGGTACTGAGAATTACCGCCGACAACGCTTGGCTCAGCTTCACGTCGTCGAGAGAGTTTACCTTAGCGAGTTCCGCCACCTTCTCTGTTGCGGCTGCGGAGATACCAATGCTCCGTTCCAGGTTCCTATCAGACGCTTGCCGCTCGGCGAGCTCAGTGCGATCGCGCTCGGCCAAAGCTCGGTCGCGCTCGGTTGTGGCAATCTGGGCTTGCCTTGTTGCTTCCCGGGATTGGCCAAGTGCGTAGATCAAGACGCCGACCGCAACGGTGGCGAGCAGACTGGCTGCGATGGCACCGATCAACGTTCTGCGAGCTACCTGCTTCTGGCGTTCAGCGGCTAACTTTTGAGCCTGTGCGAGCTGTCGCGCTTCTTCCAGTTCACGATGGCGACGGATATTGTCTGCGGTGCGAGCGGTAGCGAGATAATCCTCGACCAAGGCGCCTGAGAATCCGACGAACCGCGCTTCGCGCACGAAGCGATCGGCATCTTCCAGCCGACCCGCCTGATGAACCAGCCATTCTCCCTTGCGCCCGTTGGTGTCCCAGTCCCGCGCGGCACGTGCGACGCCTTCAAGAACGACAAGGGCGGCAAAATCCTCCTCCAACCAACTCCGCAGCAGGTCCCATTGCCGCAGCAGCGCTTCATGAGCGGGCTCGATCGTAATATCACCTTGCCGAACCAGCTTGGAGATACCCGAGTCGTCGGCTGAAGATACAAAGGCCTGTTCAGTCGATAGCAGCCGCTCCGTGACCAAGTGGCGGATAAGCGGGCGCGCGTCCTCCGGAATCTCTGACAAGCGTGCCACTCGTCGACGCGGCGAGCCGGTGTCAGGGTCAATGCCGGCCAGCCAGGGGATCAACGCACGTCGGAGCAGTGCAAGTTTGGCGGTGCGGTCCTGCGGTATAGTCCGGTCGCCGTCGGAGGCATTAAGCGCGCGTTCTACCGCAGCCTCCACCGAACCACGGATGCCGCCCAGATCACGGTACTCGACAAGCCGGAGATCGCCGTCGCCGCCATGTTCGAGGTAGAGTCTTTCCAGTGTAAAGGCGAGCAACGGCAGTGCATCCTTGCCTCCACCCGCTTCTACGTCGGTTAGGAGTGCTGCCGTCAGAGCAGGTTCGATTTTCAGTGCTCGCTTGGTGTCCTTGAGTCGCGCAGCAGGACCCTCGATGATTGTCTGATAAGCTCCCTGCGGCAATGGAGGAAGCGACATCGCAGTTTGGCGCAGTCCCTCAAGAGCTGGAGCAAGTTGCAGCTGTTCATAGGAGTCGGAACGGATAGTCACAACCAGGATGACGCGGGGTGCCGACAACGCGACCGTAGAGGCAAGGAGTGCAAGAAGTGCATCGGCTTCGGCACGCCCCTCAGTCAGAAAGAGCTCCTCGCCTTGATCGATGGCAATCACAACGGCAGGGGGCGGTGGTCGCTGTCCGTTGTCAAGTTTAAGGCGTGATGCCTCTGCAAGTTCGGTAAGCAGCTTCGCGAATGCCGCCGGATTTCCGGTCGTCGCCGCTCTTGCCTTCGCACGGCTCAATTTCACGTCAGCGGAAAGGAAGGCGTCTTCGAGCGCCGCGAGCAGACCGGTTTCCCCTGTTATCGCAGCCTGGCCCGGTCGCACCACAGGCAGCGGCACGAAACTGCGGTCATCGCGGGCCAGCCGCGGTAAGATGCCGGCACGCAAGAAGGAAGATTTGCCGGCTCCCGATGCGCCAAGGATGGTCAGGAAGCGCGGTGCTGCTCCATCGGCAAGGCCACGCAGGCGGTCGAGAGCCTCGATGATAGGCGCTTCGCGACCAAAGAAGATGCCGGCGTCCTCAGCCTCCATTGGTCTCATGCCGCGCCATGGTGGTCGATTGTCGTCACCCTTGGGCGGCCAGGGAAAAAACTTGGCGTCAAGACCGGCCTTCACCAGCCCGTTTCTTAAAGAGGTAAGCCCGGCCTTCGAAAAGGTGACATGCCCCTCACGACCGTCTGGCAAGACAGCGCGAAACATCCTGTGGTCGGTGCCTCTGGCAAGCCGCACCACCTGCCAACTGGCAGTCAGATCGGGAGGTAGATCGGCTGTCGGGATATCCTCGATAAGCACTCCGAACATTCGCTTGTTCAACCTGAGGGCTAAATTGAACTCCTTCAGGCACCAGCGCGATGCAAGCCAGGCTCTCGACACCAGGAACAATACGGTCTCGCAGCGGTTGGCTGCTTGGTTCAGCGCACGTTCCCATCGCTCGCCGGCAACAATGCCGCGCTGAGGATCGAGATCGAGAAACAGATCGTCCCAGCCTTCGGCGACCAGAAAGTCGCGAAGTGCGGTGGCGGCAAAATTGTCCGCGCTCGAATGACTAAGGAAAATCCGTGCCAAGCCCCACACGCCCTGCGTCATCTATAACGGCCACAGTATTTGCGAAAACTTTTTCAAGCAATGGGGGACGTAGCAATCTCAAACACTATCGTCGGTAAGCTTTTTCAAGAAACCACCGAGCTGTCCTATGGTGTTGACACTTGGCACAATTTCGATAGGGGGTCATCCGTGGCGGCCTGGCAGTGCGGGGGGCGGACCATCCGGGTTGAGAGTTGAAATGCTCTGGATGTCGAAGCCTGACTGGGCCGCGAGTTCGGCGAATTCATACGTTGTGTCGGCCGGTTCACGAACAACACCATCCCAGGCGATCACAGCGAGGCATCGTCGCCCGATTTTCCCGTGGGCAAATGCGCGAGCTTCGTCGACGAGCGCGCGGTTTGCATTCCTATACGCAGCTTTTCTATCGCCAAAGCTGCGGAGGACGACGAGATCATCCCGCATGCTGGCTGTTGCAATCATCTTATCGAACAACTCGCCCCAAAATTCAGGCAGTGGCCTATCGACAACTGAGGTGTTGCGAAAAATTTCAGGAGCAAAAGGCAAAACCACACGTATTCTGATGCCCAGAAGATCGGCGGCTTGAAGCATGAGCAAGTCCCCGCCGCAGGCGCCTGATGCAATAACAGCAACTGGACGCTCCCGAGACAGCAAGGCGGTAAGCGATTGGCTTACGGCTGGGACGTTTTCGAATGGGAAACGTATCTTTGAAGTGTCTGGGCTATCTGGGCGTCTTCCCGCGAAAGCAATTACGGGGTTCACCCCTTTCTCTGCATTGCGCATAACATACCCTTGGTTCAGGCTATGGCAAATCTAGCAACCGTTTTGCCGCGCGCAAAACGGCTTATGTTCAAGCGACTGGAATGCTCCAAAAACTCCCTCCGTTGATAGGGAGCCAGGATAAGTCGGCCTTGATTTTTCCCGATGCGACCAGCAAAATCATGGTCGATCTCGAAACAGATCATTTTCTTACATCACTCTGGAACGACTGTGGGGGAGTCTTTCTTGAGCCTTTTGCGACGCCTGCAGGCTGTTGGGCCAAAACGTATTCTCGCCCTTGACGGAGGCGGAATTCGTGGCGCCTTGACGCTGGGCTTTCTTAAACGGATCGAAGCGATCCTGCGAACGTCGCACGATCAGCCAAATCTGGTGCTGGCAGACTATTTCGACCTGATCGGTGGAACCAGTACGGGCGCGATTATCGCCGCCGCGCTGGCTACCGGCATGAGCGCACACGAAGTCGAGAAAATCTATCTCGACTTCGGTGGTGAGGTGTTCAACGACCGACAGGATGATCTGGGGTTACCGAGATTGGGCCTGCTGCGAGGCCGCTACAATGCTGAGCCACTCCGCCGTAAGCTGAAAGAATATTTTGGAGACCGAACTTTAGGCGACAGTTCGATCCGCACCGGACTTTGCGTTGTCACGAAACGCGCAGACACCAACAGCACCTGGCCATTGCTAAATCATCCGAACGGCAAATATTACGCGAGAAACAGCCAAATCCTTCTGCGCAGGGCGGTTCGCGCCAGCACCGCCGCACCGACCTATTTTGATCCCGAGCAACTTGACATAGGTGGGGGTATCAGCGGTGCGTTTGTCGATGGTGGTGTGAGTCTGCACAACAATCCGGCACTGCTTCTGTTTCTCATTGCCACACTCAGGGGCTTTCCTTTTCACTGGCCCACAGGGGAGGAGAAGCTGCTTTTGGTGTCGGTGGGAACCGGTTACTGGAAGGAAGCATCCAGCTTTGAACAGGTCATGAAAGCACGCTTGTGGAATTGGGCGTCAAGCGTACCGGGCATGTTGATGGATGATGCTTCGTGGCTCAATCAACTGCTCCTGCAATATCTCGCCACCAGTCCAACGGCGACCGCAATTGACAACGAAATAGGGAGCCTGGGTGATGACCTTTTGGGTGGTCAATCAGCGCTAACTTACTTGCGTTACAATGTGCCAATTGAAGAGGAAGCGTTACTCGAGCTTGGTTTGGGTGACCTGGCCGGCCACGCAAAAAGATTGCGCGACATGAGCCTCGCTCAGAATCGCCATGAGCTTAATCTGATCGGCGCAACGGCTGCGGCAAGAATGGTCGATGAGCTGCATTTCTCATCAACATTTAGCCTGCTGCCAAACGGCGCGGAACCAAGCTGAGATTCAATGCGAGCGGGGACCGATCTTCTGGGCAGTAGCACTTTTATGTCTTTCGGTGAACGTCGACCTCGTTCACTCCGTGCCCTGGCCGGTACGTTTGGCTGAGCAACCGTCAGTGGTAGGGGGGCCGAAGACGGTGACACGCCCGCTATTCTGGCCGGCCATTAACCTGAGTCGACTGTGCCGACGTCCGTGTCGAGGACGATCACCCGCCAAGCTAGCGTCGTCTGATGACGAGGTTGTAGGAACGGCTGCTTGGCGCCCTCATTTAGGTCGTAGCGGTCTCGTCGGCACGTACCTGAAAGCTGACATCGCGGAGGGCGGCGCAAGTACCATCAGCAAGACAACCGCCCGAAACCAGGGGGGCGGTAGATCTTCCGGGTTACTAATGATCGGAAGCCAACTTTAACCTAGAGCAAGTTCGAAACGAGAAACCCGCCCGGCCAACCGAGCGGGTCTGATCAAAAAGCAGCAAAGGCTCGCGCTAACCGCCTTGTCTATTTGTTTTGGGATTTGTCTGCCTGCATTCGTTTCGAGGCTTCCGAAACATGTTGTGCGGCCAGATACATCAACGTCGACGCCGCGGTGCGGCGAACCCATCCCGCAGCCTCCGCCTTGTCCAGCAAGTTGGCAAGCAGCGGCTTCAGAACAGCACGGCACTCCAGTTCATAATCGAGGAATTCACTTGTTTCGTGGGTCGGTGCCGAAACCAATGGCGAACCATTCATAGCATTCATGAAGATCACCTCATCTTAGACCTGCCTGCCCCCGCACTGGCGGAGGCAGGCATTTGCCAATGGCTTAGAAGTCCATCCCGGCGCCGGCGGGCAGGGTCGGGGACGCTTCTTTCTTAGGCTTTTCCGCAACCATAGCCTCGGTGGTTACCAGCAGGCCGGCGACGGAGGCTGCATCTTGCAGCGCGGTCCGCACCACTTTGGCCGGGTCTATGACGCCCTGACTGTAGAGGTCGCCATATTCACCGGTTTGGGCGTTCCAGCCATAGGCGAAATCCGTCTTTTCGCGCAGCTTGCCGACGATGATCGAACCTTCGGCGCCGGCATTCTCTGCGATCTGACGGACAGGAGCCTCGATAGCGCGACGAACGATGTCGATGCCGTATTTCTGGTCGGCATTGTCGGCTGTCAGCGTGCCGAGGGATTGTACAGACCTCAGCAGGGCGACGCCGCCTCCTGGCAGCACCCCTTCCTCAACCGCAGCACGGGTTGCGTGAAGGGCGTCGTCAACGCGATCCTTCTTCTCTTTTACCTCCACTTCGGTGGCCCCGCCGACACGGATCACCGCAACGCCGCCAGCCAGCTTGGCAAGCCGCTCCTGCAGCTTCTCACGGTCGTAGTCGGAAGTAGTCTCCTCGATCTGCGCCTTGATCTGGATAACGCGGCCCTGGATTTCCTCCTTCCTGCCGGCGCCGTCGACGATTGTGGTGTTCTCCTTCTCGATCACGACCTTCTTGGCGCGGCCCAGCATCTGCAGGGTGACGGTCTCGAGCTTGATGCCTAGGTCTTCGCTGATCGCGGTACCGCCGGTGAGGATGGCGATGTCTTCCAGCATGGCCTTGCGGCGGTCGCCGAAGCCAGGCGCCTTCACCGCCGCGACCTTGAGGCCACCCCGCAACTTGTTGACGACCAGCGTTGCCAGGGCCTCGCCTTCCACGTCCTCGGCGATGATGAGCAATGGTTTGCCCGATTGCACCACCGCTTCGAGAACCGGCAGCAGTGCCTGCAGATTGGCGAGCTTCTTTTCATGGATCAGCACATAGGGCTCTTCCAGTTCGACCCGCATCTTGTCCTGGTTGGTGACGAAGTAGGGGCTGAGATAGCCGCGGTCGAACTGCATGCCTTCGACCACTTCCAGCTCCGTCTCGGCGGTCTTGGCTTCTTCGACCGTGATGACACCTTCGTTGCCAACCTTTTCCATCGCTTCGGCCAGGTAGCGGCCGATTTCGGCGTCGCCATTGGCCGAGATCGTACCAACCTGGGCAATCTCGTCATTCCTGGTGATCTTGCGGGCGTTGGCCTTGAGCTCCGAGACGACGGCTTCAACGGCCTTGTCGATGCCGCGCTTCAAGTCCATCGGATTCATGCCCGAAGCGACGGCTTTGGCGCCTTCCCGGACGATGGCCTGCGCAAGTACGGTGGCGGTGGTGGTGCCGTCACCGGCCAGGTCGTTGGTTTTCGAGGCGACTTCGCGCACCATCTGTGCGCCCATGTTCTCGAATTTGTCCTCGAGCTCGATTTCCTTGGCGACGGTAACGCCATCCTTGGTGATGCGCGGAGCCCCGAACGACTTGTCGATGACGACATTTCGGCCTTTCGGACCGAGGGTCACCTTGACGGCATTGGCGAGGATATCGACACCGCGCAGCATGCGCT
Organism: Mesorhizobium sp. NPDC059025; assembly: GCF_042739655.1. Classification (NCBI taxonomy): domain Bacteria; kingdom Pseudomonadati; phylum Pseudomonadota; class Alphaproteobacteria; order Hyphomicrobiales; family Phyllobacteriaceae; genus Mesorhizobium; species Mesorhizobium sp. NPDC059025. The sequence goes on along the minus strand of NZ_JBHYIM010000007.1, from coordinate 283,451 downwards.
CGCGCGCGTCGGAATTGAATTTGACTTCCTTGGCAGCCATGGGATCACTCCTTCAATAGGCAGTTTTCTTGACTTGGTCGGGCTGTGCTCACGCGGCTTTCTTCAGCGCCGCGGTCGCCTCGATCACGCCCATCACGTCGCTTTCCTTCATGATGAGCAGATCTTCGCCGTTGAGCTTGATTTCCGTGCCGGACCATTTGCCGAACAGGATGCGGTCACCGACCTTGAGGTCGAGTTCCACAAGCCTCCCGCTTTCGTCGCGCGCACCGGAGCCCACGGCGACGACTTCGCCCTGCTGAGGCTTCTCCTTTGCGGTATCGGGAATGATGATGCCGCCAGCCGTCTTTTCCTCGGCTTCGACGCGGCGGACCAGGACACGGTCATGCAATGGACGGAACGTCATATCGTTCTCCTTCAGGACAAACAGATTGTGAGAGGTTCCTCCACTCCGGACCGGACGGACCGGAGCGGGGGGCGCGCAACCCAAAAAAGCATCACGCGCAGATGGAGCTAATTTTGCGGTTTTGGAGTTTCAAGAGGTGGGGCAAAAATTTTTTGCAAGCCCGTGCCAGATCACTAGAGCGCTGAAAAGGAAGAACAAAATTCGCTGTTATACGACTATGTGATCTTGAATTCGTGCCGGCTCGAGTCAAAAATATTCAGACCTTGGCAAGGTCCGGGCGGTCGGTAGTAGGTCGCTCTGGATGGGTTCGAAACAAGGAGGACGAAATATGGTTGCCACTGTGAGCAAGCAGTTCCGTCGGCAGATGGAAGGATACGGCCTGACCACGGCCGAAATCCATTACCGCTTGCCCGATCATCCCAGTCTGCTGCAACTCTATGTCTGGCAGGAATACGATCTCGCGCCGCATTTCCCTGAACTGAAACAGTTCCTCGGCTATTGGGAACGTGAACTGGAAGGTCCGCTTCATTCGGTGCGCATTGCTCACCAACGGCTGATCCGCCCGTCGGAATGGCGCGCTATCGACGGGGTTATCGCAATCCATTAAAGGTCATTTCAAGCAGCAGCCCGTCAATTGCCTGTGCCGAGTGCAGTTGCGGAGTGAACGCGCTTTCAATGCAGCCAAACCCGAGCCTTGCGGCCTTGTGAAATGCTTTGTGCCCATCGCTGGCGCTGCGCTGTCTATCCAGCGCCCGACAAGCACCATCGGCCGTCTGTCAATGCGGCTGCATGCGACCGGCCACGGCGAGAAGGCGTTCCAGGAGTGGATTTCGCGATCTGGCCGAAGACGCCGGGCGCACAGTCGCAGGTATCCCGATTGGTTGCCGCCTAGCCCAGCGAGCAGACGTACTGTCCGACTGCCCGCTTTCACATATCAAGATTGGAGACGCAGTCCGGCGCGCGTCCAATACTCAGTTCGAGGGCACGCTTCGCGCGATCAGCCTCGACATCCGCTGTGAGAAGGCCTTTGCGTCGGCCGGCTTATCCCCGTCGAGGACGCGAGCTTCGTCATACAGAAGATGGACCACATCTTGACGGAACGAAAGGTCTCCATCGCCCAGTCTCGCAAGGGCAAGAATGCGGTCATGACGGGGGTTGATTTCCAGGATCGGCGTTGCAGCCTTGTCGAGACGGCCTGCCGCGCTGAGCAGCCGCTCGATCTGGCGGTCGGGCCCACCCTCGGGGGCCACGAGACAGACAGCGCTTTCGGTAAGACGGTCGGACGCCTTCACATCGGACACCTCCCCGCCAAGGGTCGATTTTACGAAAGCGATGAAGGTCGCGATCTCGGGCGATGCTTCGGTCTCGGTTTTTGTGGCGTCGTCAGGAAGCGCGATCTCGGAGAGGTCGGCGCCGCCTTGCGTCACCGACTTGAACGGCTTGCCATCGAATTCGGGCGCCATTGTCACCCAGAAGCTGTCGACAGGGTCCGTCAGCAGAAGAACTTCGACGCCACGCGCTTTGAACCCCTCGAGCTGCGGGGAGGCTTCGAGCCGGGCCTTATCGTCGCCGGTCATGAAGTAGATTGCCTGCTGGCCGTCCTTCATTGCAGCGACATAATCGGCGAGGCTGCGCCAGCTGTCTCCTGATGCCGTTGAATGGAAACGCGCCAGTTTCAGCAACTGCTCGCGACGCTCCCAGTCCTCGTAGAGGCCCTCCTTGAGGACAACGCCGAAGTTGTCCCAGATTTTGTGGTAGCGAGCGCCGTCATCCTCCGAGATTTTTGCCAGGTCGCCGAGAATGCGGCTGGTCACGCCTTTGCGGACTGCTGCCAGAAGCGGGCTGTCCTGTATCATCTCGCGCGAAAGGTTGAGGGGTAGATCCGCGGAATCGACAAGACCGCGGACGAAGCGCAGATAGCGTGGTACCAGATCCGCATTGTCGGTGATGAAGACGCGCCGCACATAGAGCTTCATGTGGCCGCTGCGATGCTGGTCGAACAGGTCGAAAGGACGCGAACCAGGGATGAAGGCGAGCGTGTTGTATTCGTGGCGTCCCTCGGCCTTGAAATGAACGGTTGCCGCCGGTTCGTCATATAGTCCGGAAACGCCGCGATAGAAGTCGGTATACTCTTCAGCCTTGATGTCGCTCTTCGGCTTCACCCACAACGCCGTGCCGTCAGCGACCTCTCGTCGCTCGCCCCCGGGTTTTTCGATTAGCGCCACCGGAACCGGGACATGGCCGGACTGTTCCTTGATCAACCTTTCCAGTTGATAGGGTTGCATATAGCTGGTGGCACCTTCCATCAGATGCAGCACGACACGGGTGCCGCGCCTCGGCGCGTCGTCAGCTGGGGCCGACGCGATCTGGTAGGAGCCCTTGCCGTCGGAGGACCAGCGCCAGGCCTCGTCGGCGCCTGCCTTGCGCGTAATGACGTCAACCTTATCGGCAACCATGAAAACTGAATAGAAGCCCACACCGAATTGGCCGATCAGTTCGGTACCTTCTCCAGACTTTGCAGCTTCGACGCGCTCCATGAAGGCGCGGGTGCCGGAGCGTGCGATCGTGCCGAGCGCCTCGACCAGTTCGTCGCCACTCATGCCAATGCCGTTGTCTTCGACGGTCAGGCGTTTCTGGTCCGGATCGGCTACAATGGTGATAGAAGGCTTCGGATCGGCGCCAAGCAGTTCTGGCTTGGTGATCGCCTCGTACCGCAGCTTTTCGCAGGCATCGGCGGCGTTGGAAATCAGTTCGCGCAGGAACACGTCGCGATCGGAATAAACTGAATGCACCATCATGTGCAGAAGGCGCGATACATCGGCTTCGAAAGATCGGGCCTCGGCTTCTTTCACATCTGTCGGCATTGAACATTACCTGCTGTTGGACGACTAGGATTGACGGCGGATGAGATGGCGAAATGCGGACGCGCTTTCAAGTGTTGACCGCAGAAACCCAGCCCGGTTGTGGCAACGAGGCTCATAGTATTTGCGAACCCTGTCATCTTGGCTCTGCATAGCGCTGCTTTCGATCAGTCCTTGTCGGCACGGACCGAGCCGGGCTTCCGTGAAAGCCAGCAGCTCTTCAACCGTGGAATGTCGTCTCGATCTTGACGCCGAAAATCGGTCTTCACATATTTTTGGCGGGACATCGCCGATTGCGGGCGATGACCGTCATTCAACCCGTTGAACCGTCGAAACATGGGAGATTTCGATGACCGATAAAATGTTCGATACTCATATGCTTTCGCGAGATGCCACGGGCGAAGCGCTTGCCGGATTCCCCTATTCTGGTCAGTCGGGCGCTGTCGCGATGTCCCGGGCGTCCGGCGCATGCCGAGCGGTTGTGCTCTGTTCTTCGTGAGGGAGAGAAAACCATGCTTTCTCAGCCTTTCGAAAAACCTGTCCGTGTCTGGGTCGGACTTGGGTTTCCGCGCCAACTCAACACCGTGGTCGACGCTTATCAGTTTGTCACCGACTGGTGCGGCAACAGCCCGGAACAGAAGGCAGCCATCCGTGCCTGCAAGGCCGCTCTGGCAGGCGACATCGATGCTGAAACCGCGCGAAGCATCGTCGTCCACTTTGCTAGGAAGAAGGACATTCTGTTTGAGGACGCAGACATGGCGGCGGTAACGTCTGAACGACCGCTGCATCTTTGAGACAATGGCTCGGAGGGCGGTCGCGATTGAAGCCCGCCCTCAAGCCCCGGTCCGCCAACTCGCTCCCGTCGCTTGCGTCGGAGGGGCGATCACTCGGCGCTTCTCCAGCATCCGCAAATCCATCGCTCCGGCATCTTTGGAAAAGTGGAACCAATTGTTTGCGAGCAGATTTTCTTGCTGAATTCAACAAGGAGCCCGGCTATGGGAAGCACATCGGACAAGGTCAAAGGCAAAGCCAACGAGGTTGCCGGGAAGGCGCGCCAGGCCATCGGCAAGGCCGTGGGCAACCACGAAGAACAGGCCAAGGGCAAAATCCAGGAAACCAAGGGCCAGGCGCAGGTCGCCAAGGGCCGGGTTAAAGACGCTGTGAAGAACCTCGTCGACAAGGCCTGATCGGAAAATACGCACCCATCAACGAGCCCGCGGCGACGCGGGCTTTTCCTTTGGAGAACGAAATGCGGATCGAGATACTGGCTGCGGTACCGGTCGTCTTCGCGCTGCTGGCGGGAAGCGTTCAGGCTCAAATCCCCGACGAGCCCGCCGTCACCGCCTGCAAATCGACCGGCTTGTTGGCCTTGCAAGAGAAGTCCAAGGACATCACCGACCTCGTGGTCGATATGGAGAGCGTCGCGGTCAGCAAGGCTGACACCAAGGTTGAAGATGTGCCGGTCAAAACCGTCATCCTCGGCGAAGCCTATATTGCTCGAAGTGGAAAAACCGGAGCGCCTGATCGCTTCGTCTGCCTTCTGGGCGAAAAGGGCAAGGTGCTGTTGACCTTCTTCACCGCACAGTAAAGCAAATTCCGGTACGGCGCGTTTCGAGAATCGCCGGGGAGGGGCGGTACGAAGTCCCCGTTTTCGTTCCAAGTGCACGCGTGCGTCCTGGCACGGATGTCTACGAATTCCACCTCGTTGCAGCTCTGAGGGAAGGGCCGCTTTGCGCCGTCCATCTCGCCGTCACGCTCAACTTTGCCGCTGCCCGAAAGCGGACATTTCGACAACGGGTAGAGTTTAAGGTTGCTCCCTTCGAGACGTTCCGATCTTAGGCAGGAACCCGTTTCGCGCGACTTGCCCCGCCTTTCCGAAGGCTGAGCCTTATTCGGCGGCCATCGCTATTCGCAATTCCGTCTCCTCCACCGCGTCCTTTTGGATCTCATCCGCGGTCGGCTTGATCCGGAACCACGCGGTATAGAGCGCGGGGAGGAAGAGCAGGATCAGCACCGTGCCGACCGCCGTGCCGCCTATCAGCGTATAGGCCATCGATCCCCAGAATATGGAGTGCGTGAGGGGTATGAAGGCCAGCACCGCTGCAAGCGCGGTCAGGATCACAGGTCGGGCGCGCTGCACCGTGGCCTCGATGACGGCATGATAGTCGTCAAGGCCGGCGGCCTGGTTTTCCTTGATCTGCTCGGTCAGGATCAGCGTGTTTCGCATCAGGATGCCAGCCAGTCCTATGAGGCCCAGAATGGCGTTGAAGCCAAAGGGCTGGTTGAAGGCAAGCAGCATGGGTACCACACCGACGAGGCCGAGCGGTGCCGTCAGCACCACCATGAACATCGTCGGAAACGACCGCACCTGCAGCATGATGACAATCAGCATGGCGGCGATCATGACCGGGAAGACCTTGGCCAAGGCGGTGTTGGCCTTTTCAGCCTCCTCGATCGATCCGCCCATTTCGATGCGATAGCCGGCCGGAAGGGATGCGATCAGCGGCTGCAAGGCCTCCATGACCTGCTTGGAGATCTCCGGAGGCTGCGTGGCCTCATTGATGTCCGAGCGGACCGTGATGACAGACATGCGATCGCGGCGCTTCATGATCGGCTCTTCCAGACGGATTTCCGAATGCCCGATCTGGTCGAGCGGAATCTGCCGGCCATCGCGGCTCATCACCGAGAAGTCTGCTAGACGCGATGGATCCAGCCGTTCCCCGCCGGCGCTGCGCGCCACGACGGGAACGTTGCGGATGTCCTCACGAACCTGCGTGACAGGAATGCCGGTGAGAAGGAACTGGAGCTGCTGGCCCACCTCCGCCGGTGATAGGCCGATGAGGTTCAGCCGATCCTGATCCGGGACAAAGCGAAGCACGGGCGTGCGATTTCCCCAATCGCGGTTTGCCTCCCGCACGTCGGGGACGGTTCGCATGATGTCGAGAGCCTTTTCGGAGATGCTGTAGAGTTGCGCCGGATCGGGTCCGATGATCCGGAACTCGACAGGGAAGACCGAGGGGGGACCGAACACGAACTGCGTGACGCGCACAAAGGCCTCGGGCGCGAGCCCCTGGGCCACCGCCTTACGGAGCCTGTGTTTCAGGGCATCGCGCGCCACCGCGTCCGGTGTCAGCACGACGATCTTTGCGAAAGCGGGATCAGGCAGCTCCGGCGACAGCGCCAGGTAGAATCTCGGCGCTCCCTGACCGATATAGCTGGTGACGATCTCGGTCTCCGGCTGATGATCAAGCCAGTGCTCGAGCTTCTCGACCGCCGCGGTTGTCGTCTCAATGCTGGTGCCTTCAGGTAAGCGAACCTCCACCAGCACTTCGGGGCGGTCGGATGTAGGGAAAAACTGCTGTTTGAGGGTGCCGATGCCAATCACGGAAAGCGCGAAGGCGATGCCCACGATGCCACTGGTCACGAATTTGTGGCGCACGGCAAAGGTGATGAGCCGCCGCAGACGCCGATAGTTTGGCGTGTCGTAGATCGCGTGCGTGCCACCGGGGATCGGCTTGATATCGGGCAGCATCTTGACGCCGAGATAAGGCGTGAAGACCACCGCGACGATCCAGGAGACGATGAGGGCAAAGCCGACGACCCAGAAGATGTTGCCGGCATATTCGCCGGCCGTCGAGTGCGCGAACCCCACCGGCAGGAAACCGGCGACCGTCACGAGCGTACCCGACAGCATCGGCGCCGCGGTGTGGCTCCAGGCATAGGCCGCCGCCTTGATGCGATCCATGCCCTCTTCCATTTTCACCACCATCACCTCGATGGCGATAATGGCGTCGTCGACGAGAAGGCCGAGCGCCAGAATGAGGGCGCCGAGCGTGATGCGGTCGAAGAACCGGCCGGTCTCCAGCATGATGAGGAAGACAGCGGCCAGCGTCAGCGGAACGGCGGCCGCAACCACGATACCGACGCGCCAGCCGAGGCTGACGAGGCTCACCAGAAGCACCACGCCAAGCGCCATCGCGAACTTCAGCATGAATTCGTCGACCGCATGCGTGATGTTGACGGCTTGGTCGGTCACCTTGTCGAGCGTCATGCCGAGCGGCAGCGCCCCTGCGATAGCCGTCGTCCTCTCCTCTAGCGCCTTGCCGAGCGCCAAGCCGTTCCAGCCTTCCTGCATGACCGCCGCGAGCATGATGGTGGGTTCGCCCTGATGGCGGATGAGATAAGTGGGAGGGTCCTCGTAGCCGCGGCGGACGTCGGCAACGTCGGAAAGCTTCAGTGTGCGCCCTCCACCAACAATCGGCGTGTCGGCGATCGCCTGGACGCTGTCATAGGCGCCGTTGAGCCTGATGAAGACCTGTGGTCCCTTGGTATCGATCGAGCCCGCAGGCGCGACGCTGTTCTGTCGTTGCAAGGCGGCGACGATATCCTGGGCCGACACGCCAAGGGTGGCCAATTTAGCGTAGGAGAACTCGACGAATATCTGTTCGGGACGCTCACCGAGAATGTTAATCTTTTTGACGCCGGGCACATGCAGGAGATCCTGACGGATTACCTCGGCCTGCCTTGCCAGTTCACGCATCGGCATCCCATTGGCCTTGAGTGCATAAAGGGCGAAGCTGACATCGGAATATTCGTCATTGACGAAGGGGCCGTAGACGCCAGACGGCAGGTTTCGGGCTTCGTCCCCGAGCTTCTTACGGGCCTGGTAGAACTCCTCCTGCACCTCCGATGGCGGCGTGCTGTCCTTCAGCGTAAGCGTCATGAGCGCGAAACCCGGCCGTGTCGTCGTATCGACCCGGTCGTACCAGGCCAGTTCCTGGAGCCGCTTCTCCAGCGGCTCGGCGACGAGATCCTGCATCTCGCGCGCCGTCGCGCCCGGCCATGCCGCCGTTACCGTCAGGTTCTTGATGGTGAAGCTCGGGTCCTCCGCCCGCCCGAGGTTGACGAAGGCGTAAGCGCCGGCAGCCACCAGCAGGAGGATGAAGAACAGGGTGATGGCGCGTTCGCGAACGGCGATAGCAGAGAGATTGAAGTTCATCACTTGTTCCCGCTTTCAGACGCAGACCTGACGCGCGCGCCCTCCTGCAGGAGATGCGCGCCAAGCGACACGATCGGATCGGCGGAGTTCAGTCCGGAAATCACAGCGGCTTCGCTGCTCATGCGGACGAGCTTAACCGGCCGGAAGTGAACGGTCGACGTAGTGCTTTCGAAAACCCAAACACCGGTCCTCTCGCCATCATCGAGCACGGCTCCGAGCGGCACCTGGATTTCCAGCTGACTCGCCTGACTTGCCAGCCGAATGGTTACCGTCGCGCCAAGCGGCGCTGCCGCAGCTTGTCCGTCAAGCACATAGCGGGCCTCATAGGTGCGCGTCTGGCCATCGGCGGAGTCCGATAGTTGCCGGAGATGTGCCTTATAGCGATGCCCATTGCTCCCGTACACACTGGCCTCGGCCACCGAGCCGATCGCTGGCCGGATCGTTTCGGGAAGCGCGACCACCGCCTCACGAGGACCGGCCCGCGCGATGCGGACCACCGGCTGACCGGCGGAGACGACCTGTCCCGGCTCGCCAAGCGTTTCGAGCACCGTTCCATCCGCATCCGCCACGAGCACCGCGTAGGTCGCCTCATTCTCGGCGACCCGTGCTTCGGCCTCGGCGGCGGCGAGTTGCGCCTGGGCTGTATCCAGCGCGGCCTTTGCCGCCTCGTAGCGCTGACGGGGAACCCATCCATTCTTGAGCAACTTGGCGTATCGCCGTTCATCCGGTTCCGCCTGGACGACTATTGCGCGCGCTGCGGCCACGGCGTTGCGCTTCCCTGTGAGCGCGAGGCGAAGGTCGGTGTCGTCGATCCGCATCAGCGGCTGGCCGGCCTTGACCTGCTGACCGACATCCACGAGGCGTTCCACGATCTTGCCGGGGACGCGAAAACCGAGATTGCTCTCGACCTTCGCCCCGACGATGCCAGTGAAGGAGCGCTCGGACCCCGTCACCGGAGTTGCCGTCACCAGCCTGACGATCGGCGGGTCCTGCCTCGGGTCGCTGACAGCGGCGGCTTCCTGCGCAGGAATGGCAAATGTGACGAAAGCGGCGGCTCCTGACCCTGCGATCAAGACACCGGCCAGCACCAGTAGATTCCTCTTTTTCTTGTCCATCGGCTCGCTTCAAAAATAGATTGCGTTCGTACTCTATAGTTGGTATAGATTTCGAATGCAATCTAAAAAGGAGGTGGCGATGCGGGTAAGTCGCATTCAGGCAGCGGAGAACCGGGAAGCCGTGATCAACGTGGCGAGCCGCCTCTTCAGGGAGCACGGCTTTGATGGTATCGGCCTCAAGGATCTGATGAAGGGCGCCGGCCTGACCCAGGGCGCCTTCTACAAGCAGTTCGCATCAAAGGACGACCTGGCCGCGCAGGCATCCAGGCGAGCGATGGAGCGCGCCTTCAGCCGCTTTTCAGCCGCGGCCGCGGAAAATCCCGACGATCCCCTTGGCGCGGCAATCGCGCTCTACCTCAGCACGGAACATCGCGAAGAGCGGATGGACGGCTGCCCGGTCGCGGCACTCGGTTCGGATGCAGCCAGACAGAGCGCCGACGTAAAGGCGTCATTCGAAGCCGGGATCAGGGAATACCTCGAGATGCTCGGCTCTGGGGTTGGCGAAGCGGAGGGCAAGGAGCGCGGTGGCAAGGCCATGGCGATTCTTTCGACAATGGTCGGCGCGATGGTCCTCTCGCGCGCCGTCAACGACGAGCAGTTGTCGAAGCAATTCTTGGAGGCGGCTGCCAAGAGCGTGAGGGAGTTGTCTGCCGGTACAGCCCAAGAAGAGCAGCGGCAATGACGATGGGTTTCTTCACCCGAGTTCCACGGCCCGGTCGAGACGGAATTTCTCCACCGCAAGAGGGGAATTAGCATGAGGCTCGGACGCAAGCATCGCCATACTGGTCGTTGGCCTCGGCGGCCTGACGGTTCCCGTTTTCGCTGCGCCGCTCGAGCGCGTTTCGCGGGACGATATTTCGCGCCAGACCCAACTCAACCCTTCCATCCACAACACGGAGCTCATCACCATGGATGACGTCATCATCATCGGCGGCAGCTTTGCCGGCCTCGCCGGTGCCCTGCAGCTCGGTCGTGCCCGCCGCAAGGTCACCGTTCTCGATACCGGCCTGCCGCGCAACCGCTTCGCCGGCCACTCACATGGCATGCTCGGCCACGATCACAAGCCACCGCTGGACATCCTGGCCGAGGCGCGGCAGCAGTTGGCGCGGTATCCCGCGATCAAGCTGGTTAATGCGCGGGCCGACAGCATCTCCGGCGCCATCGACGATTTCTCCGTCCTCACTGCCGAGGGCGAAACCCTTGGCGCGCGCCGCCTGATCCTGAGTTATGGCATTGTCGACCAGATGCCTGCTGTTCCGGGCTTTGCCGAAAGTTGGGGCACGGCCATCGTGCCTTGCCCCTATTGCGATGGCTTTGAAGTCGCCGGCCAGCATTGGGGCCTCGTCTGGTCCGGCCCGCAGTCGATGAATCAGGTCAGGTTGTTCCACGATTGGACCGACAGGTTGACCGTCTTCGCCAATGGTTACGATATTCCGCCCGATATCCGGACCGATCTGGAGCGTCGCAACACACCTCTCGTTGACGGTCGGATCACTGAAATCGCCCGTCATGGGGACCATAATGCCATCGTCAAGCTCGATTCAGGCCCCGATGTCGCGGTCGACATCCTGTTCGCGCATCCGCGCAACAAGCCGTCCGCAAGCCTGCATGAGTTACTGGGTCTCGCCACGGTCGAGACGCCGCTCGGCATCGTCCTCAAGGTCGACGAGCGCCGCGAAACCACCGTACCCGGCATCTACGCCGCCGGCGACCTCACAAACCCCCAATTGCCCTCGGTTACAACGGCATCATGGCAAGGCGCGATGGCAGGTATCTTCGCCCAGCAGTCGATGCTGGTTTGAGAGCACAGATTGGAGATGAGCATAGCAGTCGAACCGGACAGCGCCGGTGTGCGCTTCCACCGCCCCTGGTCTATCTGGGAGCGCTGCGAGCGGCGCCGCCCATTTGAGGGAGCGGCGGCTATGCGCTGTCTTTTCGGCCGTTCGCACTATCCCTAACATCTCCCGGAAGCGGACATTGCAGACCGCTCCCCCTGCGATCGTGGTTGCACCACAAGCTGACGTTGGTCATAAGTCGAGAAGGCCGACGTTCGGCTTGGGGCATTCTTACCAGTCGAGTTCCGGAAACCAATGTATGAGCCGACATTTACCTGCCAGTGTTGCAGCATGCGATTGGGACCGAGTAAACGTCTGTTCGCCGAACGGTGGGCGAATCCGGCTTCAAGCCGCACCTGAAGCCACCGCCTTAGGGCGGTGGAGCATTTCTTTACGAAGGTATTTGCAACGTTCGGTCTTGCAAGCTCATCCTATGCGAACGATCTTCAGCCTTTGCGCGTCACCGGGAAGCGAAAACTGTGCGATCTTTCGCTTCTTTACTTTCATGGACTATCCGACGCGTTACGCTGACCCCACACGAGACCAAACCAAAGCTCGCTTCGACTTGTGATCGTCCGTTCGCCGTTAGAAGCACGGCTTGACCACGGCCGTACAATTCGGAATCACGGCAATCTGCCGTGTTAGTTCCATCGACCCATAGAACCGTCCGGGCGACGACCGCGCCGCTTGAATCAAGTAGCTCGAACGGGGTTGTGTTTGACCGCGACCAACCCAAAGACCGAGCGACATATGGACAAATGGTCATTGTCGCTTCGTCCAAATCGCCGAAAAGGTTACCCCGAACATAGCAAACAAGCTTGCTCTCCGTCTGATCGTAGAGAGGCCGACGATCATCCAACGAAATGAGGCGCGGAAGGCCTTCTAAGCCTTCCTCCAAATTGAGCGGGGCGGGTAAGACCAGCCTTGTGCATTCGGCGCTCTCACGCCAAATCCTTGCCCTGAAGAAGCATTCCTCAGCCAGCACGAAGTGACCTGGGGCCAGAACCGAGTAAAGCGAATCTTCAGTGGTTTCGAGCCAATCGTCGTGCTTGAAACCGCCGTATTCTTTGCGCGGAAAAACCGGCCTCAAAGCCCACTCGGGACGGGACTCCGGTTCGATCTGAAATCCTGACAATGAGGGGCCACCGATCTTCTCCCAGACCATCGGGAAAACCCTCGGATCCACCGCCTTGGCGAGCGCCAGTTCCTGCAGAACCCTTCCAAAGCCACGGATCGCCGCCATCGGCAGCGGGCGGCGGTAGCTGAATTGCAGACTCATCCGCCGCAACTGGGCAACGATAGCTGCTTCCGCTTCCGGACCGAACGCGGATCGCCCTCCTTCTCTCCGCATGAAATCCGCGCAGCGCCGCCGCAACAAATCCAACGAGATATCGCAGCGATCGGCCAACATCTGGAAGGGAACCGGCAAGAACGCTGTCCAGGTCCACGGATCGTCGGACCAAATCTGCCTCTGGGTGGAACCGAGTCCCGGGGGTGGTTCAAAATCGAGTGCCTGGTCGGAATCCGAGGTGACCAACCGATAAAAGGCCGGCAGCGGCACGGGCGCGGAATCTTCCATCGGCTCATCGAGATGCGAAAGAACACGCGTGGCCAAACTCGAGACCACGAAGTCGTCATTTGCAGCCGCGTCCCTGGCTTCTGCGACCAGCGCCCCTTGCAAGTGAGAAGCGGTTCTAAGTTGATACATCAACGCAGCCGCCTCCCTATGTCCTTCGGTCTGCTGGCGTAGCAACTCGATCAGCTTCCGAAAGAAGCCTTCCCTTCCTTCGCGGCGTGCGATCAGAGCCGCGGCCGCGCGCGCATGATGTAGCATTTCGGGGCAGGAGAAGCTGAACGCCTTCGCGACAATGAACGCCAGGAGATCCGCGTGACTGCCTATCCCTGTCAGCGGCTCAACAGGTGCCGCGAGCCGGTACTCACGGTACTGCTTTAGATGCTCCTCGGTCTCGATCCAAAACGCCTCATAAGGCAGATCGATGGTGACTTGTTCCAGGACTTCATCGAGGTTGAGAAAAAGCGTGGGGCCGAAGGTTTGGCCTGTCGCAAGCTCGGCCAGCAGAACATCAAATCCCTTCTCACGCCCAGGATCACCTTCAAGGTCGATCCGGAGGCTCTGCACGTCCCGCTTTTGGCCACCGAGGAAGGAGGACCAATGTCCCGTATGGGCAGCCTTCTCCGCCTTGTCAAAGAAACCGAGCGCGCCTGCGCGATCCCCAAATTCGAGGAACCTTTTGGCAAACGCAACCATAACTTTGGCATCGCGCTCCAGATGCGGACGCGCTGTGAAAAAACTCGCAATCTCTTGTTTGGAGGCGGTGCTGGCTAGGCGGTCCGCGGCGCGGCCGTATGAATAGTCCACCCCATCGCCGTGATCGGAGTGGCCGTTCCCGTGCGCCAGAAGCTCGGCGAGATTTGACACGTCGATATCGAGCGACACTCCGCCATTCGACGATCGGCCACCTTCGCCGCGCTCGACTTTTGAAAGGCTTTGAGCGGCCTCGTTGGCGCGGGCAAGAGCCGACGCAATCTGGGCGCTGGTTTCCGGAGCGCATTCTATGACCTGCTCCAGCAACGCGGCGCGCTGCGAAGGCGGACACCACCGCTCGACAGCGGCAACGAGCCGTTCCACAGGTTCTTCGCGGTCAGCGGGGCTCAGCGCTTTCAAGCAGGCTGGAATGCATCGATCCAGCTTATCGTGAAAGAACGGAACGACCAGTCGGCCAAACGCGTCCAATGCAGACGCCGCCAGACCTGCTTCATGCGTCGCGATCGACGCCAGAACTGAATCGGCGAGGCTCGCCCATGAGGTCAGATCGCTTTCAATCAGGCGTGATGCAATACCTGCTGTTGCGTTTGGCACCGCTCCGGCGCCGAGCAGTAAGTCTGGAATGAGCCGCATCGCGGTCTGGTCTCCCTCGGTTTTGTCCATGCCGAGGATAAACTGGGCGAACTCCAGTGCATTGGTCTGTGCCCGGGCGGGAGATGTTCTGCAAGCATTGACGAACGACCACGCCCAGAATGTGTATTGCGGCTCCTTCTTCGCTCGAAGCCAATAGCCAAATGTTTCGTCGTGCAGCGCGCGCAGGACCGCGTGCGCTTCCGTCTTCAGGCCCACGCTGTTGAACGCACGCGCGATGTCGGCCTTCGATGCGACGACTTCCTGAGGGGTTCGGCCTTCCGACGCGTGGGCTTGAACACGTTCGATGCGCCTTCTTGCGCCGTCGATATCGCCATCCAGCTCGAAAACAAGCGACGCAAATTTCAGCTGGAATGGCAGCGACCCGGAAAGACTATTGCCTTCCCCTGTCGTTTGGTCGATGAACCCAACGACTTCCTTTAGCGCCTCGCGGTCAAGTTGACGCGCAATCCGCAGTACTGGATAGGGGAGCCAGCCAAGCGTTTGGAAAAAGCGGTATCCCTGAAAATCGCCGCCGTCGGGCCGGGCGGTGGCGAAAAACAAAATGATCCTTTTGAGCGCGGCGACCACCTGGCCGGCGTTTTCAACTTTCGCTTTCGCGCGCAGCTCGCCAAGTTCGCGAACTTTCTTGTGGGCATTAGCCAGGAGTTCGCTTCGTTCGCCGCGTGGACCAAGCGGCGCCTCGGGAAGGTTCACCCCTGCGAGACCACCAAGAACAACGGTCTCATAAATCTCTCGGCACCTAACCTCGACGCTGTCACCACCATACCCCATCTGGTCGTCGTCAAGGCGAGGGATGGTAAGCTTCTCGGTGAACCGGGTCGCCAGATCAGGCGCGCTGATCTCATGGGCAATGAATGCCGCTTCTCTTTTCCATGATGGGTGGAGCGTGGCCGTCTCGGGCATGGATGCCGCATTGCGGAGGCGTTCGAGCGCCATACCATCGCCATCGCCGGCCTCTGCCGCCGATTGCACCATCAGGCACGCCGCGTCGGATGGGCTTAGCGACAGATCGTTCTGGAGAGTCTCGATGTTCGTATCCGGATGGTCGGTGACGACACCGAGTGCAAGCCGGAATTTGAGGTTGTTCCGATCTGCGACACCGTCGTCATCGCTGAAATGCCGCAGCTTGATCGACATGGAATCGATCAGGGCAGCAAGCTTGTCGATCGGCCGGAACCTGTGCGCTATCCCGATCCAACCCTGCGCCTCACTGACATCCACTTGGCGGTCAAGGCGTCCGCCAAAGAGCACCTCAAGGGGCTCGTTTGCTTCGAATACCTGTCTCGCCGATTCGTACTCCCCTGCGTCCCACAGATGGCCGGCCAGCCGCAGCCAACCATCGCCCGCGCTTCCGGTTTCCAGCGCATGCTTGATCGCAAGGTCTACATCGCCAAGGTCGAGAAAAAGACCAACAAGATCGAGGTCGCTCACGGCTTCGAGCCGGTATTCGATTTCCTTTGAGATCAGGAGCTTGTTGAGCAGCGTAACGCGGTGGCGAGTGGGCTTCACTGCAGCGTAAGTGAGGCGAAGGTCATTGTTGATCTCGCTGGACGGCCTGAAGGCGGCCAAGGATCGACGAAAATAGTCCGCTGTTCCGATCCGCAGCACAGCGGCATCATCACCCGCGCGCGCCCGGTAGCGCAATTCCATCCAATGTTGTGAGTCTTCCGGGGGGGCGGCCGTGGCGATCTCTGCCAAAAGCTTGTTGAACCTCTTTTCGGCATCCGGATCGGGCTTTCCGAACCGTTTCCCTGTCGCCGCGGCGACGAAAAGCCGGAAGCTGTTGTGGAAAATCGCAAGCCGGTCATTGTTGCGCCACGCGAGCAAGAAGCCGGCCTTTTGAAGCACATCTTCGACGGCGCCATCGGAGGAAGCATGCGCCAATTGCTCTGGCGACAAGTCGCCTTCTGCTCGCGCCAGAGTGCCGAGTGCAGACCTTGTCGCGTCGGCCGTTTCAAGCTTTGCCCATACGCGCTCGTAAATCTGCTCCAGCGAGCGGCCAAGCCCGTTGGCGTGCGAGAGAATTGTATCCGCCGCTTCCGACGAGGACGCGACCTTCAAGGCTTCAATAAAATAGCGGGCGGTCAGCGGATGCCCTTGGCATGCGTCGAACAGGCTCTCTCGCTCTACGAAGTCAGGCACCCCGGCCGCATTGGCCATCTGGAAAATTGCGTTTCTGGACAAGGGGTCGATGATGACGCGACGCTCTGATTCGCTTGCTTGCTGGATGATTGTCGGATGCAGATCAGCGAGATCCAGCCGCTGCGTCCCGAGCACAAACAGCACGCCGCTCGGGACCGCGTTGGCGGCGGGAAGCTCCTTGAGAAACGAGAAATCCGGATTCTCCTCGCGCGGCACATGATCCAGCCCGTCAACGACAATGACGGTCTTTCGTCCCGTTTCCTGAAAACGGCGACTGGCCTGGTCAAGCTGCCTCCTGAGCTCAGACCGCAAGTTACTCAGGTCGTCTTGGGCGAACCGTGACCCGTAAAAGCCCTGACTCTTGAGCTCCGCAATCATGTCGTTGAGAAATTCTCCGGCCTCGGCGCGGCCAAGGCCGTGCCGCTGGTCCGGATGGAACGCGAGGTATCGCGATACGCTGTAATTGGCCGTCGAATACATGCTCCGCTGGAGAAGCGTCGATTTTCCGGTTCCCGGCGGCCCGCACAGAGTTATATAACCGCTCGACGCCCTCGTCAGCGCTTCAAGCAGCCTCGCCTCAGTAGCGGTGTTCTCCTGGAAGTCGGGTGGGACGGGAAACTCGTGAACGTTGAACTGGCTCAGCCTGTTCCGCCAGCCGAGCTTCTCAACCAACTCGGTTTCCGACCAAGTGCGCTTCGAGGCAGCCGTGGCAACAAGAGCCGGAAAGAGATTCCTGATCGCCTCGATTCTCCCGCGATCCTCGGGCTGAAAATTCTCGACCTTGTTGCGCGCGAGCTCGGCTCCATCGCACAGTTCAAGGCTGGCTAAGAACTTTGGGAATTGCTGCTCGTCCAAACCGGAAAGGACCTGAAGCTCCCCAAGCTTCGCACTCCATATCGAAGCGGCAATGGCATCAGTGCCGCCGTCATGTTTCGAGATGAACCGCGCAAATTCAGCGCTGTGTCTCGCGCCAGTTGCTCCGCGGTTCACCAACGAGGTGTCGTTGGTGCTGAAGAAACCCGCGAAGATATACTTGAGACGGACCTTTCCAACGCCGAACTTTTGCTCCAGCCCAATCCAGGCATCCGCCATGGTGCGAATGAGCCGGTCCGCCGTCAGGACGGTTGCAAGGGTAACGTAACCCGCGTCCTGAGTGGTCTTGACCTGCGTTGCATGTACCTGTTGCCCAGCATGCACGAGCAAATCATCAAAAATGCCGGCCGATGGCTCGGCAATGGTGATACCTTCGAGCTCGCCATCCTGCATGAGCCTGTAAAGGCGGCACGCCGAATACTCGTATTGCTTCCAGTACCCGCCGATGGCAGCGACTTCACCGGATGCGGATGCTTTCCTTGCTGAATGGAATGTCGTCACGGAGTCCTGCCTGATGCTACCACTGTAAGATAAAGCGAGGCCGGGAACAAACCAAGAATATGCCTTCCCCAACTATCGCGGTTTTTTGCTTCCCGTCCGATCGCGCCTTTTCTTCTCGTCGAGCGAGATATAGCGTGACCGCTGTCGGTCTGCCTCAGCAGCCAATTCGGCATAGTCGTTGCGTATGATTGTCGGGGCAGTGACGATGGTGCACCGAGCACCCTCAAATGTACCGCTGATGTTGCATTCCAGTATGAGAACGCGGACGCGAGGGACCTTGGCCGCGAGACAGGCGATTTCGCCCTGACGCCGGAGTTCACCTACGTTGGGGCTCAGCTTGTCGCGGGACAGCCAGATTTGAATCGGGTTCTCATTACCGAATATCACCCGTCTTGTCGGGTGCTCCGACAAGGTCGGCTTGAGGTCTCGAAGGACCGCGGCCAGATTGTCCCGGGCACTGCCGTTGAAGTCGCGAAGCTGTGCGTCAAAGCCGAGCCAGCCCCTTGGACGAGATTGATCCAAGACTCTCAGTACATCGGCGACTTCGGACGGATAGTCCTGACGCGGCACCGGCGCCGTTTGCCAGTCCTCTTGTTCGAAATGTCGGTCGATCCGGTCGCTGAATGAGTCCCAGGCTATCTTGTCAGCTTTGACGAGCTGTTCCTTCATATCCTGATCGAAGCGATTGCGGACGATGTAAGCGCCGAGATGATCTATTTCATCGAACATCATGGCACGAGGCATGCCCGCGACGGCTTGGCGAACCTCCAAATAGTGAAACAGCTCACCGGTCGTAGGCAGAAATCTGTTCAACACGAACAGGTCATCCACCGACATGGAGATAAAGGGGTGAGCGCCCAAGATGGGAGCAACTTCGGGGATCTCCTTGCACATTGACGAAAACGGCGTGAAGGCTTCCACGGTCAGTCCAATTGGCAGAATTCGACGGAAGTCGCTCAAGCGCAATTTCGCGACCTCTTCGTATTTGCCGTCGGTGAGACGATAGATCGGCATTTCGTTACCGCTCGCGAGATACTCCAGAAAGCGCTTGCACTGCCGATAGGCTTTCAGAACCAATTCCCTGATCGTGCGAATATGCCGGTCAAAGTTCGTGGCGGGGGAATGCATTGCCATAACACCCGCTTTCGCCTCCATCACGAACAACGTGTCGTCCACGCATCCGACAAGGTCGGTCTCCGCCCATTGGCCTGCCGAGTCCTTGAAATAGACCTCTTCAAAGAGTTGTGCCCCTTGCAATTGGGACGCCATCAGGGAAGGAAAGGCGCGCTCGATCAGAGTTTTCTGGTTTTTGTTCCAATCTTCCCGGTAGTCCGGCAAACGGGCGATCAACCCGCGCTGAATTGCGCGGTACGCGGAATCTCGGACGAATTGCCCGTCGGTCGCGTAGTAGCCGTCAAGCAGTTTTACTAAAGGTTTGATGCGCGCGGGAAGCGTCCGGTAAGGCGTGCCGCAGTAATCTCCTTCCGCGAAAAACTCTTTCTCCGCCCCCGGCTCATACGCCAGGTCTTGAAGAATCGTCTCAGGAAGTTTCGTATGCCGGGAAAGATTGCAGATTCCGCCAAAAAAGAGATCGCGCATTGCGCCACCCAATTCAGCGGTGAAGGTCGGATCGCTGCCCTCGATTTTCTCGATGGCCGCATTGAGCTCAACATTCTCGCCCTCGACCAGCGCGTGGCTCTGCTCCATGCGCTTTCCAAGCGTTAAGACCGCATCGCTGTATCCGCCTCGGATGGAATCCGTGATGGCCTGAATGCCCTCAGCAACAGCCGAAGCATCTATTCCGTAAGCTCGCTGGAGTGCGTCCCGGTGCGGCGCCAGAACGAAGCGAAAGAACTCATCCTCAAGGACTTGGTGGCGATGTCCTCGAATGAGTATCCAACTGCTCTTCGCCTCGAATTCAACCGTCGAAGACATGTCACCGAATTCGGACGTCCCGCTTAGCTCGCTGCTGGCCATCGCGTAGAACATGGCCTTCATGCTCAGGCTTTCACATTCCTCAAACAGTTGCGCCACCTTTGCTTCGTCGACTTGCCCTTCGGCAAAAGCGCCAGCGTGGCAACTCCAGACCGCATGAACGTATTCAAGGGCAAATTGAAACTGCTTGATGAGGTCTTGGTCCGGCCCGCTGCCTTTCCCCTTTTTCTGGTGATGCTGGAGGGCACCCATAAAGAACCGAGACCAAAGATAACCGAGGAGCGAGGTCGGCGGATGGGCTAGGATTAACGCGCGTATCCGCTCCGCGGCCTGTTCCATTTCAATTCGTAGTTCTATTGCGGCCTTTTCAAGCTGTAGCTTGCGATCCTCGCCTTTTGCCAGCAGGGCAGCCCCAGCGGCTGCTCCGGCGGGCGTTTGTGTTTTTGACGCGTCGTCGCTACCCATGGGAATCGTCACTCAAGCCAATCCAAATCAGCCATAGTATAATAGCCGCTCTACAATTGCCGGCAGCGAAATCAGCGAATGGGTGCGCCCGTCGAGGCGGACCGGCTCTTGTGAACCACGCCCTGCTTCGCCATGGCTACGCAGGGGCTGAGCGATCAGGCGTTTATCCATTGCAACTGATGGTGAAGAGGCGATCAGGCGAGGCCTCCCGGCATATGCCAATGCAGTCGCTCACACCCCAAGCTTAGGACCCCCAACCGGATGTGCTGCATACTTTCGCTCGGGAGTGGACATTCCCAGTTTCTGTTCAAGGTCACTTTGAGAAGTTCTGTCGACCGACTGCAACGTCTACTTTGTATCGTCAGGGGCCAAAAGCCGCCATTCTGCTTCCGGCCCCATTCCAGACAACAGCTCGGTCGCTGCGCGGATCCCCTATGTCACATGATCTTGAGGCGAGTGGTCCGGCAGCATGGATAAATCGCGAGGCTGAGTTAGGGAGTTTTCTGAGCGAGCTAGCGGAATTGGAAAGCGATATTGACCTCTCGTCGGAGGCGGACAGCCCCGCGTCCCGGCTTCGCCGTCGCATACTGACGCTCCTTAGACCGCCTTGTTGAACCGATCTCGCGGACGCGAATTTGCTTCGAAGCCCCGCCAACTGACTTGCAGCCGCGGATGTCGGGGCTTCTGCGCTTTATGCGCTGCATTCTTGATTGCCGCCGTTCCGGCGGAAACATGCCCTACTTGCTACGAGACAACCGCACGCCCGGTCCGCCGCCATTCGCTGGTATGAACTCGACACCAGCGTGCTCCAAGGCTCGTGTTAAAGCTTCAAGTGTAGACTCTCGCGGGACAGTCTGCGCGCTTTCTATCCTGGCAAGCGTACGAATAGTTACACCGGAGGCGTCAGCGAGGTTCTCGCGAGACCAATCTAACAAGGCGCGAGCCGCTCGTACCTGTTCGGGCGTTATGTCCTTTTTCATGACATTTCTTCTTGCTAAAGTCACAAAAAGTGACATACTTGTCGCCTATTGCGGTCGCACTGGGTGCTCGTAACACCCGGCGCGACCTGACCAAAATCAAGCTGTCTGGAGCTCGGATCATGGCTGATTCCGACAATACCACGACTTTGTCTTTCGTCACCCGCAGGAAGGCAAGCGCGGGACGGGCGGCTACAGCGCTCTTGCGCAATAATTTGGCTGAGCAATCCTCCGATCCTGCGGCTGTGGTGTGGAGAAACTGGCGCGCGGCTCATACGGAAGTTGGTCGGCTCTGCCGGCATCAGCAACGCCTTGAGGCCGATCGGACGCCCGGGACAGGGGGCGTTCGCGACTACGCGGCGGCGTTGCGGGCCGAGAGCGAGGCCGGTGAACTTGCGGTGGACCTGCTCGGCGTGTTGTCCGAGACGCCAGCCTCATCGCTTGCCGGGATTGCGGCCAAACTCGATGCAGTGCTTGGCGAAGGAGAGCCTTCGGAGGGCGATACCGAGTTTCCGTGGCCGCAGTTGCGATCGGCCCTTGAAGACCTCATTCGCATCGGCCGGCTGGGTGAGCCGCCTTTCGCGGACGGGGCGGCGCGCCAGACAGGAACAGGCAGTTCGGCATGACATGGCCCGCTTGGCGGGAGGATCAGGCTTTCGGGTCCAGGAAGCGGACGCCTTCGCCTTTCTGGCCGACGGACAGGAATTCGATGCCGGCTTTGATCAGGGCCGACTCGATCGATTGCAACGTGCTGATGCGGGAATCGACCTTGCCGTTCTCCAGCCGGGCGAGGGCATTGACCGAAACGATCGCCTTGTCTGCGAGCTTCTGCTGCGACCAACCAAGCAAAGCCCGCGCGGCTCGAATCTGTCGTGGACTGACCATGCGGCCACAATCGACAGGCCACGGGCCTCCGCCACGTATAGGGTTATTTTCAACCTCCTAAGGTGTAATAAATGGCTCTTTCGATGGGCGTGAGAAGGCCGTGAGAGAGGGAGTGACTGGTGGCGCGAAGACCGACCTTGTCGAAACCCAGGCGCTTCGGCCGTTTTGAGTCCGAAGCGCAGAGCCATGCTGCCGGCGAGCCGCATCTGGCTGACCAGCATGTCGGCAGGCAGATCGCCACGGTCAGGGTTCAGTCGGACGTTTCGCAGGCACAGCTCGCCCGCTCCATCGGCATCAGCTTCCAGCAGCTTCAGAAATACGAGAATGCGCGCAACCGTGTCAGCGCTTCCATGCTCTACGAGATAGGCAGGTCGCTGGATGTTCCCGTCGGCCGCTTCTTCCAGGGCCTGGCGGGCAACGGCGAGGCCATTGCCGCGGCGGCACCCCTGCCGGTCGACGAGCGGCTGGAGTTCATCGCCAGCGCGGAGGGGCGACGGCTGATCGAGGGGCTGATGCAACTGCCGCCGCGCGTGCGCGGCCGCGTGTCGTCACTAATTGCGGCGCTTGGTGAAGAGATCGCTACCGGACAGCAGGAAAGCTGACGCATCCGCCATCCGTGCATCTCAAGGCGGTTCGGTCCTGATCAGCCGAACTTCCGCGCTGCGGCCAGCGTGATCCGGCCTGACGTTCCCGAGATCGCAATCTCCGTGCCGAAGGCGCGCGAGCGCGCCGCGAAGCCCTGCAGGATCTCTCGCGCAGTATCTCCGGTGGCCGTCAGGGGGACCGGACGGTTTGCTGTGGATCGGGCGTTCTCGTCACCGATTACGACAGGCAGCAGGTCGACGCCGTCGAGATTGCCGCTGCTGTCGTAATGGCAGGCCGCGACAAGGCTTTGCCAGACCTCAGGCGCGCTCCACTCCGTTTCGTCGGGCGGCACGTGGAACAGGAAATTCCCGAGGCCGTAGAAGATCGGCGCGCCATTGTAGAGCTCGACGGCCTGAAGCACCGGCGCGCCATGGCTGACGAACAGGCTGGCGCCGGCGTCTATGCACAGGCGGGCAAAGCCTTGCACCCAGCGCGGGACCTCCTGCCAGCCCGGTTCCCAATGGTGATGATGTAGATAGGCCATGACGAAGTCGCCGCGCGCCGCCGCGAGCCGGATCGCGGCAAGATGGCTGCCGGCACTCTCCCGGTCGATCTCGACGATCCGGCCGTGGCTGTTCGCCCGCTTGAAGATCGTGCCGTAGAAATTGAGCTCGCTGTCGTCAGCGGCCACCACCGGATCATCCGGCTGCGCGTAGTTGGTCAGTTCCGGCGCGGACATTCGCAGCTGCCGGCCCAGCATCGCCAGCCAGTCGAAGTCGCCACCCGTCACCCCGATCTTGCGCAGGGTCTTGAGCCGGTTCACGCCTGGACGGGCGGGACGCGCGGCCGTGCGGTTTCCGGCATACATGTTGGCTGGCCCAGGTCCCGCATCGATGGCAAAAAGCGTCACGTCCCGGCTGCCCAGACGCTGGCGCCCCGGCTTCATGGCGTCCGTTTCGTCGGTTCCGATCCCGGCATGCAGGAAGCCACGCGCCCAGACATCGCCCAATGTGGAAAGAACGCCGGCCGGGCCGAGATCGAAGGCGTGGTTGTTGGCGAGTGCGAGCGTGTTGAAACCCATCGACTGCAACGCATCCAGCACCTGCGGCCTGGAATAGTCGAAATATTTCCCCTTCGTCGGCCACCCGCCATATTGCCCGAGGATGGTCGATTCGAAATTGGTGAAGACGACATCGCCCTGCTCGAGGAAGTCCAGCACCTCCAGGAACCGCCCGTCGCGGATATCGGACACGTCCGTCTTGATCAGCGATTGGCCTGTCACGGCCACGCAGAAGGAATCCGTCATTGAACCAGCCTTGATTGTGGATGAGATGAGAAGCGCCGCGGTGTTTGGCGGCGCGTGCCGATGTTACGAATGATTGCCGGCTATTGCGGGACGGCCGGTGCGATGTCGGTCTTGAACCATTTCTGGCTCAGCGCCTTGATCGTTCCATCCCTGACCGCGGCGGCGATCGCCGAGTTGAACCTGGCGAGCAGCTCGCCATCATCCTTGCGCATGCCGGCGCCGACGCCGGGACCCCACAGGCCGCCATTCACCTGCGGGCCGAAGAAGGTCACGCCGGCGCCCTCGGGCGTTTCCAGAAAATCCCGCCATGTGAAATAATCGGCGAGAGCGCCGTCGACCCTGCCGGCCGCCAGGTCGAGCTTGAGGTTGTCGAGGCTGTCATAGCTGCGCAGGGTGACGACATCGCCGAACAGTTCCTTCAGCACCGCTTCCGAATTCGAGGAGCGCAGCACACCCATCGTCTTTCCGCTCAGCGTTGCGTGCAGTCGTTCGATGGTGGCCTTGCCCTTGTCATCGACGGCGGACAGGTTGAGCCTCTGTCTGGTGTCGCCCGGATCGAGCTGCAGCTCCTTGCGCACGACCAGCTGGTTGTAGCCGGCGGCGTAGGGGCTGGAGAATGCGATCGACTTCTTGCGTTTTTCCGTGATCGCCATACCGGACATGATGACGTCGTATTTGCCGACCAGCAGGGCAGGGATGATGCCGTCCCAGTCCTGGGCCACGAACCTGCATTCGGCCTTGATACGGCGGCAAAGTTCAAGGCCGACATCGATGTCGTAGCCATAGAGCTCGCCTTTCTCGTTGGTTCCGTCCCAGGGCGGCGAAGCGCCCTCGGTGGCTATCGTGATCACCCGGGGCTCCTCCGCCCGGACGTTCAATACCGGCATCATGCAGGCGACAAACACCGTACCGGCCAAAACCATGCGCATGGGGAACCCCTCTTCGTTTCGTTGGAAATCAGGAAAGCTTGGGATCACGGCGTCGTGACCTCGGCATCGGGCAAGGCGGATGCCATCCGCGCCCCGCGTTTTTGTCTGCGAGTGCCGTCCGTGGCGAGACGGTGTTCGAGGAACCGCGTCACCTTCACTGCGACCGATGTCAGCAAAAGGTAGATGGCGCCGGCCACGATGAAGATCTCGTAAGGCGCGAAGGTCGCGGACACCATCTGCCGCGCCATGCCGGTGACTTCCAGCAGCGTCACGGTGCTGGCGAGCGACGAGCCCTTGATCATGCCCACCACCTCATTGCCATAGGCGGGCAGCGATATGCGGAAGGCAATGGGGAAGATGACCAGCCGGGCGACCTGTAAACGCTTCAGGCCGAGTGCCGCTGCTGCCTCCGTCATCCCCTTCGGCACTGACTGCAGGCCGCGGCACAGGATCTCGGTCGTGTGCGCGGTGCTATTGAGTGAGAAGGTCAGCAGTGCGCACCAGAACGGATCCCGCAAAATGACCCAGAAGATGCTTGTCCGCACCGCCTCGATCTGGCCGAGGCCGTAATAGACGAGGAACAACTGCACCAGCATCGGCGTGCCGCGGAAGACATAGGTGTAGGCGAGCACGCCGAGCGACAGGGCCGGGTGGCCGAAAGCGCGCATGAAGGCGAGCGGCACGGACAGGACGAAGCCGGCTGCCAGCGCCAGGACCGTCAGGGTGAGCGTAAGCTTCAGGCCGGAAGAAAGCACCAACGCGGCCTCGATTATCATGCTGAGGTCCATGCTGGTTTCTCCCTATCGATCGAGGGCTGGATAGCGCCGCTCCGCCAGCCGGATCGACAGCAGCGTTGCCGTCGTCAGGCTGAGATAGAGCGCCGATGCCGCGAGATAGAAGGTGAGAGGCGCCCGCATGGAGCCGGCGCCGACAAAGGCAACGCGCATGACATCGGTCAGGCCAATGACCGAAACCAGGGCGGTATCCTTGAACAGCGAAATCCAGAGATTGCCGTAGGCGGGCAGGGCGAGCCGCCACATCTGCGGCGCGATCACCAGGAGCCAGCGCTGCCAGGCACCGAGCCCGAGGGATTTGGCCGCCTCTGCCTGGCCAGCAGGGATCGCCGCGATGGCGCCGCGGAACACTTCGGTGGCGTAGCCGCTGAAGACGACCGAGAGCGCGACAATGCCGGCGCTGAAAGCATCGATCTCGACATAGTGGCCGGTGACCGCACTGGCGAGCGCCGTCCCCCCGAAAAAGATGAGCAGGATGATGACGAGTTCCGGTACGCCGCGGACGATGGTCGTGTAGACCGTGATCGGACCGGCCATCCGCTGGCCGCCGCCGCTCTTGGCAATGGCCAGCGCCAGTCCGAGCGTAGTCCCCACCACCCCGCTGACCAGAGCCAGCCCAACCGTGATCGCGAACGCGCCAAGGAACTGGCCCGCAAAACCGCTCATTGCCTGCCTCTACTGCTGTTCTTTTTTCGAATGAACCAGATCGTGATCTGGATTGCTTGATCGCTAATCAGAGGTTGCTGATTGTAAATCAGCTATCTCAAGGTTAATTTTCACCAATAACGTAACGATATAGCCAATTATTCGACGTTCAATCTATAAATTGAACTATTTGCACTATAATGTGAGGTTATATGATCTCGTAATACAATCGACAGTTGATCATATATTTCTGCTTGATCCAGCCTGAGCTAGGCCGCCGGTGAGATGTAGGTGGGGGATCCGGTACGGTGTCGTCTTCTCGGGGGATCCGATAGCCGGTGAAGCTGACATCAAGGCCTCGGTGCCTGCCGGCACCAACCACCTGCACGAGCGTCGGACGCGGTGACGCCGGCCTTGCAAGGATCTTGTGCGTCTGGCTGGGCGCGGTGCTCTTCGACGTGTGGACGTCCGCAGGTGCGCCGCGGCATCCTTTTCGACCCTGGCCCTCCGGTCGCGCGAAGGAAAGGCACTCGGAGCACCTCTGGGGCCGATGCCGACTGTCATCGCGGAGGCCGCACAGGTAGCCGCCCGAGAGCGGTTCAATCCCAGGGGCGGTCGAGCATCAGTGTCTGCGGGTCGGTATCCAGCACTTTCGCGATCCGCTCGACAACGCCCAGGCTGGGGTTACGCTGCCCTCGCTCGATCCCACCCACGTAGCTGTAAGCAAGGTCGGCTTCGGCGGCGAGAGCCTCCAGAGTCATTTTGCGCTGCAGGCGAACCCTGCGCACATTTGCTCCGAATATCTTCACCAGCCGCATGCGCGCATAGCGATAAGCAAATGGCCGACTTTACCAGTCACTATAATGACTATAGTGTAGGGGATTCGAGATTGTTTCCAGCGAGTTACAGCTTTCACCCGGGGGCATGGATCGACGCCCGAACTCGGCCGGTTTGTCAGGGACGCGAAATGGAGTTGTTGCACAACGGATTGAAGCTCCGGCAGCTGCAAGTCTTCCGCGAAGTGCTGCGCGCCGGCTCAACCCGACGTGCCGCAGCCGTGCTGGGTGTCAGCCAGCCGGCGATCAGCCAGCACGTCAAGCAGTTGGAGGCCACCCTCGGGGTTGCTCTGTTCGAACGCTCGACCAATCGTATCCAGCCCCTGCAGCAGGCCTGGGAATTGCTGCGTAACGTCGAGCTGGCGCTGAACTCCCTCGAGCGGCTGGAAGCCTCGATCTTTGCGATGAAGAATGACGGCCGGCAGCGCATCGCCATCGCCACGCCTGCTGTTTTCGGTTTCGTCACTCTTCCAAAAGTGGTTGCGATCATCCGCACGAAAACGAGTTTGAATGTCCGGACGATTTCGGGAACTTATGAACAGATCGGCGAGCACATCCTCGCCGGCCGCGCGGATCTTGCAATATCGCGGCTTCCTGTCGATCCGCGTCTGTTCGATTGGGCGCCACTCGGATCGGCGCGCAACGTCTGCATGTTCCATCCCGGCCATCGCTTCTCGAAACTTGAGCGCGTCGAGGCGCAGGATCTCGCCGACGAAACGATCGTCGACATCGATCCCCGTTTCGCCTCGCACCAGATGAACATGAACGCGCTGCGGTTCGAAGGCATCGAGCCGGACATACTGGTCGAATACGACTCCAGCGGCCACGAAGCAGGCTTCGTTTCGGCAGGACTTGGCGTGTCTATTACCAACGAAATCCTGGCACGCGAATACGCGGTATTCGGCCTGCAGACGCGGCCGGTGGAACCCTCGGCCCTCTATCACTACGTCGCGACCTGGCAGAAGGGCAGGGTGTTTTCGGAAGCACTCAAGATATCGCTGGAGGCCATCAAGGCCACGTTCGCTGCCTCGGCGTGGGGCGATTGAAATGGCAGTCCGCAGGTTCCAAGGGTTGTTGTACGCTTGGCTAAATCTGAGCTTTCGCACCGGCCGGACCTGTAGAGCGTGGCCTGGTAGTCCTTTTCCAGGTCGTCGTCCCTTCTGGGGGGCAGGATGAGGTCAAAATCTAAGAGGAGCCGTTGTGGCAGAACATCTCGTTCGATGACACGCTGGAAACTGCGGTGAAAAACTCAGGGAGTCATCAAAAGTCAACAAGCGGGTCATCATCCCACAATCCGATCTGCACGCTCAAGCCGGTTCCCAAAAGCCAGCCCTTGAATCAAAGCCGAGTCACTCGTCAAACTTTGTCCACGAAACCTGGTTTCTGACTATTCCAAATCATTTCTCAAAGCGCCTTTCCGAGTTGGTGTGGACGGCCTCCGAAGTTTTATATCTCCTATTGCGTAGATAGACCTTTTTCCGCAGTGACTACATGGCACAGCAAACTCTTCGGCGACGCTGTCAGCATTCTCGACCTTTATGAGTAAGCGACATCGAGGGCATGTGACCGTTGAACATCCCCTGCTTTCGGCCTCACTTGGTATCTGGGCACGTCCACGCGCCGTTGCAGGCCTGATTAAAGTCATTGTCCTCGCCGCTGCCAATCTTGAATACGTCGACGCTTCCACTCTTTAAACCGGCTCAGACACAGCAGCTTCACGTCACCAATTCTTGGCCAAATTCTTACCGACAGACCTATCGAGGAAGCTGATTGACTCGGTTCCAATCGCGCCGTTGCCATAAATGGATGGATCGAGGGTCGAGATGACGCAGAGATTGTGTCGGCGTTAGGTGACGCTCAGCCGTAAAGCGAGCGGCGACGGAAACTGTGTCAGTGATCGAAATAAATCGCTACGGAGAAGATATGGTCGTTTGCAGTTGTCATTGCCTGGGGTGATGCGCCATTATATATCAATGACTTGCGACGAAGTCTGGCCTGGATTGATCACGCGCCACTCACCAAATACTCACATGGGAGTATCATTTGGGCCGGGTGCCGGCTCGAAGAGGGAGCCGGCGATATGCTACCGGCGTGCCTTGCGTTTTCGCCTCGCTGTTTCCGCCACGACGAACTTCATCGCGGCCTTGTCGGCAATGCCGTCTTCCGCCGGATCAGCCTCTTGATCATGTTGCTCCTCGATTGGATCCGGTTCCAAATCTGGGTCGCGGTCAATCCTGTCCAGCAGGGTGATTAAGTTCTCGACCGTGAGTTCAATACGCAGCCGCAGTACCTTGTCGATCACAAAGCGCTTGTGGCTGTCCATCAGCTTTCCAATGGCTCCCAAACGACGTCGAGCTCACCGCCCAGATACTTGACGGCGTTCCTTACTTTCTCGATGCTGATTTTCCGGGTAGGGGTCCAGCGGCGAAAGGGCTCTCCTTTCCCTCCACATTCCGCATCAAGATCCCGCCTGCTCAGGTTGAGGTCGAAAGCACGGCGGAGTACCGCATCCATTAAGCGGTTTCCGGAAGGCTCAGGCGGCTTCTTTTCGTAGTGCAATCCGGCGTACTGCATTCTATTGGCCACCTGATTGAGGGTCATACCCAACTCGGTGGCTATAGCCCTCCTGGGCACTCCCTCTCGAACACGCTTCCTCAGCAGGCTGTCTTGTGTGCCTGTCCAGGAGAGAATTTCCTTCGTCAGATTGCATTTGCTGGCGAAGCTTTGGATGGCGACCCTGGTCCTATGCGGTATCAGGCGATGAATAGCGTCGACGTCAGGCCAGTGGCTAATGACGACCTCGTGTTCCTTCGTTGTCCAGTCATTGTGCCTACGAACCACGCGGTGAACTCGGGTAGGCGCTGCATCAACGGTCGACAGCATTCGATGATCCTTCTGGAAGTGAAAACCACCCGCGCCATCTAATGGTGATCGGCTTCTCCTCCCTGCGCCATTCTCCCACTCCAGTTCTGCCCAGAATTCCAGTTGTGGAAAGAATTGAAAGGATTGAAGGGGAAGGGCAAAGAGCCCCTCTTTTCGCTGCGCAATTCCCGCGGCACCCGATCCGGGAGGCAGGACGCGTTGCAGATAAAAACAATCTTTGATGACTATCGGGGTTCGTCGGCTGGCACTCTCTTGGCGTCGGCGCTCATTGCGATGCCAGGCGAAAGCCGCTTAGATCGCCCGAGGCGGGGAGAGACTTGTAATGTCGCGCTATAACTGGGAACGCCCAACGCGGTTTTGGGAACGCCGATGGTTTCAGGCTTTAGCGGTAGCGCTTGTCGCTTGCACGATCGTATGGGTTCGGACGCGCGCCTGAAGCGCAGAGAGATCATCTGATGAGCGGAAAACTCCTGAAGGAAGCTGGCGAGGCGCTGTATGGGCCGCGATGGCAATCCGACCTTGCGCGAGACCTGAACGTCACCACCAACACACTGCGCCGTTGGACCTTGAGCGAGGATGCCCTATCGCCTTACGTCGCAGAGCAGCTTTTCTGGATCTGCCAGGAAAGGGCCGGTTTGCTCAACGATATAGCTGAGAAATTGCAGCCTGGAACGCCCCCAAACAGCTCGACCCGCCAATGAGGAAAATCGTTGTCTGGATCGGCTTGTTATATTTCTTCGGATGCTTGGTTGGTCTCGTTGTCTTGGCGGCGAACAATTTCTGGAGTTAAGATCTAGATGCGCCTCGCGCGCGGCGGTCGGCTGGTATATCTCCCGATGTAAGAAACAACCGGCCGGCCGCTCCAACGAAGGCTATTTTCATGCGCAACCGAAGCGGTGTCATCAAATACGAAAAGGACTTGGCAAAGCTAAGCCTTGCCGAATTGGACGCAGAGATCGAACGGTGTCAGGTCCGCTTGAAAATCGCGCCAACCAGCTATCTAGGAAAATGTTTGAGAGCCGCATCCATTGGCTGGAACAGTTCCGCTTCCAGCATTGGTCATCGTAAGCAACTCGGCACTGGTGACAATTCCCGTCCCAACTAACGACAAAACCCACTCAGACTACTCCGCTTCCTCCAATTGGAAGATGCTCAGCCGTATACTTCGCGATAAAGCTGCATTGGCTCTGGCTTGCTCCCGCGCCGATGCCATGGCCGGCGCAATGAGATTGCTGTTCCCCCCTGCGCCGGCCAACCGGAGGACCACTGCATGGAAGATCGCGCAAGCCAGGAACTGAGGGCCTTTGTCTATGAAGGCATCCGCCGTGGTGCAGCGAAGGGTTTCGATCCAAGCGGCTTCATCAAGCTGCTCGACACTTACGAGATGAAGCGTGCGATCTCTAAGCTCGTAACCGGCGAAGACATTCATGGAGATTTCCAACGCCTGATCGAGCTCGAGCTCGTCGACTGGAGTGTTGAAGCTGCGGTGGTTAAATTTCCGACAGAATTCTCCGAGCGCGACATAGAGTGCGCCAAGCTCCGCCTCAGCCAAGGTCGGCAAGGGGCCTAAACATTATCGGCCGGAGCCTGCGAGACTAGGTAGACTTCGCCGTTCGGTTCATCGCGATTATGCGGCAAACATTGAGATAGCTGACCATCTCTTCGTTCGATTGCCGCCAGCCACCGGGGATAACATCATTCGCGCCAACCCAGCGTGCCAAGCCCTCGTGCTTAGCACCCGACCGAAACCTAATCCCGATCAATGTTGTGCCTCTAAGGCCGGACTTGGTGACAAACTCTTCAATGTTGCGCCACGGCACGCTCCTCGGCGACCAATGAAGCCCACCGGACAGGGTGACACCCTCATCATCGAGCAACAATTTATGAGGCCGGATCACCACCCACAGGAAAGTGAGAGAACAGAGACCGAAGAAAATCTGGCCAAGCCAAAACCACTCTTCGCCAATTCTCTCACGCCCCACGATCCCGCAAAGAACGAAACCAAGGCCAACGACAGACAGAGTGAACGCCTTCATTCGCGAGGAGGTGATTTCGGTCCGGTCCATAGAATGTGCCCCATTCGCTCAAGATAATATGGCAACGAAGGCAAAAACAAAAAGCCCGCCCAGCCAAAGCTGAGCGGGCGCATTGTTTGCAAATTCTGCAAAGAAAGTAGGGCGCATTGCCTCATCAAGTTACCGGAGAACTGACCGTCAGGATTGGGGCGGCGATACCGAATCGGATCGGTGTCGCCGATGGCAGGACGGATCAGTATGGGTGCGCGGCGCGAGATCACGGCGGTGGTAGACCGCTATCGATCTGCAGGGCGGGCAGATAAGGGGCACATTCTCAACGAGCTGTGCGCGGTGCCGGGCTGGCATCGCAAGCACGCGGTTCGGGCGCTTGCCAGCCATGTCGCAATTCGCCGGAGGGCCGGCGGCAGCGAAGGCCGACCTATGGCGCCCCGATCAGGCCTCCTGGTCGAGACCAAAATTGCCGCGGCCGACGGTAAGCGCCGGCGGGTCGGCTTTTATTCGGCGGTACGGCGTGAAGTGCCGATCGGGACGTTCAACGACTGGCACGACCAAATGCACACCACGCCCGTTCCCCTGGCCCGGCTTGTCATCTCGACCTTGAATGTCCGAAAGGCGCTCGACGCCGGCCAGGACGACTCGAATGTCGAGGAACTCGCCGCCAGCATTCGCGAAAAGGGTCTACTCTCACCGCTGACGGTCCGCCCGCTTGCGGACGGTCGGTTCTAGATTCTCGTCGGCCAGAGACGCTATCTCGCCTGCAAGCTCGTTCCCGTCGACCCCGTTCCTTGCCTGATCAAGGAGGGATTGAGGGACGCTGACGCGATCAGCCTGTCGCTGATATCATCTTCACCCGGTGCGGCGCAGGGAAGGCGACTAGAACGCCCGACCCTCGGCCATGGCAAGGACGCCTGGCTAGGAAGCCCCCTCAGCCCGATTCTTTCACTAAGTTGCCGTATTAATTGCCGTACTAATTGACAAAAAAGTACGGCATCAACCAGTTAAGCTATTGAAAAAACTGGTGATCCCGACAGGAATCGAACCTGTGACCTACAGATTAGGAATCTGCCGCTCTATCCTACTGAGCTACGGGACCACGCGGGCGAACACATAGCCGTTTCGCGCCGCTTCGCCAAGTACCGGGCGGCCAAATTGGAAGGCTCGCCCGGCAGATGATGGTTCAAGGCGCGGGATGGTCGATTATCAGGCGGCCAGCGCCTTTTCGGCGAGTTTCACCCAGTAGCTGACCCCATGCGGAATGACCTCGTCGTTGAAATCATAGGCGGGGTGATGCAGGCCGGCGCTCTCGCCATTGCCGATGAAGATGAAAGCGCCGGGGCGCGCTTCCAGCATGTAGGAGAAATCCTCGCCACCCATCACCGGCTGGATCGCCCGCTGCACCTGGGCGTCGCCGGCCACCTCGGCGGCGATATCACCGGAAAAAACGGTCTCGTCGGGATGGTTGAAGGTGACAGGATAATTGGCGTCGTAGTCGACCTCGATCGTCGTGTCGTGGGCGGCGGCAAGCCCGGCGCAGAGCTGGCGGATGCGCTGTTCGGCCTTCCTGGCAACGTCCTTTTTCAGCGAGCGCACCGTCCCGGCGATCTCGGCGGCTTCCGGGATGACGTTGTAGGCATCGCCGGCATGGAACTTGGTGACCGAGACGACGACCGATTCGACCGGATCGGTGTTGCGCGAGGCGATCGTCTGCAGGGCGCCGACCAGTTGGCTGGCGATGACGATCGGATCGATGGTGCCGTGCGGCATCGCCGCATGGCCGCCGCGGCCCTTGACGGTGATGGTGAATTCGGCGGTTGCCGCCATGATCGGGCCCGGACGGATGGCGAACTGGCCAACCGGCAGGCCTGGCATGTTGTGCATGCCGAACACCTTCTGGATGCCGAAACGGTCCATCATGCCGTCCTTGACCATCTCGTTGCCACCGCCGCCGCCTTCTTCGGCGGGCTGGAAGATGACGGCGACCGAGCCCGCGAAATTGCGCGTCTCGGCAAGGTACTTGGCCGCACCCAGCAGCATGGCGGTGTGGCCGTCATGGCCGCAGGCGTGCATCTTGCCCGGTGTCTGCGAGGCATAAGGCTTGCCGGTGGTCTCGGTGATCGGCAGCGCGTCCATGTCGGCGCGCAAACCGACGGTGGAGCCGTTGCCCTTGCCACCGCGAATGATGCCGACCACGCCGGTCTTGCCGATGCCGGTCACCACCTCGTCACAGCCGAATTCCTTGAGTTTCTCGGTGACGAAGGCCGCGGTCTCGAACACGTCGAAATTCAGTTCCGGCTTCTGGTGGATGTGACGACGCCAGCCGGCGACCTCTTCCTGCAGTTCGGCGGCGCGGTTCAGAATGGGCATAGGTCTCAAACTCGCTGTTGGTCCGGTCTCAATCCGGCGTGGACAGAATTGTGATCGCCCTATGCTTTGCCTTGGTGATGTCACATAGGCTAGATAGCAGCGCGACATTGCGGCCAGGAGGTGGCCGAATGACGAAACCTGACGATCCGTGGGCAAATCTTACGGAGACCAGGGTGATGACGGCAAGAGCGATTTCGGAACGGATGATGAGGCCAAGGCATTTGCTCAAGATTCTGTCGGCAGGCGCGGTGTTTATGACCGCCCTCGCGGCGCAGCAGGCCCAGGCCAATCCGGCCGTGCTGTTCGACCTCGACAACGGCCGCATCCTGGAACATCAGGACGCCTTCAAGCGCTGGTATCCTGCCTCGCTGACCAAGCTGATGACCGCCTATGTCACCTTCAAGGCGATCGCGAACGGCGAAGCAGCGCTCAATTCGCCGATCCGCATGACCAAGCTGGCCAGCAGCCAGCCGCCGTCGAAGATGGGATTCAAGCCGGGCTCGGTGCTGCGGCTCGATACGGCGGTCAAGATCATGATCACCAAGTCGGCCAACGACGTCGCCATGGCGATCGGCGAGAATATCGGTGGCACGCAGGAAGACTTTGCCGCGCGCATGAATGCCACCGCCGCTCAACTCGGCATGACCGGCACGCATTTCGTCAATCCGAACGGCCTGTTCTCGCCCGACCAGTACACGACCGCGCGCGACATCGCGCTGCTGGTGACGGCGCTGCGCCGTGATTTCCCGCAATACCAGCCATGGTTCTCGATCGAAGGACTTTCGCTCGGCAAGAAGAAGATCCCGAACTACAATCTGCTGGTCGGCCGCTATCCCGGCGCCACCGGCATGAAAACCGGTTTCGTCTGTCCGTCGGGCTTCAACATGGTTGGCACGGCGACGCGCAACGGCCGCACGCTGGCCGCCGTGGTGCTGGGCGAGAAATCAGCGATCGCACGCGCCGATGCCGCTGCGAAGCTGCTCGACCAGGGTTTCGGCACGTCGATGACGACATCCGCCAGCCTTGCCTCCCTGCAGCCCTATGGCGACACGCTGGCGGTCAACGACATGCAGGAAGAAGTCTGCAAGAAGCAACCGAAAGAGGCGCAATCGGAGGCGGCTCCGGCCCCCGACGCCAAGGCGCCAAAATCGCCCTGGCGCGAAAAGCTCGTCAATCCCAGGCTGGTCGCGGTCAGCCTCGGCGGTGCGACGGGACCAGTGCCAAGGGCGATGATCGGCCGCGTCGAAGTCGCCGATACGGTTCCCGAAAGCGGCAAGGCCGCCAATGTACCGGTTCCTGTCTGGCGGCCGGACCGTCCGACTCCAGCCTTCGTGGCTCCGGTCGCGACCGGCATGCAGGGCGATCAGCCGGTCAAGACGGCCAATTAGAGCGTTTCCGTTTTTCACGGAAACGCTCCAGCAGTGAGGCAGGCATCATGAGCGGCGCGACTTTTCCCATTCCCGTTACCGTGGTGACGGGGTTCCTGGGCGCCGGCAAGACCACGCTGCTCAATCGCCTGCTGAAAGATCCAGCGCTCACCGACACCGCCGTCATCATCAACGAATATGGCGACATCGCCATCGACCATCTCCTGGTCGAACAGGCCTCCGACGGCATCATCCAGCTTTCCGATGGCTGCCTGTGCTGCACGGTGCGTGGCGAGCTGGTCGATACACTGGCCGATCTCGTCGATCGCTTGCAGACCGGGCGCATCGAGAGACTGGCACGCGTCATCATCGAAACGACCGGCCTCGCCGACCCGGCACCGGTTCTGCAATCGATCATGGCGCATCCGGCTCTGGTTCAGGCTTTCCGCCTCGACGGCGTCGTCACGCTGGTCGATGCGGTCAATGGCGACGCGACACTCGATGCCCATGTCGAGGCGCTGAAGCAGGCGGCCATGGCCGACCGGCTGGTGCTCACCAAAGCCGATCTCGCCGATGCCGGACAGGTCGCATCGCTGACGGCGCGGCTGAAGGATATCAATCCAGGCGCCCGGCTTCTCGATGTTCAGACTGCCGGCGCCGCAGCGTTGCTCGACTGCGGCCTCTACAATCCGGCCGCCAAAGGCGCCGATGTCGCGCGCTGGCTGGGAGAAGCCGCGGAGGATCATCACCACCATGACCACGATCACCATCACCATCACCATGATCATGATCACCATGGGCATCGCCACGACGCGCGGGTGAGGACCTTTTCACTGGTGCATGACGGCCCGGTGGCATTCGCGGCGATCGAGATGTTCTTCGACCTGCTGCGTTCCACGCATGGCGAGCATCTCCTGCGCATGAAGGGCGTGATCGAGTTGAAGGAAGATCCGGAACGGCCACTGGTCGTGCACGGCGTGCAGAAGCTGCTGCACCCACCGGCACGTCTGCCGGCATGGCCGGATGGCCAGCGGGGTACGCGGCTGGTGCTGATCACGCTCGATATGCCGGAAGACTATGTGCGGCGGCTGTTTTCGGCGCTGACCGATCGTCCGGCCATCGACACGCCGGATCGAGACGCCCTTACGAACAATCCGCTGGCGATTGCCGGGCTCTGAAATGTCGCAGCTTCCGGGCGCTCAAGCCGTAGAAAGCGAGAGCAATTCCACGAAAAGTGCGTAACGGTTTTCCGCCCGGAAATGTGCAAAACAAGGAGCTGAAGCGTTTCCGTAGAGCAGAAGCGCTCTAAGCGCCGCGCTCGACCAGGAAGCGGTGGCCCCCCGGCATGGCTGCGGTCTCGACCAGACGGTGGCCGCTCTGGCTGCAGAAGGCAGGGATGTCGATGACGGCGAGCGGATCGGTGGTTTCCAGCCACAACAGGCCGCCGGGTTGCATGTCCGTCAGCCGCTTGCGCGCCCTCAGGACCGGCAACGGGCAGTTCAGCCCCTTGAGGTCGTAGATTGCGGCTGTCCCGGCACCGGTTTCCTGCGGCATGCCGCTCAACCGCCGAACATGCCGAGCAGTTTCTTCTTCATCTGCGACAGACGGCTCTCGTCCTCGACCGGCACCTCCGGCGCGGGTTGCACCTGAGCCGTCAAGGTCTCTGCCGGCTCGGAAGCCTTCTTCTTGGCAGCTTCCTTGGCGGCCAGGGCTTCAGCCTTGATGCGTTCCTTTTCGGCCTTGGCGAAGGCGATCGCCGCCTTCTTCTCTTCCTCGGCCTTCTTCTTGGCGGCCTGCTCGGCCTCGAGCGCCGCCATCTTGCGTCCGGCCGGGGAATCGATACGGCCCATGCGCGTGGTGGTTTCGGTCACCGAACCATCGTGGTTCATCGACGGCGGATCGATGGTGATGCGTTCACCGCGGGCGCGGCGCTTGGTCCAGTCAGAGACCAGGTTGGCTTCCTTGACCCCGGCGATCGAGGCCTTGGGCGCCGCCGGGGTGGAACTGTTCATGGCGCTGGCAAAAGCAGCGTCATAGTTCTTCTGATAGGCGCCGTAGGCGACCTTGAGCGGGTCCGGCGTGGTGCTGGTCGGGCACGCGCCGGTCGGATTGAACTTCTGGCCGTCGGGCGCGACCTGGTTGAAGACATAACGCTTCTCGCAGACGTCGACCTTCGGCGGCACCTTGGTGATCTCGAAATTGTCGTACCCCACCTTCAGCATCTTCCAGAAATCGTAGTTCGGATCGCTGCGGTAGCGCGCCATGTTGGCAGCGGTCATGCGGAAGGGATAGGCCTGGATCTGGAATTCGGTCTGGCCGCCTTTGAAGGCGTCGCGCGCGAAAGCATAGATCTCTTCGATCTGCGGGTCGTTCATCGAATAGCAGCCTGACGACGAACAGGCGCCGTGCACCATCAGATTGGAGCCGGTGCGACCGTTGGCGCGATCATAGGTATTCGGGTAGCCGATGTTGAAGGAGAGATGATAGCCAGACTTCGGGTTCATCTGGCCGGGGCGCACCGTGTAGAAACCTTCAGGCGCCTGGCGGTCGCCCTCGGTGTATTTCGGGCCGAGCTTGCCAGAATAGCGACAGATCGGATAGCTGGCGATGATTTCGTAACGGCCGTTGGTCTTCTGCTTCCAGACCTCGACGACATTCTCTTCCTTGAAAATGCGCCCGACGATCGGTGACTCGCGATTCATGCCCTTGGCGCGCATGTCGGCCAGGATCTTTTCCGGCAACTGCTTGTTGGCACCCTGCGGTACGAAGTCGGCAACCGACTTTTCGTTGCAGCCGGCCACGGCAAGAACGCTGATCATGAAGCCGGTGCGTGCAAGTTTCGCGAACATGGATGCGCTGTCGTCTTCCAATTGTACGCCACGGGCCTCAAGGCCCAGGCGTTACCCCGAACATCGATGGACCCTAAGCCCGTTAACCTTGAAATTTCCTTACTGCAAGCAGCGCCGGCAGTCTTCCCGACAAAGTGACTGAGCCGAAAGCGACGGCATTTTTGTGGCGGAAAACAGGTTCTTCGCCACATTTTGAACCATCAGGCTCCGCGCGGCCTGACGGCTGTGCTGCCGGCGATACCGTCCGTTCCGGTCAATTCGTCAGAGCGAACGCCCCATGGCGAGGTATTTCTCGCGGCGCTGCTCGCGGAAATCGGCGTTTGAGCTGGCGAAGTCCTGCATCGTCCTGGCGATCAGGTCGCCTGTGGCGCCGATCACCTTTTCGGGCTCACGATGAGCGCCGCCGAGCGGTTCGGGAATGATGGCGTCGATGATCTTGAGCTCGAGCAGGTCCTGCGCGGTGATCTTCATGTTCGTCGCCGCATCCTTCGAACGCGTGGTGTCGCGCCACAGGATGGAAGCCGCACCCTCGGGCGAAATCACCGAATAGATCGCATGCTCGAGCATGTAGACGCGGTTGGCGGTCGCAATCGCGATCGCGCCGCCCGAACCGCCTTCGCCGATGACGATCGAGATCGACGGCACTTTCAACGCAAGGCCTGCCGATGTCGAACGAGCGATCGCCTCGGCCTGGCCGCGTTCCTCGGCATCGACGCCCGGGAATGCGCCGGCTGTGTCGACCAGCGTGACCAGCGGTACCTTGAAACGGTCGGCCATTTCCATGACCCGCACCGCCTTGCGGTAACCCTCTGGGCGGACCGAGCCGAAATTGTGCTTCAGGCGGCTGGCGGTGTCGGAGCCCTTTTCCTGACCGATGACGGCGACCGATTCTCCACGGAAGCGGGCGAAACCGCAGACGATGGCCTGGTCTTCGCCGAAGCCGCGATCACCGGCCAGTGGGGTGAAATCGGTGAACAGGCCGCTGATGTAGTCGAGGCAATGCGGCCGGTCGGGGTGGCGCGCCACCTGCACCTTCTGCCATGGCGTCAACGCCTTGTAAGCCTCGCGCAGCGCTTCGCGCGCCCGCTTTTCCAGCCGCGCGATCTCGTCGGCGACATCGACGGCCTCGCCGCTCTCGGCAAGCTTCTTCAGTTCGAGGATCTTGCCCTCGAGGTCCTGAACCGGTTTTTCGAAGTCGAGATAATTGTACATTCGTGAGGGGACCGCTGCGCCGGAAAACAGATGGACAGGAAGCCGTAACGGCAGTTCCGAGCTGTGAAACGTCGCCCTCACATAGCGACACCGGGCCTAGTCGGCAAGCGGATGGTGATCGTTGACCAGCCGAACGAGCCTTTCCTCGAGAACATGGGTGTATATCTGCGTGGTCGAAATGTCGGCATGGCCGAGCAATTGCTGAACGGCGCGCAGGTCCGCGCCGTTCTGCAGGAGATGGCTGGCGAAGGCATGCCGCAGCACGTGCGGGGATATCTTCGACGCCGCGATGCCGGCGCGGGCTGCCAGGCCTTTCAGGTCGCGTGCGAAGACCTGGCGGGGCAGGTGGCCGCTGTCGGACGAGGAGGGAAACAGGAAAGCGCTTTCGGCATAGGCCGCTACCCCGGCGCGGGCGGCCAGCCATGCGGTCATGGCGAGGCGGGCCTTGGTCGAAAGCGGCACCATTCGTTCCTTGTTGCCCTTGCCGCGCACCATGAAGAAGCGGTCGTCACGCTGTGCCACCGTCACCGGCAGGCCGACAAG
Source organism: Mesorhizobium sp. NPDC059025 (assembly GCF_042739655.1). Taxonomy (NCBI): domain Bacteria; kingdom Pseudomonadati; phylum Pseudomonadota; class Alphaproteobacteria; order Hyphomicrobiales; family Phyllobacteriaceae; genus Mesorhizobium; species Mesorhizobium sp. NPDC059025. Next base: position 243,170 of record NZ_JBHYIM010000007.1, on the reverse strand, counting down.
TTCGGAAACGCGCAATCCCGTGGCGTAGAGCACTTCCACCAGCGCATGCAGCCTGAGTGCGGCAAGGGGATCGCTGCCCGACGGCGGTTCCTTCGCTTCGGCGGCGGCGCGGTCGAGCAGGCGGCCTGCTTCGGCCTCGCCCATCGTCTTGGGCAGCGGGCGGCCTTTCTTCGGGCTGTCCAGCGTGCCGGTGGGATCGTCCTGGCGCAGGCCTTCGGCGTAGAGAAATTTGAAGAACTGGCGCAGCGCCGAAAGCTTGCGTGCCTGTGATGTCGGCGCAAAGCCCTGCGCCGCGATGCCGTCGAGATAGCCGCGGATGTCGCCCGGGGCGGCATTGGCCAGGCCACCCCTGATGGCAGAGGCGGCATCTTCGAGATCGCGGCGATAGCTGGCCAGCGTGTTCTCGGCAGCACCCCGCTCGGCACTCATCATCTCGAGGAAGGCTTCGATGCGGGCGGCACTGCTCATGGTGCAGGCTCTTTCGCTGACTAGTTTTTCTTCGGGTTGAGCTTTTCGGCCGGGATGCGCACCGAAAGCTCGGCCTGCTTGGGCGAAACGAACATCACCAGAGCGAACATCGTGCCGTAGGCAAGGCCGGCCAGGATCGCCAGGGTCACGACGAGGCGGAACAGGGTCGGCATGGGTTCTGGTGGCGCCTTGATTCTGTGGTGTTGCCGGAAACGTCCCGTTATGGGACGGCGATTCCGCCATTTCAAGGGCAGTTCGCCACGTGCGCCGCTTGACGCAAAGGGGCTTTTCATGTCGATACGCCGGCAATGAACCCGCAAGCCGCCATTCCGCAGGACGAAAGCCGCGTCGCGCTGATCGAGCGGCTTGGTGGCCGTTCGATCGTGTTTGTCGGGCTGATGGGGGCCGGCAAGACGGCAATCGGCCGCAAGACGGCCGGAGCACTCGGGCTCACCTTCATCGACAGCGACCAGGAGATCGAGGGTGTGTCGCGCATGACCATCCCCGAGCTTTTCGAACGTTATGGCGAGACGGAATTCCGGGCGCTCGAGCAGCGGGTCATCCTGCGCCTTTTGGAGCAAGGGCCGCAGGTGCTCTCCACCGGCGGCGGCGCTTTCATGAACGCGCAGACACGTGAAGCGATCGCTTCACATGGCATTTCCGTGTGGCTGAAAGCCGATCTCGATCTTCTGATGGACCGAGTGTCCAAGAAGCAGAACCGCCCGCTGCTGAAGACCGCCAACCCGCGCGCCACGCTGCAGAAACTGATGGATGACCGTTATCCAACCTATGCGCTGGCCGATATCACCGTGCCGACCCGCGACGAACGCAAGGAAGTGATCGCCGAGGAAGTGATCGCGGCACTGTGCGGTCATTTCAACATCCAGACGGCTGTTGCCGTCGGCGAGGGGCAGGCATGAGCAGGACCGTCACCGTCGAGGTCGGATTGGGTGACCGCGCCTATGACATCATGATCGGTCCCGGCTTGCTCGGCCGTGCCGGCAAGACCGTTTCTTCCCGCCTGCCGGGCACTCGTGTGGCGATCGTTACCGACGAAAATGTCGCGGCGAGCCATCTCGAAACGCTGAAGAGCGGGCTGGAAAGCGGCGGGGTGGCCGTTGCCGAGACCGTCATCTTGCCGGCCGGTGAAAAAACCAAGAGCTTCGAGCATCTGCAGGAAGTGGTCGACGCGGTCCTGGGGGCGAAGCTGGAGCGCCGCGATGCTGTTGTCGCACTGGGCGGCGGCGTGATCGGCGACCTGGCCGGCTTCGCCGCAGGCATCGTGCGGCGCGGCATGGATTTCGTGCAGGTCCCGACCTCATTGCTTGCCCAGGTCGATTCTTCGGTTGGCGGCAAAACCGGTATCAACAGCGCGCGCGGCAAGAACCTGATCGGTGTCTTCCATCAGCCGAAGCTGGTGCTCGCCGACAGCGGTGTGCTGGATACACTGCCAATCCGCGAATTTCGCGCAGGCTATGCCGAACTCGCCAAATACGGTCTGATCGACCGGCCTGCCTTCTTTGCCTGGCTGGAGAAGAACTGGCAGGAGGTCTTTGACGGCGGCGATGCCCGTATCGAGGCCATCGCAGAAGCCTGCCGGGCCAAGGCCGATGTGGTGGCACGCGACGAATTCGAAACCGGCGACCGCGCTCTGCTCAATCTCGGCCACACCTTCGGTCATGCGCTGGAGGCAGCGACTGCCTATGATGGTGCCAGGCTGGTGCACGGCGAAGGTGTGTCGATCGGCATGGTGCTGGCGCATCGGTTCTCCGCGCGGCTGAACCTGGCGAGCCAGGACGACGCGGCACGTGTCGAAGCCCATCTCAAGGCAGTCGGCTTGCCGACGCGTGTCGCCGACATTCCAGGCGAACTGCCGGGCCCGGAAAAACTGTTCGACTACATCACCCAGGACAAGAAGGTGTCGCGCGGCGCATTGACCTTCATCCTGACACGCGGCATCGGCCAATCCTTCATCGCCAGGGATGTGCCGGCCTCGGAAGTGGTGGCGTTCCTGCGGGACAGCCTCGAATGAGCGAAATGGCGGGATGGATCATTGCCGCCGGGCTGGTTGTCTTGGCGTTGCTGGCCGTCCTGTTCCGCAAGCCCCTGCTTGCTTCGTTCGGCCTGCAACTGATCAGCCGGAAGCGGCGACGCCTGACGCAGCAGGAGGCGCGCGCGGTGATCTCGCGGCTGCGCAGCGAAGCGAAAGCCATGAAAGAGGATCGCAACCGGGTCGAGGCGCTGCTGGCGCTGCGCGAGCTGGAAGTCTCCGACGTCATGGTCCATCGCACCAACATGCGCTCCGTCAACGCCGACAACGCGCCGGAGGCGATCGTGCGCGAAGTGCTGCAGAGCCCGCACACCAGGCTGCCATTGTGGAAGAGTTCGCTCGACAACATCGTCGGAATTCTTCACGCAAAGGATCTGCTGCGGGCGCTCAACGAAGTCGACAATGATTTTTCGAAGATCGACATCCTGAAGATCGCAGCGAAGCCCTGGTTCGTGCCGGACACGACCAGCCTTGAGGAGCAGCTCAACGCGTTCCTGCGCCGGCGCGCCCATATCGCCATCGTCGTCGACGAATATGGCGAGGTGGAAGGGTTGCTGACGCTGGAGGACATCATCGAGGAAATCGTCGGGGAAATTTCCGACGAGCACGACATCGATGTCCAGGGCGTGAAGCAGGAAGCCGACGGCTCCGTGGTGGTGGAAGGCACGGTATCGATCCGCGACCTCAACCGGGCGCTGGGGTGGACGCTGCCTGATGAGGAGGCGACGACGATCGCCGGCCTCATCATTCACGAGGCGCAGTCGATCCCGGTCGAGAAGCAGGCTTTCACCTTCCACGGCAAGCGCTTCCTGGTGATGAAGCGCGACAAGAACCGCATCGCACGGATCAGGATCAGGCCGGCGTCTGTAGAGATACAGCAGCAAGAGGCTCCGAAGCTGCAGTAGCCCTTGGCCAGAACAGGCGCGCGACAAGGCATGCCACGAAAGCACCGAGACATTGCGCAATGATCCAGCCGGCGACATCGCCGAGCCGGATGCCCGCCGCGGTTGCGGTGAAGGCGCGGGCAAGCGTCATGGCAGGATTGGCGAAGGAAGACGACGCGGTGAACCAGTAGGCGGCGGCGATATAGAGGCCGACCGCTGCGGCAGTCGCTGCGGGCTTGCGGGCAGCGCAGCCGAGCACGACCAGCAGCAGGCCGAATGTCGCCACCGCTTCCGAAAGCCATAGGCCGAAGCTGTCGCGTGTCGTCGCCGAGAGCTGCAACACGGGCTGTTCGAACATCGCATGTGCCACCCAGATGCCGATGATCGCGCCGATGATCTGGGCAGCGCAATAAGGAAGGCATTCGCGCCAGGCGAAGTCGCCGGTGGCGGCAAGTCCGAAGCTGACGACAGGGTTGATGTGCGCGCCCGACACCGGTCCGAAGGCGGAAATCAGCACAAACAGCATGCCGCCGGTAGAGGTCGACGTGACAAAGAGCGCAAAGGCCGGATTGGCGGGTGCCAATGTCGTGCCCATGATGGTCGAGCCGATGACCGTGGCGAGCAGCAGCGCCGTCGCCAGCGTCTCCGCTGCCAGTCGCGTGTGAAATGGCATGTCGCTGATCTCCCCCAGCCTGGAAGTTTCCCAAGCGGAAGGCAGGGCGTCTACTCTCGGCGACAGCAGAAGTGTTTCAAGTTTTGGACTACCAGCGCGTCTTTTCGCCGGGGGCTGCCGGCTCGATCGCCAGGGCGTGCAGGCCAGCTTTCAACTCGTCGGCCAGCAGGGCATTGACGGCACGATGGCGCTCGATGCGGCTCATGCCGGAAAAGGCAGGCGAGACGATGCGGATGCGGAAATGTGTCTCACCGGTTCCGTCGAAGGTGGCATGATGATCGCTTTCGGCGTGATGATGGCCAGCATGAAGGTGGCTTTCGTTGACAATGGCCAGTCTTTCGGGCGCAAAAGCTTCAGTCAGCTTTTTTTCCATCGCCGTCTGCATGGACATTGTCGTTCTCCTTCACCACATAGGCTTGATCGCCAACAATTTTCGTCGCCGGCCGGCTGTCGTTCGCCCCGTTTAAGCCGCGATTCAGCGGTTAGGGCGATCATCGCCGAAATGTCAATTCTTGTATCGTCGGGCGAACAGCCCATAAATGGGGTCAGATGAAGCCCTATCCAAAATATTTCGAAAAACTCCGCATTCGCCCGGAAAAGGACGCGGAGCTGAAGTCGCGCGCACCGACCTGCCAGTGGGATGGCTGCAAGGAACCGGGTACGCATCGTGCGCCTGTGGGGCGCATGGCCGAAGGCCAGTATTTCAAATTCTGCTTCGACCACGTGCGCGAGTACAACAAAGGCTTCAATTATTTTTCGGGCGTTCCCGATTCCGAGATCGCGCGTTTCCAGAAGGAAGCGGCGACCGGGCATCGCCCGACATGGACCATGGGCACCAATGGCGGCACCCATACCGCGCCCGATTTCGCGAAGCAGCGTTCCGGCCGCGCCGGCTACTACAATCGCATGCGCGACCCCTACAACCTGTTCAATGAGCCGCGAGACCACGGCGCCCCGCGCGAACGCAAGGCGAAGCCACTTGAGGCCAAGGCGCTGGAAACGCTTGGCCTTGACACAAAGGCGACTGGCCAAGAGATCAAGGCGCGGTATAAGGAACTCGTGAAGCGCCACCATCCGGATGCGAATGGCGGCGACAGAGGTTCGGAAGACCGGTTCCGCGATGTGCTGCAAGCCTATCGCGTGCTCAAGCAGGCAGGCCTGTGTTGAGCTCAAGCTGAGCTGAGGCGTGCCTTTTTCCAACTATCCTCGGGTTGGAAAAGGTTTTATGACCGCCCCGAACAATTTGGGTTGCCGGCGAAGCGCAACGCTTCGCCCGTGGAGACGTTGAGACGCATGAACAAGGTCGATCGCGATATCGCCAACCTGCCCGACACGACGGTGTCGGTGAAGGAAAAATTCGGCTTCGAATCCAAGATGGTCGTGCCAGCCTATTCGGTGGCCACGGAGCATGTTCCGGATGTCGACCCGGACTATCTGTTCGACCAGCACACCACCATGGCGATCCTCGCCGGCTTTGCCTACAACCGTCGCGTCATGGTGTCGGGTTATCACGGCACCGGCAAGTCGACGCACATCGAGCAGGTTGCCGCCCGCCTCAACTGGCCCTGCGTGCGCGTCAACCTCGACAGCCATGTCAGCCGTATCGATCTCGTCGGCAAGGACGCGATCGTCGTGAAGGAAGGCATGCAGGTCACTGAATTCCGCGACGGCATCCTGCCATGGGCCTACCAGCACAATGTCGCGCTCTGCTTCGACGAATACGATGCCGGGCGGCCGGACGTGATGTTCGTCATCCAGCGCGTGCTGGAAAGCTCGGGCCGTCTGACCCTGCTCGACCAGAGCCGCGTCATCCGCCCGCATCCGGCCTTCCGCCTGTTCGCCACCGCCAACACGGTCGGCCTCGGCGATACCACCGGCCTTTATCACGGCACGCAGCAGATCAACCAGGCGCAGATGGACCGCTGGTCGATCGTGACCACGCTGAACTACCTGCCGCATGACAACGAAGTCGCCATCGTGCTGGCCAAGGCCAAGCATTACAAGAACGACAAGGGCAAGGACATCGTCAACAAGATGGTGCGGGTCGCCGACATGACGCGCTCGGCCTTCATCAATGGCGATCTGTCGACCGTGATGAGCCCGCGCACGGTGATCACCTGGGCCGAAAATGCCGAGATCTTCGGCAATGTCGGCATGGCGTTCCGGTTGACCTTCCTGAACAAGTGCGACGAGCTAGAGCGTTCGGTGGTGGCCGAGTTCTATCAGCGTGCCTTCGGTGAGGATCTCCCGGAGAGCTCCGCCAACGTGGTGCTCGGCTAAGCAGGAAGTTCCATGGCCGGCCCCGGCGACAACACGCGCAACAAGCCGAAGAACGGCTCGGACACGGATGCCTTCAAGCGTGCCGTGACCGTGTGCATGCGTGCCATCTCCGGCGACAAGGAGATGGAAGTCGGCTTCGCCAAGGAGCGACCGGCGCTGGCCGGCAGCCGCGCCCGCCTGCCGGAATTGCCGAAGAAGGCCTCAGCCGTCGACATCGCGGTGACCCGCGGCCTCGGCGATTCCATGGCGTTGAAACGCGCCTGCCACGATGCCCGCATCCACACCAAGCTAGCCCCGGAAGGCAAGCAGGCGCGCGCGATTTTCGATGCGGTCGAGCAGGCCCGCGTCGAGGCGATCGGTTCGCGCATGATGGCCGGCGTTGCCGACAACATCGGCACGATGCTGGAGGACAAATACGCGAAGGCCAATCTGGCCGACGTGCGCGATCGTGCCGATGCGCCGCTCGAGGAAGCGCTGGCGCTGATGGTCCGCGAAAAGCTGACCGGACGCGCGGTGCCGAAGAGCGGCGAACGCATGGTCGATCTCTGGCGGCCATGGGTCGAGGACAAGGCCGGCGCCGATCTCGACGGACTGGCCGGAAAGCTGGAAGACCAGCAGGCCTTCGCCCGTGTCGTGCGCGAGATGCTCGCTTCCATGGAAATGGCCGAGGAACTTGGCGACGACCAGGAAACCGAAGATACCGAGGACGACAACGAGAACCAGCCGCAAGGCGAGGAGCAGAGCGAGGAAGGCGGCGAGGACGATTCCGGTTCCGACCAGTCGCAGGCCGAGGACGCCGACGCTTCCGACGATGACGAGGACTCCGCCGAGGCCGAGGCCACGGACGCCACTTCGCAGGACCTGTCCGATGAAGAGGAAGCCGACGCCGAGACCCCGGGCGAAGCCAAGCGCAACGACAACCCCTTTGCCACGATCTCGAAGGATGTCGACTACAAGGTTTTCACCACCGCCTTCGACGAGACGGTGGGAGCGGAGGAACTGTGCGACGAGGAGGAACTCGACCGCCTGCGCGCCTTCCTCGACAAGCAGCTTGCCAATCTGCAGGGCGTGGTCGGCCGTTTGGCCAACCGGCTGCAGCGCCGCCTGATGGCGCAGCAGAACCGCTCGTGGGACTTCGACCTCGAAGAGGGCTATCTCGATCCGGCGCGTCTGGTGCGCGTCGTCATCGATCCGATGCAGCCGCTCTCCTTCAAGCAGGAGCGTGACACCAAGTTCCGTGACACGGTTGTCTCGCTGGTGCTCGACAATTCCGGCTCGATGCGCGGCCGGCCGATTACGGTTGCGGCGACCTGCGCGGACATCCTGGCGCGCACGCTGGAGCGTTGCGGCGTTTCGGTGGAGATCCTGGGCTTCACGACGCGCGCCTGGAAGGGCGGGCAGGCGCGCGAGAAGTGGTTGAAGGACGGCAAGCCGCCGGCGCCCGGCCGCCTCAACGACCTGCGCCACATCGTCTACAAGTCCGCCGATGCGCCGTGGCGGCGCGCCCGGCGCAATCTCGGCCTGATGATGCGCGAGGGCCTGCTCAAGGAGAACATCGACGGCGAGGCGCTGTTGTGGGCTCACAACCGGCTGATCGCCCGGCCAGAGCAGCGCAAGATCCTGATGATGATCTCGGACGGCGCGCCGGTCGACGATTCCACGCTTTCGGTCAATCCGGGCAACTACCTCGAGCGGCATCTGCGCGCCGTGATCGAACTGATCGAAGAGCGTTCGCCGGTGGAGTTGCTGGCCATCGGCATCGGCCATGACGTCACGCGCTATTATCGCCGGGCCGTCACCATCGTCGATGCCGAAGAGCTGGCCGGTGCCATGACCGAGCAGCTTGCCTCGCTGTTCGGCGAGGAGACCGCGCGCGACATGCGCCGCGGCGGCTTCAGGCGCGCTTCGTGAGCCGTTCGAGGCGGCCAGGATGGCTGCGGCTCTCTTCTTTCCTCGTCGCCGGCTTCCTTGCCACCTCAACTGGTTTCGCGGCCGGGCGACAGGCCGTCGAACCGGTCGAGATCAGCGTGCGGCAGATCACCCAGTTCCATATCGGCCGGGATGAGAGGAAATTCGGGCCGCTGGAATTCGTTGGCGGGCTGGAAATGACCGGCTCATCGCGCGATTTCGGCGCCCTGTCGGCTTTCCGGTTCCTCACCCCGGGCAGTGATTTCATCGGCGTGACCGACACCGGATTCTGGTATTTCGGTTCCATTGCACGCATGGCGCAAGGCCAGCCTTTTGCCATCTTCAACTTCACCATGCAGCAGATGGTGGACGACGCCGGGCAGCCGATCGACAGGAAATGGGAGGTCGACGCCGAAGGCCTGAACGTCAAGGACGGCATCGCAACCGTCGGCTTCGAGCGCAACCATCGTGTCGCGCAGTTCAAGATCGACCCGGCTGGCATGAAAGCGCCGTTCAAGCTGCTCGACTTCCTCATCCCGGCAAACGAACTGCGCAGGAACCGCGGCTTCGAGACCGTGACACGCGCGCCGGCCGATGGGCCGCTGGAAGGCGCTCTGGTGGTCGTGTCTGAAAAGAGCCTGGACAAGGATGGCAACATCTATGCGGCCATCATCGAAGGGCCGGGCAAGGGCATCTTCACGGTGCGTCGCAACGGCGAGTTCGACATCACCGATGGCGCATTTCTTCCTGGTGGCGATCTGCTGCTTCTCGAGCGATCCTTCTCAATGGCCGGCGGTGTCAAGATGCGGTTGCGTCGTATCGGCGGCACCGAGATCGCCAAAGGCAACGTCGCCGATGGTTCGGTTCTGCTGGAGGCCGACATGGCCTACCAGATCGATAACATGGAAGGCATGGATGTCTGGCGGCGCGACGACGGCAAGCTGATCATCTCGCTTGTCTCCGACGACAATCATTCGATCCTGCAGCGGAACCTCTATCTGGAATTCATCCTCAACGAGGATTGAGAGCACGCTGGCGCCGGTGCTTGAGCAATTCCAGGAAAAGTGCGTAGCGGTTTTCCGCCCGGAATTGCGTAAAAATAAACTTAGAGCGTTTCCGCGTTTCCGTTAAGAACGGAAACGCTCTAGGCTAGGGATCGCGCACGCTTCGAGGCCAGCCGATGCCCTCAAATGTCACAGACCTGATCGATCGTTATTGCGCCGTCTGGAATGAAGCCGACGATGCACGTCGTGCGACGCTTCTGCACGCAGTCTGGGCCAAGGACGCCACCTACACCGATCCGCGCGCGGCCACGACCGGCGCTGAAGAGCTGCTCGCTCATATCGTCAGGATCAGAGCGAGCCGTCCCGGCGCACGGATTGAGCGTACCACCGCTGTCGACATCCATCACGGCATCGCGCGTTTCGGCTGGCGCGTGGTTGAAGCCGACGGCACGGAACTGCCGGAAGGTCTCGACATTGCCGTTTTCAGTTCTGACGGCAGCCACATCGAGAGCATCATCGGCTTCTTCGGACCATTGCAGTCTCCCAAGTGATCCAGCGTCCATCGTTTCGCCCTGGTGGCTCGACAGCCTTGCTCAGGCTTTCTTGAGCTCGAGGCGCATGGCGGTCTCGTCGCCCAGGATCTGGCCGGTCTCCCGAAACCCTTCCTGTCGATAAAAGGCGGCAGCGGAGCGGTTCTCCTTAACGACACCGAGGTAGATGGCGTCGCAACCGGGAATGGCGGCCATCCTTTCGACCACGGCACGCAAGCCGGCGCGGCCGTAACCGCGCTTCTGGAAGCGCTCGTCGATCATCAGGCGGTAGATCCACCAGTTTCCGTCGTCTGCGTCGAGCGTGTACATGGCGAAGCCGACCGGCTGGTCGTTCACGAAGATTCCGAGCGGCACGCAGGCTGGATTCTCGTCGGCTTCTTCCAGGGATTCAGCGTTCGTTGCGACGAAGTCGGACTGCTCATCAGCGACATGGAGAGCAACAACGGCTTCCCGCTCGGTTTCGCCGAGCGTTTTCAAAACAACAGTCATTTGGCTTGGGTCCGTCAGTTGGGGATGGTCAATCAAAGACTGGGCGGAAAAAAGAGCGCTCGTAGCTCAGGAAGCACTGGGTCTCCTCGTAGTAACGCATGGCCGCCTGACATTCTGGATCCTCCGCGGCCTTTGTCCGGTACTCCTCATAGGTTGCAAGGCTTGGGAAGGTGAACAAGGCGAGCGCAACATTGCTCGCCCCTTCGGAGGGCATGAAATAGCCGTGGTGGGTGCCGCCGAACTTTTCGACAAGCGGGATCCACAGCCGGCCGTAATGTTCGAATTCCTTCAGGCGCGCGGGGTTGAGAATGTAGCGCAGGTAACAGGTGACCATGATTTCTCCGGCAGTCTGTTGAGAGCGGAGAAAAACATCGGCGCCGACCGCCCGGTAGGGCCAGCGACTTCTTTGCGATGTGCAGCGCCCGGAGTGGTTCCGTTTTCACGGAAACACGGAAACGCTCCACTGTTGTTCTTACGCAATTCCGGACGGAAAACCGTTACACACTTTTCCTGGGATTGCCCAAGTGTGGTTTGACGGCGAGCCAGATGGTATGCTTGGCGCCGCGTTTGCCGTGCGCGCGCACGGTGACCGCCTCGGCGATGAAGCCGCTCTGCTGCAAGCGGCGAGTGAAGCCGCGATCCGGTCCGGACGACCAGACAGCCAGGACGCCTCCTGCCGTCAGCGCGTTGTGGGCAGCCTTGAGGCCGGTGAAGCCGTAGAGCGTGTCGTTGCTGTCCTGCGTCAACCCTTCGGGCCCGTTGTCGACGTCGAGAAGGATGGCGTCGAATTCGCGGCGAGCGGCATCGATCGCGGCGATGACATCGCCTTGGCTGATGGCGACACGCGCATCCTCGAGACAGCCGTTGAAGATTGTGGTCATCGGGCCGCGTGCCCAGGCGATCACCGCCGGCACCAGTTCGGCGACGGTGACCCTTGCATCGCTGCCGAGTTCGGCAAGTGCGGCGCGCAGGGTGAAACCCATGCCGAGCCCGCCGATCAGGACGTTGATGCGATCGCGCCTGCCGAGTTTCTCCAGCGAAAGCCGGGCGAGCGCTTCCTCCGAGCCGCTGAGACGGCTGTTCATCAGCTCGTTGGAGCCGAGCATGATCGAGAATTCGCTTCCGCGCCGCTTCAGCCGCAGCTCCTGCTTGCCGTCAGGCGTCCTGGCGGCGTCGAGCTGCTCCCAGGGGATCAAGGCTGGACCGTTGCCGGCTGGCCCCAACGCGCTGCGATCAGGCGGTAGGGAATCAGCGCGAAGACTGCGATGATGAGCTTCACCGACAGGTCGCCCAGCGCCCAGGACAGCCAGCGCATGGTTTCCATCGGAAAGATGCCGAGCAACGGCGCATTCTCCAATGCGAAAGCATCGTCAGGGCCGATAAAGGCGAAGGTAGCGGAAAAGGCGATCGAGAAGAAAATCAGCGTGTCGAACACCGAACCGACCAGCGTTCCGAAGATCGGAGCACGCCACCAGCTCTGGCGGCGCAACCAGTTGAACACCGTGACATCAAGAAGCTGGGCGGTCAGGAAGGCAGCACCGGAAGCGCAGGCGATGCGCACCAGGCGGGCAGCCGCCGTGTCGAATTCGATCAGCCCGGCGCGGAACAGCAGCGGCGGCGCGACGATGGAGCAGATCACGGCGGCCATGAAGCCGACGAAGACGATCCGGCGTGCCACAGACGGCCCGTAGCGGCGGTTGGCGAGATCGGTGACGAGGAAGGCGAACGGATAGGTGAAGGCGCCCCAGGTCAGGATATCGGCCAGCGACAACGCGCCGACCTGTCCCTGCATCGGAAACTGAACGAGGATGTTCGAAGCCACGACGACAAGCGCCATGGCGACCACAAAGGGCAAGTAGCGCGAAAGGAAACGCATTTTTTTATCCTGGGTAATGGAACCAGCGGAGCGCCTGGCCGGGACGGGCGGCGCATCCATCATTCGAGCATCGGATGTTCAAGCTATGCGCCAGCCAATCCGATGCTCAGGCGGTCGTCCCCCGCCCGAAATCAATCAGGCAGCGATCTCGCCGGCAGTCTTCTTGGCGATCTGCTTCTTCAGCAGGCGAGCGCGCTGCGACAGTTCCTTCACGTCGGCCTTGGCCAGGAAGGCGTCGAGGCCACCGCGGTGCTCGACCGAACGCAGTGCGTTGGCCGAAATGCGCAGGCGCACGTTCTGGTTCAGCGCTTCCGAGATCAGCGTGACATTGACCAGGTTCGGCAGGAAGCGACGACGGGTCTTGTTGTTGGCGTGGCTCACATTGTTGCCGGTCTGGACGGCTTTGCCGGTGAGTTCGCAAGCGCGGGACATTTTTGCTACCTTCAGTTCATACCGGCCAAACCTTCGAGCCACGCCAGATGGCGCGCGATGCTCTCGGCGGCCTTAAGGAAAAAGTTGGCGTTCCATAGTGCCATTTCGTGGGGGCGTCAAGCGTTGTTCGGCTTAGGAACCGGCCTGTCACCATTGGCGGGCACAGCTTGCGGGCATCGATCCGCCGCATGCCTGCGCGACCTATCATCTGTAAAGCCGTGTTTTCAAGTGTCATCCCGGCTGGTTGTGCGCATGGCCATGAAGAACAAGGCGATTGCGCCCAGGCCGAAGACAATGTTGCCGGTCATCGCGACTGTGACCGGGATGTCCAGGGCGCGGGCCTGCAGGAACCCGACCCAGACGTAGGTCATCAAGGCACCGCCGGCGAGAGCGGTCCTGTGCGCGGAGCCCCATCGCGGGGAGCGGGACCACCGCAGGATGAGGACGATGCCAGCCATGACCGGAACGAACCATAGCCCGACGACGAACCATTTGGACGTCAGCTCGGCAATGAAGTCTCGGGCCATCAGCACGCCGGTGAGGAGAAAACTCGCCATGCAGATTGTTCGTGGCGAGGGTGTCGCCACTGCTGTTCGGACTGGCAGTGCAGGGGCTGCGAAGGCCGCAGCCGCAAGAATGGCGATGGCGAGGCCTGCAGCGGCGAACTGGCTCGGCGTGGCAATGAACTTTTCCGAATCGATCTGGCTGTAGGTCAGGAAGGCCGAGCCGGCGACGAAAATCGCAGCCGTAATGGAAAGGCCAGGCGCTCCGAGCCATGGGCGCTGTGGTGTCGGGTCGAAGGCCTCGATCAAGGCGATCGGCACAGCGATGCTCCAGATGGTGTGGAGCGTCAGAACATCCTGGATGAGGCCGAGGCTGGTGCCGAGCGCATCGACGCGGGTATCGGCATAGGCAGCAGCCATATCGATGCCGCCATAGTGGGGGTTCCAGAGCATCTGGTCGATCGGACCTTCCTCCAGCAGCGCATAGGCGGCTGCGAGGAGGAATATCGTCAGCCAGCCTCGACCGAGGTGGCGGGAGGCCTCCCGGATCAGAAGCGCGCCGCATCCGTATAGGGGCGCAAGCAGAATGATGCCGCCGAGGCCTGTTATCGGCTGGTTGCCAAGCAGCCATTCGCCGACAAGCGGTGAAAGCAGCACGAGTGATATGGCGAGCACGACGGGCCGGCGCTTTGCGGGCGGCATCTGCTGGACAAGCCTTCGACAATGAGGAAACGATCTCCATAAATAATAGAGTATGTACTCTATTATTTCAACAGCACAGATTATCGCTGGCCGACGCGAAACGCATATCGTTGGTCAAGGATCGGAAAAGGGCATCGGGTGGTTAAGGGGCGACGTGACCGCGGTTGAGTCGCACATTTTCGAAGCCGGAACCGGCGATACCGCTGCACAAGTCGAACCATTCGCAGCCATGGCAAGCCTGTCGTGTGGTTCCGGCATGAAACGCCTCGCGCATGCGCTTTATCGTCGATGCATCGAGGGAAAAACGCTCGCCAACGCAGATCGGGCGACCGATCAAATTCTCGACCGCATCGGCGGCAAGCCGATCGCGTTCAGGCACGGTGTCGCGGAAACAATGGGGATCAGGGTCGGCCAGCAGCGGTTGGCAGATATCGTCAGGACCGGCGACGAGGAGCATGTCCTCGCCGCGGTTCAGTCGTTGCACCACCTTGTCATAGCCCTTGGTGAAGGCCTCGCTGTAGCCCTTGCCGACATAGGTCAGCATGCACAGCAGGTGGTGGCCGCGGATGCGGACGGTCACGTCAGCCCCGCAAAGAAGGTCTCAGAGCGAGATCTTGCCGCGGCGTACGGCTTCGATGGTCGCGGTCGCCAGGACGGCCTTCAGGATGCCGCCGAGCACGAACGGGGCGAAACCGAAGGTGTAGGCCTTTTCGGCACCGATCATGCCGGCCAGCACCAGCGTGCCGAAAACCAGGATGAAGGCGTTGCCTGCCAGCATGGCGACGACGTTGCGAACCAGACGGCCTTCGGCGGTCCAGCCACGCTCGGCCAGCCAGCCGACAAAAGCGGCGGCGATCGGGAAGGCGGCGAGGTAACCGGCAGTCGGGCCGGCAAAATAGGCGAGGCCACCGGCACCGCCAGCGAGAACCGGGAAGCCGACGGCAGCTTCACCCAGCCAGGCGAGAACCGTGACGAGGCCGAGACGCCAGCCGAAAAGCGCGCCGACCAGCGTGACGGCGAACGTCTGCATGGTCATCGGCACCGGGAACATCGGCACCTCGATCCAGGAGGAGGCGGCGAGGAACAGCGTGCCGAGGAAGACGGCGGTTGCCTGGACGGCAACCGAACGGCCGGCGAGGCGCAAGGGGACGAAAGTGGTGGAAGTCGCGGCGGGAGCGTTCATCGGGCCTCTCCGGGTCAAATTTTGGTTCGCCGGCTCTGCGGCGTTTTGCAGGATGCATATTTCACAGGCTGATGGTGCAACGCAACAGCATTTGCGGCGTTGAGGGACAAGCCATGCTCGAGATCATCAAATGCCTTGACGGCGTCCCCATATATTCGCCGGATTTGCCCGCTTGAGAAGCTGTCAGAGCATGATCCCGAAAAGGTGCGGACTTCTCGGACGAGGATCATGCGGCAAGACAAAGAGACGGAGCGTTTCCGCGTTTCCGTGAAAAGACGGAAACGCTCCACGGAGATCCAGGCTGTTTCAGCCAACATTGAAAGGACCGACGTTTCGATGCCGCGCCCGACCCTTGTCCTTGCAGCCCTGCTCGCCGGCACAACCATGGCGACCTCCGCGGCGCCTGCCGCGGAAGCTTTCCACGGCGAATACACGATTTCCTTTCTCGGCATCACCGTGGCCCGATCAAGCTTCGACAGCCGCTACGAGGGCGACAAGTATACCATAGACGGCAGCGCCTCGGCGGCCGGACTGGCGCTGATCTTCGACGACACGACTGGCACGTTGACGGCATCCGGCCGCTTTTCGCGCGCCGGCATCCAGCCGCAGGCTTTCCGCGCGGACTACACCTCGGGGAAGAAAGTCTCGATGGTCGACATCCGCTTTTCCGCCGGCGCGGTATCGTCTTCCAAGGTACTGCCACCCCCCAAGCCACGCGGCGACGACTGGCTGCCGCTCGATGCCGGGGACCTGAAGGGCGTCGCCGATCCGATCGGTGCTACTGTCATCCGTGCCGGCAGCCTCGATGAGGTCTGTGGCCGCACGGTGAAGATGTATGATGGCGAGATGCGCGCCAATCTGGTGCTGACGCCAGTCAGCAAGGGGAAAATGGCGGTGAAGGGCTACCAGGGCCCGACCGTGACCTGCCTGATGACGTTTCAGCCGGTGTCCGGCTATGCGCAGCGGCGCAAGGCGTTGAAGTTCCTGCGGGACCGTTCGAAGATCATGGTGACGTTTGCGCCGCTCGGCCAAACCGGGATATATGCGCCAATCCATGCCACGGTCGGCACGGAAATCGGCACGATCACCGTCAAGGCGCGACGGTTCGAGGCAAAGAGCTAGGCGCACGAAGATGCGCCATCGGAGGGGGCATGGCGCGCGCGACATTGATAGGCTTCTCGGCAGTGGCGATGTGGGCCTTGCTGGCTCTGCTAACCGATGCTTCCGGCACGATGCCGCCCTTCCAGCTTTCGGCAGTCACCTTCGCCATCGGTACCTGTGTCGGCCTCGCGGCCAGGCTGTTCATGCCGGCTGCCAAACCGGAGCCGATCCCGGCGATCGTGTGGGTGATCGGCATCGGCGGCTTGTTCGGTTACCATTTCTTCTACTTCACGGCGCTGCGCAACGCGCCGGCGGTCGAGGCGAGCCTGATCGCCTATCTGTGGCCGCTGCTCATCGTGCTGGGCTCGGCGCTGATGCCGGGTGAGAGGCTTGCCTGGAACCATGTCGCCGGTGCATTGCTCGGCCTGGCAGGCACCTTCCTGATTGTCACAAAGGGTGGCGGATTGGCCTTCGATCCCCGCTATGGCTTCGGTTATGCAATGGCTGCGGTGTGCGCCGTATTGTGGTCGTCCTATTCGCTTCTGTCGCGGCGCTTTCCATCGGTGCCAACCACCATCGTCACCTGGTTCTGCCTGGCGACATCGGTGCTCTCCCTGGTCTGCCACCTGCTGCTTGAGCAGACCGTATGGCCCGCAAATGCCGGCCAGTGGCTGGCCGTAATGGGTCTCGGCCTGATGCCGGTGGGGGCTGCCTTCTACGCCTGGGACATCGGCGTGAAGCGCGGCAACATCCAGGTGCTGGGGGCGGCGAGCTATGCGGCGCCGCTCCTGTCCACGCTGGTGCTGATCGTCGCCGGTTTTGCGGAACCCAGCCTGCGTATTCTTGCCGCCTGCGTGCTCATCACCGGTGGCGCCGTGCTGGCGGCGAAATCGTTGTTGTTCGGCAAGCGTCAGGCGGTCGAGAATGGAGCCGGCGCATGATGCCCTTTCCCGGTGGCATCGAAGCGACACCGAACGGCACGCTGATCTTCTCGATCGTGGCAGCGGTGCTTTATGCCTTCGTCCTCGACGGCGCGCCGTCGTGGAAACGTTCGGCTGCAAAGACACTTGCGACCGCGTTGCTCGCCGTGCTCGCCTACCTGCAAGGCGGCCCAGCGCTGCTTGTCGCCGCGCTGGCGCTTAGTGCGCTCGGCGACGCATTCCTGTCGCAAGCCGGTGACAGGGCCTTTCTCGGCGGACTGGGCAGTTTCCTCGCTGCCCATCTTGCCTATGTCGCGCTGTTCGCCGTCGCCGGCGATGGCTTGTCGGCGCTGACCGGAGCACCCTGGCACATCGTGGCAGCCCTGATCATGGCTGTTTTCGCGCTCGGCATGCTGCGCCTGCTGTGGCCGCATATCGGTTCGGACCTCAAAGTCCCGGTTGCTGTGTATGTCACCGCCATCTTCGCCATGGGCGTGACCGCGCTGACCACCAACAACGCGCTTGTGATCGCGGGCGCGGTCCTGTTCATGGCTTCGGACGCGCTTCTGGCGATCGAAAAGTTCCTGGCCGAGGCGGTGGAGCGCCATCGGGTCTGGATGCGCTACGCGGTATGGGGGCTCTACTACCTGGCGCAACTGGCGATCACGCTGGGCTTTCTGCTCGCGGCTTAGCCTCGAAAATCGGCATCGATTTTTCGGCAGGAAGGATGTGCTAGGAGGGGCGCCAGCCGGGCGCTGCCATTTCGAATGCGCCGAAATTGAAGCCCGGCGCAACGGTGCATCCAACGAGTGTCCAGTCGCCAAGGCTTGCCGCGGTCTGCCACCAGCCCGCCGGCACGACAATCTGCGGCCGTTGGCTGGCGACAAGGTCGACGCCCAGCACATGCCGGGTCACGCCGTGGCCCTCACGATGCAACGAGAGTTCCAGCGGAGCGCCGGCGTGATAGTGCCAGATTTCGGAAGCATCCTTGACCCGGTGCCAGACCGAGACCTGGCCGCGTTCGAGCAGGAAATAGATCGCCGTCGAAAAGCCACGTCCGCCTTGCGGCGCGTCGCGAAAGGTCTCGACGTACCATCCACCTTCCGGGTGCGGCTGCATGTCGAGAGCTGCGACGATTTCCGCCGGCGTCATGGTCAGAACACGTCCTTGCGCTTGCGGATTTCGGCGAAGACCTCGGCGTCGCTGGCTTTTTCCATGCCGAGATGGCGGCGGATCGCCGGGTCGTGCCAGCGCAGGAACGGGTTGGTGGAGAGTTCCTCGCCGATCGTCGTCGGCAAGGTCGGCTTGTCCGTGGCGCGCAGTTTTTCGATTCTGGTGGCGCGCTCCTTCAGGGCCGAGTTGGTGGGGTCCACCGTCAGTGCGAAACGCGCATTGGACAAGGTGTATTCGTGGCCGCAATAGACCTTTGTGTCGGCGGGGAGTGCAGCGAGCTTCTTCAGCGATTCGAACATCACCGCGGCGGGCGCCTCGAACAGTCGGCCACAGCCGAGCGCAAACAGCGTGTCGGCGGTGAAGACGACGCCGGATTGCGGAAAATAATAAGAAACATGGCCGGCGGTATGACCAGGAGTGAAGATCACCTCGACCGTCTCTTCGCCCAGGCTGAAGCGATCGCCGCCCTTCACGGTGCGGTCGATGCCGGGGATCTTGGTCTTCTCGGCCTCCGGCCCGACAATCTCAAGATTGTAGCGCTGCTTCAGCGTCAGGTTGGCCTCGACGTGGTCGGTGTGGTGATGGGTGGTCAGGATGGTTTTCGGTGTCCAGCCGGTGCGTTTCATGGCGGCTGAGATCGAGGCTTCCTCCGGCGCGTCGACGAGAGCCACCGCGCCGCTTTTCGGCTCGCGCAGCAGAACGCCGAAATTATCCTGACGGCACATGAACTGTTCGATTTCGATCGCCATCGCCAGTCTCCTCTGTCGCCCGCACAGATAGGGTGATCGGCCGTTCCTGTCACCCTCTAATGCATGTCGCGATCTTTCACATTCGCTCCTTGCGCATAAGGTTCTTCATCTCCCGCATGTCGTTATCGCAAAACCGCCGCGCACTTTTGCGCGACATGCTTTAAAGATGCCGACGCGACCCTACTTGTCGGGAGATACGGTCATCAGCATCGCTGTTTGTTGACACCAGCCTTCCCGCAGATACGGTCCAGCCCATGCATTCGGATATTGTCGACCTGCGCTCCTTCTATGCCTCGCCGCTCGGACAATTGGCCGAGCGTTCGATCACCATGGCACTCTCGTCGATCTGGGCCTCCGTTCCCAATGAAAGGCTGGTCGGATTGGGCTATGCGTTGCCCTGGCTGGAGCGTTTCGGCACCGATGCGGAGCGGGCGCTTGCCTTCATGCCGGCCACGCAAGGTGCGGTAATCTGGCCACCTGCCGGCCCGTCGGCAACCGCCCTGGTCTTCGACGAGGAACTGCCGCTGGTCGATTCTTCCATCGACCGCATGCTGCTGATCCATTCCCTGGAGCATACGGAAAATCCACGCGAGACACTGAATGAGGTCTGGCGCGTGCTGGCGCCGGCCGGTCACGTCGTCATTGTCGTGCCGAACCGGCGCGGTGTGTGGGCGCGTTTCGAACACACACCGTTCGGCACCGGAAGGCCCTATTCGCGTGGGCAGATCGCGGAGTTGCTGCGCGAGGCGAACTTCACTCCGGCCGCCTGGTCGGACGGACTTTATTTCCCCCCTTCGCAACGCCGTTTCATGATGCGCTTCCAGTCGCTTTTTGAAAGCGCCGGACGGCGGATGTGGCCGATCTTCTCCGGCGTCATCGCGGTGTCGGCGCAGAAGCGGCTCTACCAGGGCGTGCCGGTGGTGCAACGCGCATCGCGCCGCGTCTTCGTGCCGGTGTTCTCCCCGCAAGGTGCGACACGGCTCGGTCGACAGGTCAACGAGGCCGATGGGTTGGGAGCTCGCGGAGCGCAACGGTGATGAGCGAGATATCCGGCACCACCGTCCAGGCTGAAATGAGCAGCCTTCGCGATCAGCTGGCCACGGTCCGGCAGGGGTTGAGCCTGTCGCCAGGGCGCCGTGCGCTGCTGATCTTCGGCGCTGGCATTCTCGCGATCATCCTCGCCACGGCCTACGGCCAGATCCTGCTCAATCGCTGGAACCAGCCGTTCTACGATTCGCTGCAACGGCGCGACTTGACCGCCTTTCTCGATCAGCTTGGCGTTTTCGCGATGATTGCCGGTGGGCTGCTCGTGCTCAACATCGGCCAGCAATGGCTCAATCAGCGCTTCCGCCTGAAGCTGCGTGAAGCGCTGACCATCGACCTGATCGAGGAATGGCTGAAACCGAACCGTGCGTTCCGCGTCGCCAATGCGGGAGCCATCGGTGTCAACCCTGATCAGCGCATGCAACAGGATGCCGGACACCTGTCCGATCTTTCGACCGATCTCGGAGTCGGTCTGGTGCAATCCTTCATCCTGCTGGTGTCGTTCGTCGGCGTGCTCTGGGCACTGTCCTCGGGGTTTGTCTTCAACATAGGCGGACATGCCATCGCCATTCCAGGCTACATGGTCTGGGCCGCGTTCCTCTATGCCGGGATCGCGTCCTGGCTGAGCTGGCTGGTCGGGCGACCGTTGATCGGGCTGAACAGCGACCGCTATGCACGCGAGGCGGACCTGCGTTTTTCAATGGTTCGCGTGAACGAGAACATCGATGCCATCGCGCTTTCGCACGGTGAAACAAGCGAGAAACGGCGGCTGGCGACGGATCTCGGCGCGCTGATCGCTTCGATCATGCGGATCTTCCGCGCTCAGATCAATCTCGGCTGGGTAACGGACACCTATGGCTGGATCACCGTGGTTGCGCCGATCCTGGTGGCGGCGCCGGTCTATTTCGCCGGCGACATCACGTTCGGTGGGCTGATGATGGCGGTTGGCGCCTTCAACCAGGTCCATTCCTCCCTGCGCTGGTTCGTCAACAACATCGGTGCCATTGCCGACTGGCGTGCCACGCTGATGCGGGTCGCCGACTTCCGCATGGCGCTGAAGGAGACCGATCAGTTGCATGGCAACGAGCAGCATATCGAGGTGTTCGAAACCGAGGACGGCACCATGGTGTTCGAGGACCTGATCGTCGGGGCGACCTCGGGCTGCTCGAGACTGG
This sequence comes from Mesorhizobium sp. NPDC059025, assembly GCF_042739655.1. Classification (NCBI taxonomy): domain Bacteria; kingdom Pseudomonadati; phylum Pseudomonadota; class Alphaproteobacteria; order Hyphomicrobiales; family Phyllobacteriaceae; genus Mesorhizobium; species Mesorhizobium sp. NPDC059025. Next base: position 222,005 of record NZ_JBHYIM010000007.1, on the reverse strand, counting down.
CGCAGAAGTCGGTGACGATCAAACCGGGCGAGCATGTGCTGATCACCGGCGACCCGAGTGCCGGCAAGACGCTGTTCTTCCGGGCAGTGGCCGGGCTGTGGCCCTGGGGAGCAGGGCGCATCGGCATGCCGGCAGGTGCCAATCTCGCCTTTGTCCCGCGCACGCCGTATTTTGCGCCCGGCACGCTGCGCGAGGTGCTGGTCGACGGCGTCACGACTATCGACGATGCGAGCACCAGGCGTGTTCTGGCCGAGGCCGGTCTCGATCACCTCGCGCCGTCGCTTGACCGCCACGCCCGCTGGGACAGGGAACTCAGCGAGGAAGAACAGCGGCTGGTTGCTTTTGCCAGGCTCGCCCTGCAGAAGCCGGACTGGGTGGTGATCGACGAAGCGATGGACACGTTCAGCGGCACGATCGCCAAGCGCATCTTCGCCATGCTGGGCAAGCATCTGCCCAAGGCAGGCATCGTCAACATCGGCCGTGGCCAGCACAACTACAACTTCTTCCCGCGCGCGCTCGAGATCATCAAATGCGCCGACCTGCCGGCGCTGCGACCGCCGCGGATAAGAGCGGGCGCGCTGGAGCCGCCACCGGTGATCCGCGTGCGCAAGCGCAACGGAAATGGCGTCAAGCGCAATGGCAATGGAGCCAGGCATGATCGCGATGACGAGAAGGTCGAGCACGTGAACTAGACGTAAACCGTCCCGTTGTCGGCGGGACGGTTTACGAGCGGATCTTGCACGCTCAGAGGATATGCGATTCCGCGCGTGCTTCGGATGCCGAAATCGGCCCGGCCTTGCTGGAACCGAAGATGGCGAAGGACAGCGCGGCCAGGACCCATACGCCGAGGCCGCCATAAAGCATCACCCAGCCGAAACCTTCGACCAGAGCCGAGTGGACCACATCCGCCGGCACCGCCAGACCCGGCTGGCTGCCATCGTGCAATGCACTGGTGTTGCCGGCGGCAATCCTTTCGGCAATCGCACGCAGGTCAACCCCTTCGGTCGCGTTCGGCAGGCCCTTCTTCAGGCCGTGCAGGATGCCTTCGACAAGGACAAACCCCATTACCGCAATGTTGATGGCGAGCGCGATCAGGCGGGCGCTGGTGTCGATGCCCGAGGCCATGCCGGCACGGCTCGCCGGCACCGAACCGGTCGTCATGTTGGTGGCCGGCGTCGTGGTGAGGCCGAGGCCGATGCCCGCGACGAGCGCACCGGGCAGCACCGTGAGGCCGCTTGCCGCCTCGGAAGCGGAACCCAGCCACATCAGGATGAAGCCGAGGCCGATGGTGAACAGGCCGAGCGGGATGACGATGCGCGCGTTGAAGCGCGCCAGCAGATACTGGGCGATCGGCGGCATCACCAGGAAAGGCACCGTATAGGCCAGTACCGCGAGACCTGTCCTGGTGCTGTCATAACCCAGCCCGACCGAAAAATAGATCGGCAGGTAAATCATGAACGGCCAGTAGCTGAAGTTCATGCCGACGCAACCGACGATCGCGCCGGAGAAGTCACGGATCCTGAAGACCGAGAAGTCGAACATCGGGTGAGTGTGGTAGCGTTCCACCAGCACGAATGCGATGAAGCCGACGATCGTGGCCGCGGCAATACCGAGCGAGGCCGGGCTCAGGAAGCCACCGAAGTCTGGGGCCTGGGTGATGTAGTAGGCGAGGCCGAAGACGGCAGCGCTGAGGGTGACAATGCCAAAGACATCGAGCTTCTTGGCCTGCGGATCGCGCGATTCAGTGACGCCGGCATAGGTGAGGACCAGGCAAAGAACCGCCAGCGGTGCGTGTACGAGGAAAACCCATTGCCAGGTGGACAAGGCGACGATTCCGCCGCCGATGATCGGTCCGAAACCGAGACCGATGCCTGCAATCACGCCCCAGATGGCGAAGGCCTTGCCGCGTTCCCTGCCATCCTGGAACTGATGCGAGAGAATGGCGATGGAGCAGATGAACATGGCGCCGCCGGCCATACCCTGCAGGAAGCGCGCGACGATCAGCAGCGAAGTGTTGGGCGCCAGCCCGCACATCAGCGAGGTCAGGCCGAAGGCCGCGACCGTAATGGCGAAGACAAATTTCCTGCCGAAGCGATCGGCGAAAGTTCCGGTCGCCATCAACACGGTGGTGCAGGCGATGGTGTAGGCGTTCATGATCCATTGCATGGCCTTGAAATCGGCCTGCAGCACACGCTCCAGCGTCGGCAGGATGACCGGTACGCTCGAAATCTCCAGGCCGAACATCAAGGCGGACAGGCACACGGCCGCCAGCACGAGACCGTTTGTATTGGGGGTAGCCATCAAAAACCTCCGGCGCCGGCGGAGGCGATGTCCACGCCCACGCCGCTCAATTGCGTTGTGAAATCCGAATTCCAGATAGTTGCAGCTTGAACATAAGAAAATGCGATGTAAATCTATTTCAGAGATAACAAATTGGTATGCTGACAATGTTGTCACTAGACGTCGAGGCCGTGCAGGCCTTTGTCATGGTTGCCGACCTTCAGAGTTTCACCCGAGCCGCCGATGCGTTGGGTACGACCCAGGCGGCGATCAGCGTGAAACTCAAGCGCCTCGAGGAGAAGGTTGGCCGCAAGCTGATCGAGCGCACGCCGCGTCACGTGCGGCTTTCAGCGGAAGGAGCGGTGTTCATCCAGCCTGCGCGTGATTTTCTCGTTGCGCATGACCGTGCCGTTGCCGGGCTCTTCTCCTGTGCCCGCCGTTTCGCGCTGGGCATCGCAGCCCACGTCGCCGCCCCGGAGGTGACGACCCTGCTGGCGCGGCTCAACGAACATGATCCCGCGCTGACCATCGAGGTACAGGTCGACAATTCGCGCAATCTGCTCGATGCGTTCGATCGCGGCGAGCTGGATGCTGCCATCGTGCGGCGCGAGGACGATCGTCGCGACGGCGAGGTCCTTGGGCCTGAGCATTTCGGCTGGTTCGCCGCTCCCAGTTTCCGTTGCCGGCCGGACGAGCCGATACGGCTTGCCGCCCTGTCTCCGGCATGTGGCGTGCGCGACATCGGCACCCATGCACTAGACGATGCCGGCATCGCCTGGACGGAGGTGTTCCTGGGCGGCGGCTCGTCGGTGGTGATGGCAGCTGTGTCGGCGGGACTCGCCATGGCCGTATTCTCCGAGCGGCTTGCACCGGTCGGTACTGTCGAAGTCACCCGCAGGTTCAATCTGCCGCCGTTGCCGTCCTCGGAAATCGTGCTGCATTCGACGCTGACCGATCAGCGTTCGCGCGATGCGCTGCGCACCATCGCCTGCGCCTTCCGCGAGCATCGCGCCGCAGCGGCATAGGCGGAAGCGCGCCTGTCAGGCGCGCTCCAGGCTACCGGTCAGCGCTTCCTGCCGATATTTTCCAGGTCGTAGGCGGTGGTCTGATAGACGCTGTTGATCCAGTTGCCGAACAGGAGATGGGCGTGCGAGCGCCAGCGGTTGAGCGGCGGGCGCCTGGGGTCGTCGTCCGGGTAATATTCGTGCGGCACCGCGATCGATACGCCGGCATTGACGTCGCGGTCGTATTCTTCCTTGAGCGACGTCGAGTCGTATTCGATGTGGTTGAACATGTAGAGCCGGTTGCCAGCCTGCTCGGCAAGCAGGCTTGGACCTGTCTCTTCCGAATCCATCAGCAATTCCAGGCCGGAACCCGCTGGAATGTCGGCGGTCCGCACCTCGGTCCAGCGCGAGACCGGAATCGCGAAATCATCCGAGAAGCCGGAGAGATAGGGAGAGGCGGGCGCGTTGTTGCGATGGCGGAAGACGCCGAACGCCTTCTCCTCCAGCGTGTGTTTCGGGACTTGATGGAAATGCCAGGCAGCGGCCATTGCCCCCCAGCAGATGAAGAACGACGAATGCACGTTGGTCTTCGTCCAGTCGAGGATGCGCTGCAGTTCGTTCCAGTAGGTCACATCCTCGAAAGGCAGCAACTCCACCGGCGCGCCGGTGATGATGAAGCCGTCGAACCTGCGATCCTTAACTTCCTCCCAGGTCTGGTAGAAGGTGATGAGATGTTCCTCGGAGGTGTTCTTGGCCTTATGGTTGCCGACGCGGACCAGGGTCAGTTCGACCTGCAGCGGCGTGGCGCCGATCAGCCGGGCAAACTGCGTCTCCGTCCTGATCTTGTTGGGCATCAGGTTGAGCAGGCCGATCTGGAGGGGACGGATGTCCTGGCGCAGGGCGGTCTGCTCGTCCATGATGGACACGCCCTCCTTGACCAGAACTTCACGAGCGGGGAGCTGATCGGGGATCTTGATCGGCACTTTGCGAACTCCAAAAAACAAAACCGGCATTGCTGTCGCAAAGCCGGTTTACGGATCGCAAACGGCCCTTTAGCGACTTATTTAACGTGGCTGCAAGCCGACCGGCCAAATCACCACGGATCGATGTCCTGCTAATACGCCGACCAAGCGATGGCGTCAATCGATGGTGAGGCGGGTCGCTCAAACGCTGGGCCAGGCGGTTCGGTTTTCCTCGACAAGCGGCGGTGCGGGCGGTATTTCCGCCACTGGAGCATTTTTGTAGCCAGGTGGAATCACGTGGCGTCACAAAAATACCTCGAAAACAAAAACTTAAAGCGTTTCCGCGAAAACGGAAACGCTCTGGCCTCCGGCCGGAGGCATCAATCACGGACCTTTCGACATGACCAAGGCAACCGACCTGCTTCGCCCGCAACCCCGCGCCGGTATCATGGATATCGAGGCGTATGTGCCGGGCAAGGGCGTCGCGCATGGTGTCGCCAAAGTCCATAAACTCTCGGCCAATGAAAATCCGCTCGGACCCTCTCCGAAAGCAGTCGAGGCCGCGCAGGAGGCTGCAGCCGGATTGGAACGTTATCCGGACGGCCAGGCGACCAGACTGCGCCAGGCAATCGCCGATGCGCACGGGCTCAACATTGCCAACATCCAGTGTTTCAACGGTTCCGATGAGGCGCTCGGCCTGCTGGCGCGCATCTATCTCGGCGCGGGCGACGAGGCGATCTACACCGAGCACGGCTTCCTGGCCTACCGGATCTTTATCCTCGCAGCTGGTGCAACGCCGGTGGTGGCAAAGGAGGCCGACGAGCGCGTCGACGTCGACGCCATCCTTGCTGCCGTGACGCCGCGCACCAGGATGGTATTCCTGGCCAATCCGAACAATCCGACCGGCACCTATATTCCCTTCGGAGAGGTGCGACGCCTGCATGCCGGTCTGCCGAAGAACGTGCTTCTGGTGCTGGATGCGGCTTATGCCGAGTTCGTGCGCCGCAATGACTACGAAGCGGGCGTCGAACTGGTCGCGGGCAACGAGAATGTCGTGATGACACGCACCTTTTCCAAGGTGCATGGGCTCGGCGGCGCGCGTATCGGCTGGTCCTATGCACCAGCGCATGTGGTCGATGCGCTCGAGCGTGTCCGCGATCCCTTCAACGTCAGTGCCACCGCCATTGCGGCAGGCGAAGCCGCGATACGCGACCGCGGCCATGTCGAGCGCTCGGTGCACCATGTCGAGACGTGGGTGGCGTGGCTGACTGAAGAACTGACCCGGCTCGGCCTGCGGGTGACACCGAGCGTCGGCAACTTCATCCTGATCCATTTCCCGGATGACAGCAGACATTCCGCGCCGGAAGCGGACGGGTATCTGAGTGAGCGAGGCTATATCCTGCGGCGCGTTGCCGGCTACGGTTTTCCCAACGCGCTGCGGATGACGGTCGGAACCGAAGAAGCCAATCGCGGCGTGGTCGCCACACTCACCGAATTCCTGAAAAGCTGAAAAAATGTCCGAACCCATGTTTGAAAAGATCGCCCTCATCGGCATCGGCCTGATCGGTTCTTCGCTGGCGCGCGTGGTGCGCCGGGAAGGACTTGCCCGCCACATTGCCGTCTCCACCCGCCGTCCGGAGACGTTGAAACGTGCGGAGGAGCTGAAGCTCGGCGACAGCTACACGACCGACGCGAAGGTGGCGGTGCGCGACGCCGATCTTGTCATCGTCTCGGTACCGGTGGGCGCTTCCGGTGCCGTTGCCGAGGAGATCGCATCGGCGCTGAAGAAGGGCGCCATCCTGACCGATGTCGGCTCCACCAAGCAGTCGGTGGTCGCACAGATGTCGCCTTTCGTGCCGGAGGGCGTGCATTTCATTCCCGGCCATCCGCTGGCTGGTACCGAGAATTCCGGTCCTGACGCCGGTTTTCCGGACCTGTTCGACAACCGCTGGTGCATCTTCACGCCGCTGCCGGATACCGATCCAAAAGCGCTGGAGACATTGTCGGAATTCTGGCGTCGCTGTGGTTCGAACATCGACACGATGACGCCCGAGCATCACGACATGACGCTGGCCATCGTTTCGCATCTGCCGCATATCATCGCCTACAACATCGTCGGTACGGCCGACGATCTGGCCAATGTGACGAAGTCCGAGGTCATCAAGTATTCGGCCTCGGGTTTCCGCGACTTCACACGCCTCGCCGCCTCGGACCCGACCATGTGGCGGGACGTGTGCCTGCACAACAAGGATGCCATCCTGGAGATGCTTGCGCGCTTCTCGGAGGATCTTTCCTCGCTGCAAAGAGCGATCCGCTGGGGCGACGGCGACAAGCTGTTCGACCTGTTCACGCGCACCCGCGCCATCCGCCGCTCGATCATCCAGGCCGGCCAGGATATCGATGTTCCCGACTTCGGGCGCCAGGTGGTGGAGCATCCGGGCAAATGAGTAGGGGAATAGGACAATAAGGCAGCAGGGGGATAAGTTACGCTATTGCGTGGCCACTCCCTGGTGGCAGTACCTACTGCCCTATTCCACCGGCTTGATCATCCCGAGCGGGATGAAGCCGAGCGAAGCGCGGCCCTTCACCACCTTCAGCGGCATCGTCGGTTCGTTGCCGAGCATGGAAAGGGCCGCGAAACCCTGCCGGATCTGGTTTGCCTGTTCCGGGATCGCCGTGGCGAGGATGGCCGCCACCGCTTTCGGGTTCTGCAGCTTGATGTTGAGGGTGGCGTCGATCAGACCGTCGGCGTCGACCGCGATAGGGCCTGCAAGGACGATGCGGGCTTCGCCGGAAGACAATTCGAGGTTCCTGATCTCGGCGGATTGACCGCGCAGGCTTTTTGGCGGTGCGCCGAGCAGGGGAATGCCATTCTTGACCGTGGCGTCACCCTTGCCGCTGAAGGGCGGGAGCACCCGGCCGCCAATGGTGTGGGCGTCGATTTCCAGGTCGGTGAAATCATGAGTCAGCACAAGATCCTGGCCGTTGGGGCTGGCCGCCGCGGTGAGCTGGCCGACACTGAACAGCTGGACGGGATCGGTCTCATCGGTCGGGTCGGTCTGGCCGTTGAAGCCCTCCGCCGTCACCGAAATGCGGCTGGGCAGGGGCCACCACAGATGTCCGCTGATGTCCAGCTGGTCCCAGTCGATCCACAGCGGCGGCATGTCGGGCACCGAGGTGCGCAACGGTCCGTCGAGATTGACATTCGGCGCCAGCGGCTGGGCGAGGCTTGCCGTGGCGATCATGCCGCCGGCGGCCGCTGCAACGTTCCTGGCATCATCCTGATAGGCGAGCCCGTCGCAGGTGACCACGAAACGCATGGGGTAGCCGCTGACGGTCAGATTGGTGCAGTCGGCGTTGATCCCCTTGGCGGCAAGGGCGGCAACAGTGTTCGTCGCGTCGCTTCTGACGCGTCCGGCCAGCCAGTACCAGCCCGCACTGTAGAGACCGAACAGGACGAGCAAGGCCAGGATCAGCCGGGGCAGCCAGCGCCGACGTTTTGGCTTGGTCTGGTCACTTGACGTCATGCTGTGGCCCTCGATAACGCAGAAAGAACCGGAATGACCATCCCGGTCGAAGTGATTTGGTGCGGACGACTATGCCTGCTTAAGGCGGGAATGCGATGAAAATGAAACGGCATTCCGCCCTGTCTCTTTGCTTGTCGCATGATCTTTGTCCAAAAGGTCTGCGACCTTTTAGGATCACGCTTTAGGCTTGGCGATATGGGCGATTTTTGGGTTTTTGGCTACGGTTCGCTGATCTGGCGGCCCGGTTTCGCGCATGTCGAAACGCAAAGGGCGCGCCTGCATGGCTATCGACGCTCGCTCTGCGTCTATTCCTTCGTGCATCGCGGCACCCGCGAAAGGCCTGGGCTGGTGCTCGGGCTCGACCGTGGCGGTTCCTGCATCGGGCTGGCCTTCCGGGTGCCCGGCGAATTGCGTGACGAGGTTATCGCCTATCTGCGCGAGCGTGAACTGGTCACCAATGTCTACCTCGAACGCTGGGTGAAGGTGGCCCTGGAGGACGGCCGCATGGCGGATGCGGTGACCTATGTCGCCGACCGTGGCCATGAGCAATATGCCGGCGCACTCGAGGAAGCGGAGGCCGCTGCCGTCGTGCGCGGCGCCGTCGGCCAGTCGGGTGTCAACGAAGACTATGTTCTCAATACCATCCAGCATCTCGAGGCGCTCGGCATCCGCGACCGCTGGCTGGAAGAGGTGGCGCGGCTGATCGTCCCGCCTGAAAACGCTTCTGGCCCATTGAACCCTGCGCGCTAATCCCTAGCTTCCTGCGGGGACCGGCGCCCCCGCCGGCATTAGAGCGGTTCCGTTCTTACGGAAACGCGGAAACGCTCTAAGTTTGTTTTCGCCGCATTCTTGTAACGCCAGGTGATTTCACCTGGCTACAAAATGCCCTAGGGAGACCCATCTTGGATAGACGTCTGCTCGGTCGTACCGACCTCGAAATCGCGCCGCTCGTGCTGGGCGGCAACGTGTTTGGCTGGACCGTCGACGAAAAGACGTCCTTCAATCTGCTGGACCGTTTCGTCGACGGCGGGCTCAACACCATTGATACTGCGAATGTTTATTCGCGCTGGGTGCCCGGCAACAAGGGCGGCGAGTCGGAGACCATCATCGGCAAGTGGATGAAGGCGCGGGGCAATCGCGAGAAGGTGGTCGTCATCACCAAGGTCGGCGCGGATATGGGGCAGGGCAAGAGGGACCTTTCCGCTGGCCACATCGAACGGGCGGTGGAAGATTCGTTGAGGCGTCTGCAGACCGACGTCATCGACCTCTATCTTTCGCACTGGCCGGATCCGAGTGTGCCTTACGAGGAGACGCTCGGCGCCTATCAGACCCTTCTCGCCAAGGGCAAGGTTCGCCATATCGGCTGCTCGAACCTCGACGCAGGCCAGTTGCGGGCGGCGCTGGATGTCGCCAAGCTGCGCAATCTGCCGCGCTACGAGGTGCTGCAGCCGGAATACAATCTCTATGATCGTGCGTCCTATGACGGTCCTCTGCGTGACCTTTGCATGGCGGAGGGACTCGGCGTGATCACCTATTTCAGCCTCGCCAAAGGGTTCCTGTCGGGCAAATATCGCAGCAAGGCCGATCTGGGCAAAAGCGCCGCGCGCGGCGAGGATGTGGAGGCTTATCTCAACAGGCGCGGCATGCGCATTCTGGCAGCGCTTGATGCTGTCGCCGGGCGACACGCGGCCAAGCCAGCAGAAGTCGCGCTCGCCTGGGTGATCGCACGGCCGGGCGTGACGGCGCCGATCGCCAGCGCGACCACGTCGGAACAGATGGCAAGCCTGGTACGCGCCGCCTCGCTTCGGCTCACGCACGCGGATATCGAAGAACTGGACAAGGCGAGCGCTTAGCTCGCCTTGAGATGGCTGGGGCAATTCCAGGAAAAGTGCGTAGCGGTTTTCCGTCCGGAATTGCGTGAAAACAAAAAGTTGGAGCGTTTCCGCGTTTCCGTAAAAAACGGAAACGCTCTAGTGGCAGCGGGCGCCGTCAGGCCGCCAGCGCACGGCCGACGCGGTCGCGGATTTCAGCCAGGGTGAAGGGCTTCTGCACGACGTCCAGGATGATGCCGTTCAACTCGTCCGCTCGCTCGCGCTGGTCGGCATAGCCGGTCACCAGCATGATCTTGAGCGCAGGGAAAGCGGCGGCTGCCGCCTTGGCCATTTCGATGCCGTCCATCTCCGGCATGCGGATATCCGAGACGATGAGGTCGTAATTGCCATTGGCGGCATGGATGCTTTCCAGCCCCTGCGCGCCATCGGCGGCGACGTCGATATTGTAGCCTGCGCGTTCAAGCGCGCGGGCAGCCAGGGTGCGGACGGATTCATCGTCCTCGACGATCAGGAGCTTTGTCATGCGCAGAGATTTGCCCTGCAAACGTTGACGTTTTCTGAAAGTCGAAGGCGCTTCCGATTTCTTTTCAAAGCGTCGAGGCGAGACTCAGACGTCGCCTTTCACGACCCCGACGAAGGGCAGTTCACGGAATGCGTGGCCGACATCCATGCCGTAACCGACGACAAAATAGTCCGGGCAGTCGAAGCCGACATAGTCTGCATTGAGATCCGTCTGGCGCCGCATGCGCTTGTCGAGCAGCACTGCGACGGAACAGCTCCTGGCGCCGCGCGACAGCATCAGTTCGCGGGTGAACTTCAGCGTCTTGCCGGATTCCAGGATGTCGTCGATCAAAAGCACGTCGCGGCCGGCGACCTCATTGTCGATGTCGCGCAGCACGCGCACCTGACCGCTTTCGGTTCCGGCGCCATAGCTGGAAATGAAGATGAACTCGACCTCCGGCGACAGGCCGGCGTCGTGCATGGCACGAATCAGGTCGGCCGCGAAAATGAAGGAGCCCTTCAGCACCGAGATGACCAGAAGGTCGTGATAATCGTGGGCTGCGATTTCCTTGGCTAGCTCCAGATTGCGACGCGCGATTGCCGACGCCGAAAACAGAACCTCGATATCCTTGCCGCGCACAACTGGCATGAAGATCCTTTCTGGGAATGCGCGGGACAGCCGCAGCCGTCGCTTATCGCGCGAAGGTGACCGAGACGGCCGTTACGCCGTTTCTAGGCACGTCGAGGCGGCTGGAAAAGGCAAATCTTTCGCCAGGCGGCAAGGTGCGGCCGGATGTCCCCAGGCCATAGCGGGTAATACGGCCATCATTGCCGGTCACGCGGATCTCCAGCGGCGGCAGTTCGGCCGCTTCCATGCCATCGTTTCCGGCTTCGCCATCGACCAGAAGCACGGGCCTGTGTCCGCTGCTGTCGACGCGCGAACTCACGCCGGAAATGCTGAGCGCGGTGGTCGCCTTGTCGTCGGGGCCGAAGAACGCATTTTCGTGGAACAAGGCGTGGCCCCCGGAGACCCAGAAGGCCAACATGGCAATTGCAAGACCGCCGCTCCAGAACAACGGACCGCCTGGTGACACATCGCGCATGTCAGGCACAGTTTCGCCTTTGCGCAGCATGCCCATGCCGTCAAGCAAGGGCGCCTGCTCAACCGCTTCCACAGGGGCTTGCGGTGGCGATCTGTCGAACTGGGTGGGAGAATCAGGGCTGAGCACGATGAAATCGGCGTCGACCACATCCGCGGCCACGGCGCTGCCGTTGCGAGCCGATGAGGCCGCCGTCATGATTTCGCCGGAAACCGGGCGTGCCGTACCGTGATCGGCCATGCCTTGATATGGTTGCCTCTGTTCGCCCTCTGTTTCCATTCCGTAGACAAAAATGGTTAATGCTTCCCGACCGAAATCGATTTACAGCGACAGCCGATGCCGAAATTAACCGGCGGTTAACCATGCCGGTCAATGGTCGTTTCGTAGATACGGGCGGACTGCCGCCAAACACAGTTCCAGGTCGCCGCACGTGATCCGCTTCGAAAATGTCGGCCTCCGCTACGGCATGGGTCCGGAGATTCTCCGTGACATCACCTTGCATGTTCCGGAGCGCTCCTTCCAATTCCTCAGCGGGCCCTCCGGTGCCGGCAAGACGACCTTGCTGCGCCTTCTGTTCCTGTCGCTGAAGCCGACACGCGGATTGATCACGGTGTTCGGCAAGGATCGCGCGCGCATCACGCGCGAAGAGCTGCCGCATCTGCGCCGCCGTATCGGCGTGGTGTTTCAGGATTTCCGCCTGCTGGACCACATGACGACCTATGAGAACGTGGCGTTGCCCCTGCGCGTGCGTGGCCGCGAGGAATCGAGCTACCGCACCGACGTCGTCGAACTTCTGAAGTGGGTCGGTCTTGGCGACCGCATGCACGTGCTGCCGCCAGTCCTCTCCGGCGGTGAGAAGCAGCGTGCGGCGATCGCGCGCGCGCTGATCGAGCAGCCGCAGATCCTGCTTGCCGATGAACCGACGGGCAATGTCGATCCGCAACTGGCGCGTCGGCTGCTCCGGCTGTTCATAGAACTGAATCGCCTCGGCACAGCCGTCGTGATCGCCACCCACGATCTTGCTCTGATGGATCAGGTCGATGCCCGGCGACTGATCCTGTCGGGAGGAAGGCTGGACATCTATGACTGAGATGACGGCCGATCACGAAGAGGAAGAGGGCGAGATCCATCGCGCCGAGGCGCCCCAGCGCGCGCAGCGCAAGATGGCGCCCATCGTGCCGGCGCAGAACATCGCTGGACGCGCGCTGGTGTTCGTCATCGCCATCATGACCTTCCTGTCCTGCCTCACCTTTGGTGGCGTCACCCTGGTGCGGAGCACGGCTGCGGTGTGGGAGAATCAGATTTCGCGCGAGGCGACGATCCAGATCAAGCCGGTCGACGGTCTCGACATGGAAGCGACGCTCGCCAGCGCCGCGGAGATCGCCGCCAAGTTCCCGGGTGTCGAAGGGACCAGCATCATCGATCGTGACGCCACAGCGCGATTGCTGGCGCCCTGGCTGGGCAGCGGGCTCAACATCGACGAACTGCCGGTGCCGCGCCTTGTCGTCGTCACCATCGACGAGAACAATCCGCCCAATTTCACAGCCATGCGCGAGGCGTTGACCAATACGATCGCCAGCGCCTCGCTGGACGATCACCGCACCTGGGTCGACCGCCTGGTCGCCATGGCGCGCACGACGGTGACCATAGGCATGCTGGTCCTGGTCCTGATGTTGTCGGCAACCGTGCTGACGGTGGTGTTCGCCACGCGCGGCGCCATGGCTGGCAACGGCCACATCATCGAGGTTTTGCATTTCGTCGGTGCGGAAGCGCGGTTCATTGCCCGCCAGTTTCGGCAGCAGTTCCTTGTCACCGGCATGAAAGGTGCGGCGGCGGGTGGTGTGGCGGCGATCGTCGTGTTCCTGGTTTTCTCCTTCTGGGCCTCGCGCAACATGGCGACGCCGCAGGCCGACCAGGCTGTCGCGCTGTTCGGCAGCTTTGCCATCGGCTGGGCCGGATATCTCGGTGTCATCCTGATGGTGCTGGTGATCGGCGCGCTGACTGCGGCCACATCCCATGCCACGGTGATCGCCTATCTCAGCGATCTCGATACACGCCAGACCGACGGTGGCTGACGGAGGGCGGCGATGACGCAGTGCGGCCCTGAAATCAGTTCGCGGGAGGGTGCTTTCTCCTACCAAAGGCCGCAATTCCGCACTAATCATGGAGCCATGAAAAGTCGCGATTCTGCCGATATGGCCGAAGCCGCGCCGGACACGTTTCGCGTGTCGCGCGGCGCATCCCGGCTGCGGCGTGTCGTGCGCAATATCGGCCTGCTCGCGCTGGTCGCAATCGCCTTCTATCTCCTGGGCTTCGGCTGGTTCGCCAGCCATGTCAGCCGGTTGACCACACCGGCTGATCCCGAGCCGGCTGACGCCATCATCGTGCTGACCGGTGGCCAATCGCGGCTCGATGCCGCCATCGGCCTGCTGGAATCCGGCAAGGGCGCGCGTCTCCTGATCAGCGGCGTGCATCCGACCGCCAGCCGCAAGCAGCTGCAGAGAGCAACCAAGGGCGACACGCAGCTGTTTTCCTGCTGCATCGACATTGACCGTGCGGCGCTCGACACGATCGGTAATGCCGAAGAAAGCGCCAAATGGGTCCAGACCCATGGCTACAACCGCATCATCCTAGTCACCAACAACTACCACATGCCGCGCAGCCTTCTGGAAATGGGCCGGTTGCTGCAGGGTGCCAGGCTGGTGCCCTATCCGGTGGTCAACAGCAACCTCGACAACGGCGGCTGGTTGATCAAGCCGGGCGCCTTCCGGGTGCTCTTCACCGAATACAACAAATATCTGCTGGCGCTCGGCCGTGTCGTCCTGCCGATCCGGCCGGCTTTCGCCAGCCATGCGGGTGATTGACGCCTGAACTCTCCCGGTGACGCTATTTCGGGGTTTCCGCGCGCAATCTGGCGATTTCGGCTTCCAGAACAGCGATGCGTTTGTCGCGTTCACCCAGGATAGCGGCCACGTCGGTCGCGTCGAAACGCTGGGGAATATGCTGCGGGCAATTCGCATCCCATGTCGACACGGTGAACAAGATGATCTGTTCGGGACGTGCCTTGTAGTCGGGAGGCATGAGCCGGGTCAGGAGTTCGGGATCGTTCTCGACGACACGGGCCTCGCCCCAGATCTTGATGCGCTGCCGCATCATGTAATCGATCAGGAAGAGAAAGGCCTTGCCGTTATCGGCCAGGTTGCCCTGTGAAATGAACTGCCGGTTGCCCGAAAAGTCGGCGAAGCCGATGGTGCGATGGTCCAGCACATGCAGGAAGCCCGCCGGCCCACCGCGATGCTGGATGTAGGGCTGGCCTTCTCCATTGACCGTAGCAAGGAAGATGCTGGTCTGGGCCGCGATGAAGGCGGCGAGGTCGGGCGTGATATCCTGGTTCCAGCCGCGTTCCTCCGACCGGGCATAAGCCTGTCGTGACCCCTTGCGGCGCTGGATTGCCTTTACCGTGGGGGTGAAGGCGACATCGCTTGCATAGATGTGTGAACCGGCCATTGCGGTCTCCTTCCTGATGCTCTTGGCAAAAGCGCGCAAAACGCCCCGGCATTAGGAATGCCGACGGCAAATCCTCTGGAAGGTGGTATCTTTCGCATTCCAGAAGTAGACACCGTTGTTGGAAGGCATTGTTCCGGATATTGGAAGAATGATGGATCGACTGGGTTCGATGGCATTGTTCATGACTGTGGCTGAAGCCGGCAGCCTGTCGGCAGCTGGCCGCGTTCTTGGCATGCCTCTGGCGACCGTCAGCCGCAGGCTTTCCGATCTCGAAAAGTACCTTGGAACACGGTTGCTCAATCGCTCCACCCGCCGGCTAGAGCTTACCGAAGCGGGGCGCACCTATCTCGCTGCCTGCCGCCGCATCCTCGAAGAGATCGAGGAGGCCGAACAGTCCGCCGCCGGAGAGTACAGCCAGGCGCGCGGCGAACTGGTGGTGACCGCGCCCATCGTTTTCGGCCGCCTTCATGTGCTGCCGGTGGTGGTGGATTTCCTTGCCACTTATCCGGAGGTCGACATCAGGTTGACGCAGTCCGACACGTTGCGGCGGCTTGTCGAGGAGCATATCGACCTTGCGGTGCGTATCGGACACTTGCCGGATTCCAGTATGGTCGCGGTCAGGGTGGGGGCGATCCGCCGCGTCGCCTGCGCCAGCTCGACCTATCTCCAGGCTCATGGCGAACCCCGGACGTTGCAGGAGCTGAGCAGCCATCACTGCGTGACCGTGGAGCGTCTGGCGCTGCCGGCGGCGTGGACATTCATGGAGGGTCAAAAGGAGATCGCCGTGCCGGTGCGGTCGCGGCTGACGATCAACACGGCCGAAGCCGCCATCGACGCGGCGACCGCCGGCGTGGGCATCGCCAGGGTGCTCTCCTATCAGGTGGCGGACGCGGTGCGCACAGGGGCGTTGAAGCTGATCCTGGAGGATTTCGAACCCGAACCCCGGCCGGTCAGCCTTGTCCATGCCGGACGTGGCTTGCTGCCGCTCAAACTGCGCGCTTTCCTGGATTTCGCGGCGCCACGGCTGAAGGCCCGCCTGGCAGGGCTCGGCATCTGAAGACCGACAAGCTTCGTTTCATCTGCATGATCGTTGTTCGCAAGAGCCCGCAGCTTCCAGCTTCGCTGACCTTTGGTTTGCGCCCACGCCTGGCAAACCGTGCTGTCATTCCTTTTTGCGCATTCATGGTGTAACGAACACGCGCTTCCTCATCAGGCTTCCCGAATGCTCTATATCCGCTCGCTGGCGTTCAACTTCGTCTTCTACCTCAGCCTCATCGTTCAGATGATCCTGTGGACACCTTATTATTTCCTGTCGCCGCGCGCTCGCGCCTGGTTCGTGCCGAAGTTCTGGTCGCGCACCAGCATGTGGCTCCACAAGGTCATTGGCGGGACCGACAGCGAGATCACGGGCCCGGAAAACCTGCCTGAAGGTTCCTTCATCCTGGCGCCCAAGCACCAGTCTTTCTGGGACACCATAGCGTTCTTCCCCTATCTCAACGATCCGCTCTACATCCTGAAGCGTGAGCTGACCTGGATACCCTTCTTCGGCTGGTACATCATGAAGATGCGTATGATCCCGGTCGATCGTGGCAGCCGCTCGAAAGCACTGAAGGCCGTTATTGCCGCCACCAAGGCGGAACTGGCTCGCAATCCGCGCCAGTTGATCATCTATCCCGAAGGCACGCGCCGCGCGCCGGGTGACGAGCCCGCCTACAAATACGGTATCGTCGAACTTTATTCGCAGCTCGGCGTGCCTGTCGTGCCTGTCGCCCATGTCGCCGGTCTTTACTGGCCTCGCCGCAAATTCCTGCGCTTTCCAGGCACGATCAAGGCACGCTTCCTGCCGCCAATCCCGCCGGGCCTGGACAGGGAAGAATTCATGCGCCGGCTGATCGACGAGACGGAAACAGCCTGCGACGAATTCCTGGTCGAAGCAGCGAGGTCGGACAACCCGCCGCAACTGCCGCCAACCGCCATCAAGCGTCTGGCCGAACTGGGCGTCGCCGCCAAAGGCTGATCGCTCGGCCGTTGGCGGCGATTGCGCCTATTTGAGGTTGAGCAACCGCTCCAGATAACTGCGCTCGATGTCCGGGCTCAGCGCATTGCCGAGGCGTTTGCGGATCGCATCCAATATCTCGCGGGCGCGTTGCATATCGATCTGGTCGGGAACCTTCACCGAGCTGTTTTCGTCCGGGCCATCGGACCTCGTCGGCCTGTCGAGCGGATCGCGGCTGCTGCCGCGATCACGACGACTTTGGGCGTTGCCGTCGTCGCCCTGCATCGCCTGCAATTGCTGCATCATGTCCTTGGCGCCGCGTCGCAGCGCCTCCAGGGCACGACCTTGCTGTCCGACGGCCGCACCGCTCTCGCCGCCGCCCAGGGATTGTTCCGCATCGCCCATGGACCGGCCGGCTTCGCCGAAGCCTTCGTTCGGCTCCATGCCCATGCCTTCCAGATCCTTCTTCAGCTTGTCCAGATCGTTCTTGAGCTTGCCTTGGCCTTCCTGCAATTGTTTCAGCGCATCGGCGAATTCTTCCGGTGTCATCGGCTTGTCGCCACCGGCACCGTTCTGCTGGCCTTCGTTGCTGTCAGGCCGCCGCTGGCCCTGCTGGCCGGGCATCTCCTGGTCGGTCCCTTCCTCACCATCCTGCCTGCGCTGCTGGCGGTCGGTACGATAGGTCTCGTTCATCATCTCCTGCTGGCGACGCATGATCTCGCCAAGCTTGTCCATCTGCTGGCGCATTTCGCTGTTCTGCTGGCCCTGGTTCTGGCGGCGGGCCGTGCGCAGATTGTTCATCATGTCCTGCAACTCGGACAGCAGTTGCTGTGCCTTGTCGCGATCGCCGGATTTCGCCAGATCCTCGATCTGGTCCATCATGCGCTTGAGGTCGTTTTCACTGAGGACGCGTGCATCGTCGGGCAGCGGCTGCTCCTTGCCCTGCGGATTGCGTTGCGCCAGTTCGCGCATGAAATCGGCCATTGCCTGGCGCAGCTCCTTCATGAGCTTGTCGATTTCCTCGTCGCTGGCGCCGTTCTGCAGCGCGTCCTGCAGGGCCTGCTGCGCCTGACGCAGCCGCTTCTCGGCGTTGGACAGGCTGCCATTCTCAATGCCGAGCGCCAGATCCCACAGATAGGAGACGACACCACGCAACTCGTCATCGGTGCCGGCAAGTTTCAGCCGGCTGCGGGCGCTCATCAATCCAAGGTAGTTCGACATGGAATCGAACGTGTCCTCAGGACGGAGCGTGATTGCATCCATCAGGTCGAGGACCCGCGGCCTGGCGTTGGCGTCGAGCGCAAGCAGCCGGCGCTGCTCGATGACGGCCCGCGCGAGCGGATTGGCGAAGGGTCTTTCCGGTAGTGTCCAGGTCTTGGTCTCGCTGCGGGCGGTCTGGCCGGCGCCGTCCGTCGCCTCCAGCGTCACCTTCACGCTGGCACCCGCCCAGACATGCTCGGTCAGGTCCTTGGTGGTGCGTGCCGCGTTGTTCTGGGCGCCGCGCCGCGGCAGTGCCAGCGGCATCTCGGGTGCGCCGTAGAGCGGGCGCGCATCTGGCGCCTGCTGTTCGGCCAGCTTGAACTCCGCAAGTGCTTTTGCCGGACCATAGTCGTCGTCGATCTGGTAGTTGATTTCCGCGGTGCCGTTGGTAGCGCGGCGCGGTTCGCCGGCGAAGCGGATCTGTGGCGCAACATCCGGAGTTACGGCGAATGCCCAACGCCCCAGCTCGTCATTGCCGGATTTCAGCACAAGCGCACCGTCCGTGATGAGCTTGCCGTTGAACTGGTGCACCGCATTCGCCGGCGCGGGATTGTTGGCGGCGGCGTCCGTCTTGGCCGGGGCATCGGCCTTGATCTCGCGGCTGCTGCCGCTTGCCTCGTAGACAACCGTTTCGTCATTCGCGCCGCCGGTGATGCGCACGGTCACGTCACTGCCTTGCGGTACCGTGAAAGTCCCGTCCTTGCGGGTGGCGTCGGTACTCAGGAAGATCGGCGGCTTGCCCGTGTAGCCGGGCGGTGTCACCCAGGCGTCGATGCGCGGCGGCACTGCATCACGCGTGCCTGCGGCGCTGAATGCATCGCTGATGCGGCCGCCCCGCGGGCCATAAGAAAATGCCAGGGAAACCACCAGCAGCAGGGCGACAATCGCGCGAACAGCCCAGGGGTCACGTCGGGCTACACCCGTGGAAGGGAGGTCGGTGCCCAGCGAACCAAGCCTGGCAGCCATGCGCTTCTGATGCTCGCGCCACAGCGCCTGCGCAAATTCACCGGCTTCGCCGCCAGGCCTATCCGTCTGGACGCGCAACGGGCTGTGAAGCAGCGCATTGGCAGCCTCGATACGGGTGTCGATCTCGGATGCCGTCGGCAGGCCGAAGAAACGCAACGGATAAAGTGCGGCAAGCGCTGCGCCACCGAACACGGCGACAACGGCAAAACGGGCCATATCCGGCAGCCGCGCGAACAGGCCGAGCCAGGTCACGGACAGGAACAGTGCGACAACGAGCAGGAAAGGCAGGAGCAGCGGCCAGCCGCGTTCCACCACCATGACGGCACGCGTCGCCAGCCTGCTGGCAGCCAGCCGCGCCGCCAGGTTGCGCTCGGTGCCGGATGTGGGTCGCTCTGTCATCGGCTCTCCGGAGAGCCGGCCAGAATGGCGCGGCCTCACGATTCAAAATCATAGCAGCAAACACGGCAAAGGCGAGGCGGCATCGCGAAAAGCCCGTTCACGTTGTCGTCCGCTTCAGCATGGGCCGTGGCACTATCGCCACACGATAAAAATGCGATCGCAAAATTCACAGACTATACTTGACTCAAATAGTCATATTTGTGAGGCGGGACTGCACTCGAAAAAAGGAGACAAGCATGGGGTCGCAGTCACTGGTTCGCCGGCTCGAGATTTTAGCGCTCGGAAGCGCGCTCTGGCTCTTGCCGTTGTCAGCTGCGGAAGCCCAGGACGGAAATGGTACCCTGCTTGAGAAAATCACCCTCGAATCGGAGAGTGGCGACACGCTGAAACAGAATGGCTACGTCGCCAAACAGGACCGCGACGGCACGAAGGTCGATACGCCGATCGTGCAGATCCCGCAGGCGATCACCGTCATCACGCAAGACCAGATCGAAGACCAGAAGCCGCGGTCACTCAATGAGGCGCTCAACTACACGGCGAGCGCCAACCCCAACGCCTATGGTTCCGACAGCCGCTACGATGCCTTTTTCCTGCGTGGCTTCCAAGCCTACTACAACGGCATGTTCCGCGATGGACTGCGCCAGTACAACGGCCCATCGGCCTGGTTCAAGACCGAGCCGTATGGCATCGAAGGTGTCACCATCCTGAAGGGGCCTGCGTCTTCACTCTATGGCGTCAGCGGCCCAGGTGGCATCGTCAACGTCATCACCAAGCGCCCCAAGGACGAGAATTTCCGCGAGATCGAAGTGCTCGGAGGCGAATACAATCGCTACCAGGGCGCGTTTGACATCACCGGCCCGGCGAACGAAGACAAGACCCTGCTTTATCGCTTCACCGGTCTTGCCCGCAAAAGCGGGACGGAATTGCCGGGCTATCCCGACGACAAGGCCTATTTTGCGCCGGCCTTTACCTTCAAGCCCGATGAAGACACCAAACTCACCATCCTCGGCGAGCTGTCGCGCTCCGTCACCGGCGGCACGGCGTCCTTCTACAATCCTTCCTATGGCGTGCGTTCCGATCTCTATGAAGGCGACCCCGCCTGGAACGATTTCCGTCAGAACCAGGGCCGTGTCGGCTACGAGTTCGAACACCGTTTCAACGATCTGCTCACGGTGCGGCAGAACCTTCGCTATAACGCCGTCGACACCGACATGGAATACAGCCTTCATTATGCGCCGGCACCAAACCAGCCGCTGAAGAGGTATTGGGGGCATTATCGCGAAGACATGAAGAACTTCGTCGTCGACAACATGGCGCAGTTCACCTTCGACACCGGGCCAGTCAAACACACCGCCGTTGCCGGTCTTGACTACAGCTGGGCGCAATATGGCTCCCACAGTGCGGTCTCATATGTCTCGGCCGCGGACATCGCCAAACAGCCGGTGCCCTTCACGCGGGGACAGGAACTGAACCAGACCGGCGCCTATCTGCATGACCAGATGGAATGGAACAACTTCACCCTGTTCGCCTCGGGCCGCTATGACTGGGTTGATACCGCTTCCACGGATGCCGAGTACAACAGGACAAAACAGCGCGACCGCGATTTCTCCTGGCGGCTCGGCCTGTCCTACCGCACGGACTGGGGCATCATTCCCTATGCGAATTACTCGACCTCGTTCTCGCCCAATATCGGCTACGTCTACGACCCTGTGAGCAACATCCGCCGCGTGGCGCGAGCGACCACGGCCGAGCAGATGGAAGTCGGCGTCAAATATGAGATTCCCGACACCAACGCGGTGCTCAGTGCCGCCTATTTCGATATCAGCCAGAAGGACGGCCTCGTCTATGACGGCACCTTTGACGACCAGGGCAACCAGCGCCAGCGCCAGCTCGATCTCAATTCGCGCGGCATCGAGCTGGAAGCAAATGCGTCCTTCGACAATGGTTTCGGTCTGATCGCCTCCTACACGCATCTGCGCATGAAGATCGAAAAGGGCGCCGCCGGCACGATCGGCAAGGAGTTGTCGGCGACGCCGAACGACGTGCTGGCGCTTTGGGGCAACTACAAGTTCGAGGCGGATGCCCTGGCCGGGCTCGGTCTCGGCGCCGGTATCCGCTATTCCAGCGAAAGCTACGGCGACGATACCAACAGCTTCAGGAACGCCGCACGCACCTATGTCGATGCCGCGCTGTCCTACGACTTCGGCTATCGCAACCCGGATATGCAGGGCCTGACGCTGCAGGTGAACGCCAAGAACCTGTTCAACAAGCAGGGCACCGTCTGCCAGGCCGGCAACTGCTATCGCGACGAAGGTCGCTCCGTGTTCGGCAGCATGAGGTATCGGTTCTGATGCACGGCGGCGTTTCGAGGAAAGCGGCATCACCGTTCGCCGTGCTGACGGCGGTTGGCGGGCTTTACATTGCCCAGAGCGTGATCGGCGGCGTTACCTGGATCGGTCTTCCTGCCATCATGCGCAGCGAAGGCGTGCCGCTCGATCGCATTGGGCTGGTTTCGCTGATCGTGCTGCCCTGGGCGTTGAAGTTCCTGTGGTCGCCGGCGGTGGAGCGTTATCGCCTGCCGGCGAACGGCCGCAATCGTACAGCCACGATCGTGCTGGTCGGCGGCCTTATTTCAGCAATCGGCCTGTTCGCAGTCGGCGCGATCGGCCCGGCGGCCGTCCTGCCGGTGCTTGCCTTACTGACCATCGTCGCGTTTGCAGCTTCCACGGTCGACATCGCCTGCGACGGCTATGCGGTGCAGAGCCTTGCCAAGGAGTATCACGGCTGGGGCAATGCCGCGCAGGTCGGCGGCGCCTATCTGGGGTCGGCGCTTGGCGGCGGGCTGTTTTTGATGCTCGTCGATGTGTCTGGCTGGCAGATCGGCATCTGGGCTATGGCCGCGCTGCTGCTGTTGCTCGGCCTGCCGTTCCTGTTCGCGCCGACGCCGATCTTGCCGGAGGAAGCGCGCGGGCACGTGCCGTCACTGCTCACCGCGCTCAAGCGGCCGGAAATCCGGCGCGGCCTCGCGGCGGCGGCGATCTATGTGATCGCCCAGAAGGTGGCTCTCGGCATGTTGGGGCCGTTCCTGATCGACGCAGGGCTCGACCTGACCGCCGTGGGATTGATCAATGGCACCGGCTCGATGTTTGTCGGTGTCGCGGCTGCCCTTCTTGGCGGGGCCCTGGTGAAATCCTGGGGCATGCGCAACGTACTCGTTCTGGCGCTGGCGCTGCAGGCGGCGGGCCTGTTCTTCTTCGCCTGCTACAATCTGATCGGCGGCATCCCGCAACCCGTGCTGATTGTCGTGGCAATCTTCGCTTCGTCGGGTGTCATGGCGCTCGGCTTCGTGGCGCTTTATGCGCAGTTCATGCGCTGGTCGGATCCGAAGCAGGCCGGCGTGGACTTCACCCTGTTCCAATGTATGGACGCACTGGTCGGCATGGCCGGCGGCGTGATTGCCGGCTACGCCGCGCAACATTTCGGCTACGGCATCTTCTTTGCCGCCGCCGGCGTCATTGCGCTGGCGGCAATTCCGGCGATTTCCCTGGTTTCCGACCGGCATTGAGGCGAGGCCAGGGCAACTACAGCAAACGCGCGTTGCGGTTTTGCGTCCGGGATTGCGTCAAAAAGGATTGGGGCGTTTTGGTGAAAAACGGAAACGCCCTAGTCCTCGCCTCTCACGCCTTCCTCGCCCGAGGTTCCACGCCGCCAGTAGGCGACGATCAGCTGGCGGTCCTTCTTCAGGCCCCATTCCTTGCGCACGATCCGGCGCAGTTCACGGAAATCGCCGAATTCGCAGCCAGCCCAGACAAAGACGTCATCGGCTAAAGAAGCCTGGTCGATGTCCTTCAGCATCTGCGACAGCAGATTGGCGGTGCCGGGTTCGCGGCCGTGCCGATAGAGCCAGGTGATGTTGATATTGTCGCCTTCAGCCAGCGGCAAGGTGTCGGCTGGGCTGTCGACCTCGATGAAGACGTCCGCCCGGCTTTCCGGAGCGAGACCGTCCAGCATGCGCCCGATCGCCGGCAGCGCGGTGTCATCGCCGAAGAGCAGGAGGTTGCGCTGGTCGGATGCGTCTCCGCCGCCGGGGCCGATCAAACCGATCACTTCGCCGGGCCTTGCATTGGCAGCGAAAGTCGCGGCCGGCGTGTTCTCGCCTTCATGCAGGACAAAGTCGACGTCGAACCACCCGGCAATAGGGTCGATGGCGCGGATTGTGTAGACGCGAACGGTCAGCGCATCGTCACCCGATGGCCAGACCATCAGGCCGTCGGTACCCAGCGTTGGCCAGACCGGCTTGCGGCCTCTGGGCGGCAGGAGCAGGCGCATGTGCAACCCGCCGCTGGCGAAGCGGGCGAGATTGTCACCGGTGAAACGCACCCTCTGCATATGCGTTGATATGCGAGTTGAGGACTGCACTGTGATTTCGCGGAAGAACACCGGCGTGCCGGTCTCGGCGCCGTCGCCGTTCCAGCGCAAGCCGCGGGTGCTGCCGAGATATTCGGCGATGTGACCGGCAACGACCATCTTCATGTAGGACAGACATGTCTCGTCCTCGGCGGAGACGCGGATCGATACACTGCGGTCCGCCAGGACGGCGCTCAGCGCGCCGTAGTGCGTCTGGAATTCCCATTGATGTTCGACACCGGTCTCGACCGCATATTCCTCATGCTCGGCATGGAATTTTTCCATCGCCATGCGGATGTTGTCGTCTTCGACGAGAGTTTCTGCAGTGAGTTGGCTCATGGGGCTGTCCATTCGAATGCGGCATGGATGTCGGGTTTGCAGGCCTGTTCCTCAGTCCGACAGGTTCCCCATGCCACAGTCGATGACAGGTTTCCAGTAAACTTGATGTTTTAAATCATGTTTATGATGATCTTGTCGCTGCGAATGTTGCTGACTTCTGGTCCGACTAGAACTGCACCGCGGTGGTGTTGGCACCGCAGACCAGTACCGCCACCCGCTCACCGGGGGCCGGTTGGTACTTACCCGAGAGCAGGGCGCCGAAGGCTGCAGCTCCGCCGGGTTCGGTCGCAACACGCACCGCATCCCACAAGGCCTTCTGTGCCGCCACGATGTCGTCGTCACTGACCAGGATCGAACGCTCGATGTAATTCTGGGCGATCGGGAACATAAGGGAACCGACGCGCTTCGGTGCCAGCGAGTCCGCTGCTATGCCCTCTGTCGGTGCATCGACGGGCTCTCCCGCGGCAAAAGCGTCGTGCAGCGTCGGTGATCCTTCAGGTTCGACGGCAACGACCTGCACGCGTCCGTCAAGCCAGGCAGCAATTCCACCAATCAGCCCGCCACCACCGACCGCAACCAACAGCGTGTCGATATCCGGCAGATCCTGTTCGATCTCGAGGCCGAGTGTGCCCTGGCCAAGCAGTGTCTCGATCTGCTCGAAGGCATGCACCGACATGGCACCGGTCCTGGCGACATGGGCTTCGCTGGCGGCGAGCGCATCGGCGTAGCGATCGCCGGCGATCACCAGCTCGGCACCATAACCGCGAATACGATCTGTCTTGGCTTTCGGCGACACGCTCGGCACGAAGATCGTCGCGGGAATGCCGAGACGCATGGCGGCATAGGCAACGGCAGCGCCGTGATTGCCGCCCGAAGCAGCGACCACGCCGGCTTTTGGAACATCGCGCTGCAGCAGGTTGGAGAAGGCGCCACGCGCCTTGAAGGAGCCGGAGTGCTGCAGGCATTCCAGCTTCAGCCGCACCGGAAAGGCGGTGCGGCCGAAATCGATCATGTCGACGGACAACACCGGCGTGCGCCTGATATGCGGCCTGATCAGCGCCTCGGTCCGGCTGATGCGTTCGGGCGTGATCTGCGTTGCGACTGACATGAGAAACTCCGACATCCGGCTGTTGACATCAATTAGTAACTTGGCAAAATGCCTAAATGCAAGAGGCTGAAATCTTCAAGGCGATCGCCAATCCGCGCCGGCTGCAAATCCTCGATTGGCTGAAGGATCCGGTGGCGCATTTCCCGCCGCAGGTGGACGGCGATCTGGTCGCGGATGGCGTCTGTGCTTTGCTGATCGCCGACAAGCTCGGCATCACGCCGGCCACGCTCAGCGAGCATATGCGCGTGCTTTCGCAATCAGGGCTGGTGCGCTCCAAGCGCATCAAGCAATGGATTTTCTACCAGCGCGACGAAGACAGAATCGGCGCGGTCAAGGCCATGCTGCTGGAGAGCTTGTGAGGCTGGCAGCACCAGCCAATCCGGGCCGTATTCCGGCCGATCAGATCTTCTTAGGCCCGGCGCGCGCACCCGATGTGGTTCGATCCGCGTCCGAGTTTTCATCCGCATCTCCACCGGGAGAGTTCTCAGTCGGAAATCGACAGCGCACGGTCATGTGGTCGACTTCCGTGGGAATGAATCTTGAATATCGCGGACTAAAAGTTCGGGCTGTTCAAGCGCGGCGAAATGCCCACCCTTCGGCATATCTGTCCATCGACGCACATTAAATACACGCTCGACCCATGAACGCGGTGGAGTCGGCAGTTCCTTCGGGAAATGTGCGAACGACATCGGCACATCTACGCGTGAGACGCCCGGAAACGAAAAAGGCTGCAGCCGATTTTCCTTGTACATTCGAAGGGACGAGTCGATGGTGTTTCCAAACCAGTAGATTGATACATTCGTCAGCAGCGCATCTGCAGATATCACCGTCTCGAGATCGCCGTCACAGTCGGACCAACTCGCAAATTTTTCGGCTATCCAGCCCAGCAAGCCGACGGGACTATCGGACAAGGCGAACGAAAGCGTCTGCGGTTTGGTCGCCTGCAGCAGTGAATAGCCGCCCTCCACGCTTGCGAACATTGCGGCCCGATCCAGGAACTGCTGTTCCTCACTTGTGATGGCGGGGTAATCCGGCCCCAATGGCGGTCGAAAACTTCCGGGAATGTAATTCAGGTGAATCCCTTCGACGGAGCCCGGATAGAGAGCACCGAGCCAAGCTGATACTCCCGCCCCGATGTCGCCACCCTGCGCAAAATATCGCTCATAGCCAAGTTGAAGCATTAGCTTCTGCCAAAGTCCGGCAACCCGTCGGGCACTAAATCCAGTTTGCCTTGGTGCATCTGAGAAGCCGAAGCCAGGAAGCGAGGGCAACACAACGTCAAATGCATTGCACGGATCGCCTCCGTGTGAGCCCGGGTCCGTCAACAGTGGTATCACTCTCTCGAACTCTACGAAGGAGCCCGGCCAGCCGTGCGTCAATATAAGGGGCCGTGCATTCGGTCCCACGCCCTTTTTATGAATGAAATGAATGTCTTGGCCATCGATATCGACGGTGAACTGGGGCAGGTCGTTCAATTGCGCTTCCCTGGCGCGCCAATCAAACTCGTCCGACCAACGTGTTGCGAGCTTTTGAAGGAGTGCGAGGCCCACCCCATCCTCGTCCCCGCTCTGAAATATCGAGCCAGGCCAGCGCGCTTGGCGAACTCGTTTTTTTAAGTCCTCGATCTGTTCATCGGCGATACTGATCCGGAAGGGCTTCATGCAGCAATTCCTTCAATAGCGTGCCCGGTACATCCAATTCACCTTGTCCCAGGCTCCCTGTGCAGATCTTTCGAGCCATGCTCAGCGAACATATGCGGGTGCTTTCGCAGTCAGGCCAATGCGCTCCAAGCGCATCAAGCAATGGATCTTCTACCAGCGCAACGAAGACAGGATCGGCGCGGTGAAGGCGAGCCTGTGAAGTTGGTTGGCGTGAAGACCCGATCCGATTTCCAGGCTGTTCAGGCCAGCCAATCCGGGATCGTATCCAGGCCGATCAGATCTTCATAAGTCCGGCGCGGACGCACGACGGCGAAACGATCGCCGTCGACCAGCACTTCCGGCACCAGCAGGCGCGTGTTGTAGGTGCTGGACTGGGTCGCGCCATAGGCGCCAGCCGTGCCGATCGCAATCAGGTCGCCGCTTTCCGGCTTCGGCAGGTCGCGGTCATGACCCAGATAGTCGCCGGTTTCGCAGACCGGACCCACCACGTCGGCGCGGATGCGCGGCCCGTCGGCCGGACCCAGACGAACCGGGCGAATATCATGGTAGGCGTCATAAAGTGTCGGGCGGATCAGGTCATTCATCGCCGCGTCGATGATGACGAAATTCTTGGCTTCGCCCTCCTTGAGGTAGATCACCTCGGCCACCAGGATGCCGGCGTTGCCGACGATCAGCCGGCCCGGCTCGAAGATCACCTTCAGCCCCAGTCCGCCGACATGCTTCTTCACGATGCCTGCATAGGCATCCGGCAATGGCGGTGGGTTGTTGTCGGTCTTGTAAGGGATGCCCAGGCCGCCGCCGAGATCGATGTGCTCGATGGCATGACCATCGGCGCGCAGCGTCATGGCGAGTTCGGCGAGCAGCCGATAGGCATCGTCGAAGGGTTGCAGTTCGGTGATCTGGCTGCCGATATGGGTATCGATGCCGATTGCCTTGATGCCCGGCAACTCGGCCATGCGCTTATAGACCTCGCGGGCCCGCTGCCATGGCACGCCGAACTTGTTTTCGGCCTTGCCGGTGGAGATCTTCTTGTGTGTCCTGGCGTCGACGTCGGGATTGACGCGCAGCGACACCGGCGCTGTCTTTCCCGCCGCCACGGCGCGCGCCGACAGCAGTTCGAGCTCCGGCTCGGATTCGACATTGAAGCAGTGAATGCCGGCGGCGAGCGCGAAATCCATCTCGCGCGCCGTCTTGCCGACGCCGGAAAAGACTATCCTGTCGGCTGCGATGCCCGCCGCGAGCGCGCGGCGCAATTCCCCTTCCGAAACCACGTCGGCGCCGGCACCGAGCTTTGCCAGCGTGCGCAGCACCGCCTGGTTGGAATTCGCTTTCGGCGAATAGCAGATCAGTGCATCGAGTTCGGCGAAGGCTTCCGAGAAGACGCGGAAATGGCGTGTCAGCGTCGCCGTTGAATAGCAATAGAACGGCGTGCCCACAGCTGCCGCGATTGCAGGTATTGCCACGTCCTCGGCATGCAGGATGCCGTCGCGATATTCGAAATGGTTCACGGGAGGATCGTCCGGAAGGCTACTGGATCAGCTTGTCGAGAATGAACGGTTTGTCCGTTTCCGGTTTCGTCGGCTCCGGCGGCAAGGGCTGCTTGGCCTTGGCGGCGTCCTTGCGCGCCTGCACGGCGGCTTCGTAAGGCGTATCGAGCCCGGCGCGACGTCCGCAGGCCGTCACTGCCGTCACCGCTGCCAGAACCGTCAGCGTCACCAGTATCCTGCCTGCCGTCATCGTTGCTTCCGTTCATGCGTTTCGAGCTGTCGCTTGTAGCCGAGTTTCTCGGGCATTGCACCCCGGCATCAGGCCTTGGCGAGGCGCTTTTTCCAGTAACGAATCTGTTTGCGCACTTCCGATGGCGCGGTGCCACCGAACGAGGTGCGGCTCTTGACCGAATTCTGCACCGACAGCACCGAAAAGATGTCCTGGGTGATGCCGCCGTGGATCGACTGCAACTCTTCAAGCGTCAGTTTTTCCAGGCCGACCTTCCTGGCTTCGGCAAGCGCCACCGCACGGCCGGTGACATGATGCGCTTCACGGAACGGCAGGCCGAGCGTACGCACCAGCCAGTCGGCGAGGTCGGTGGCGGTTGAATAGCCGGAACCGGCAGCCTTCTTCATCGCGGCCACGTTGATGGTCATGTCGCCGACCATGCCGGTCATGGCGGCCAGCATCAGGTCGAGGGTTTCGGCGGCGTCGAAGACGGCTTCCTTGTCTTCCTGCATGTCCTTGGAATAGGTCAGCGGCAGGCCTTTCATGACGGTGAGCAGGCCGATGAGATGGCCGTTGACGCGGCCGGTCTTGGCGCGCACCAGCTCGGCCGCATCGGGGTTCTTCTTCTGTGGCATGATCGAAGAGCCGGTCGAGAAGGAATCCGACAGGCGCACGAAGCCGAATTGCGGCGTTGACCAGATGACGATCTCCTCGGCCAGACGCGACAGATGGGTCGCCGAGATCGCCGCCACGGACAGGAATTCCAGCGCGTAGTCGCGGTCGGAAACGCTGTCGAGCGAATTGCGGGTCGGTTCACGGAAACCGAGCGCCCTGGCTGTCTTGTGGCGGTCGATCGGGAAGCCGGTACCGGCAAGGGCCGCCGCACCCAGCGGGCTCTCGTCCATGCGCTCGATGGCGTCGCGCACGCGCGACAGGTCGCGGGCAAACATTTCGACATAGGCCAGGCAGTGATGGCCGAAGGTCACCGGTTGTGCGGTTTGCAGGTGGGTGAAGCCCGGCATCACGGTGGCGGCATGTTCCTCGGCACGCACCAGGAAAGCGGTGATCAGTCCCTTCAAGGCTTCCGCCACACGATGGAATTCATCCTTGACCCAGAGCCGGAAATCGAGGGCGACCTGGTCGTTGCGGGAACGCGCAGTGTGCAGCCGACCGGCCGCAGGTCCGATCAGCTCGGCAAGACGCGCTTCGACATTCATGTGGATGTCTTCCAGCCGGGTCGAGAACTCGAACTGGCCGGTTTCGATCTCTTTCAAAATCGTGTTCAGCCCGTGAGCGATCTTGTGTTGATCGTCCGTCGAAATAATGCCTGTTTCGGCCAGCATCTCGCTGTGGGCGAGCGAGCCGCGGATATCCTGTCCGTAAAGTTTGCGATCGAACGAGATGGATGCGTTGATCGCTTCCATGATCGCGGCCGGGCCCGAGGCAAATCGTCCGCCCCACATCTGGTTGCTGGCCTTCTTGTCGCTCATCGCTATAACCCGTTTTCCGGAGACATCTTTAGACATGGCAGACGGCAAGAAATTCTTTCCCGCCCCACGGCTGATCCTGGCAGCAATCGTCGCAGGCGTGCTGGCAGGTGCGGTCGCGGTATATGTCAGGCAGAGCGGGTCTGGCAACAATGAGCCGGGTTCCGTTGCAATCGCTTCGGCGGGCAAGGATGACACGGTCTGCACCG
Organism: Mesorhizobium sp. NPDC059025; assembly: GCF_042739655.1. Lineage (NCBI taxonomy): Bacteria > Pseudomonadati > Pseudomonadota > Alphaproteobacteria > Hyphomicrobiales > Phyllobacteriaceae > Mesorhizobium > Mesorhizobium sp. NPDC059025. Next base: position 191,744 of record NZ_JBHYIM010000007.1, on the reverse strand, counting down.
CCAAGGCCGAGCGCGCCAAGAAGGTGGCTGCAGCGGCGACGGGCCAGGTTGCGGCCCTCCTGCCGGCCGATCCGCCGCAGTCCCTGAAGACGCTCGCCTTCAACGGCCCTGACGGCAAGCCGATGACGCTGGCCGACCGGGCCGGCAAGACCGTTCTGGTCAACCTCTGGGCAACCTGGTGCGCGCCGTGCCGTGCCGAAATGCCGGCGCTCGATGCGCTGCAGAAGGAGAAGGGCTCGGACAAGTTCGAAGTGATGACGGTCAATGTCGACACCGGCGACGATGCCAAGCCGAAGGCCTTCCTCGACGAGATCGGCGTGAAGTCGCTGGCGCATTATCGCGACGCGTCGATGGGCGTGTTCAACGACCTGAAGAAACGCGGGCTGGCGCTTGGCCTGCCGGTCACGCTTCTGGTCGACGGCGAGGGATGCCTGATCGGCCACATGAACGGTCCGGCCGAATGGGCGGGCGACGATGCCAAGCGACTGGTGGATGCGGCACTGGCCAACTAGGAAGCCAGCTGCCGGCTAACGGTTCTCGCGCAATTCGAAAGCCAGTCGCAAGCGAAACGCTGCTACGATAGTCGCACTCGAAACAAAAACGTTGTCGGCTCAACGTATTCGCCCCATACTCCTGTCGTGGACGTTCACGTTCGCCAATGGATAACGGGAGAGAGACATGACGTTTCGCGGTCTTGCGGCCGGGGTCGCCGCTACATTCGTCCTTGGTGCCACAAGCTCGGCCTTTGCCGTCACGCAGATCAGCTGGTGGCATGCGATGACCGGCGCCAACGCCGAAGTCGTCGACAAGATCGCCAAGGACTTCAACGCCAGCCAGAAGGACTACGAGATCGTCCCGGTGTTCAAGGGCACCTATCCGGAAGCGCTGAATGCCGGCATTGCCGCGTTCCGTGCCAAGCAGGCTCCCGATATCCTGCAGGTGTTCGATGTCGGTACCGGTGTGATGATGGCTGCGGAAGGCGCGGTAAAGCCGGTGGCGGATGTTTTGACCGAATCCGGCGCGCAATTCGACAAGGCCCAGTATCTGCCGGGGATCGTCGCCTACTATTCGAAGCCGGACGGCACGATGCTGTCCTTCCCCTACAATTCCTCCTCGCCGATCCTTTATTACAACAAGGATATTTTCCAGAAGGCGGGACTGGACGTGAGCAAGCCGCCGAAAACCTGGAACGAGGTCTGGGAGGCTGCCAAGAAGATCAAGTCGAGCGGTGCCGCTGCCTGCGGCTACACCTCGACCTGGCTGACCTGGATCCATACCGAGAATTTCGCGGCCTGGAACAATGTCTCATGGGCGACGCAGCAGAACGGTCTTGCCGGCGGTGACGTCGAACTGAAAATCAATGCGCCGATCTACGTCAACCATTTCCAGGCGCTGGCCGATCTCGCCAAGGACGGCACCTTCAAATATGGCGGCCGCACCTCGGAAGCCAAGCAGCTCTTCCTTGCCGGCGAATGCGGAATTCTCACGGAATCCTCCGGTGGTCTCGGCGACATCGTCAAATCGGGCATGAACTATGGCATCGGCCAGTTGCCCTATGACAGCGATGCGCCCGGCGCACCGCAGAACACCACGCCGGGCGGCGCCAGCCTGTGGGTTTTCGGCGGTAAGTCCGAGGAGCAGTACAAGGGTGTGGCCGCCTTCTTCACCTATCTGTCGAAGACCGAAGTGCAGGAGTTCCTGCACCAGAAGTCCGGTTATCTGCCGGTGACACTGGCTGCCTACGAGGCGACCAAGAAGTCGGATTTCTACGAAAAGAATCCCGGTCGCGAGACGCCGATCCTGCAGATGATGGGCAAGGCGCCGACCGACAATTCCAAGGGTGTCCGCTTGCCCAACCTGCCGCAGGTGCGCGATATCCAGAACGAGGAATATGAGAAGATGCTGGCCGGTCAGCAGACCGCGCAGCAGGCGCTCGACAATGCCGTCTCGCGCGGCAACGCCGCCATCAAGGAAGCGCTCGGGAACTGACACGCTTGAAGCGCTCAGACCTCCGTTCGCTCAATTCCGTTGGCCTGCTTCTTCACCTGTCTTCCTGGCCGGTGGAGAAACAGGGCGCGTTTGACATGAGGGGTGGCGCATGACCCCCCGCGTCGTCTTTCCCAACAGGGTGCTGCCTTATCTTCTGGTGGCACCGCAGCTGGCGATCACGCTGATCTTCTTCTATTGGCCGGCGGCGCAGGCGCTGTACCAGTCGATGCTGAAGGAGGATCCTTTCGGCCTGAAATCGAAATTCGTCTGGTTTGACAATTTCAAGAAGGTGCTGGCCGACCCGAACTATCTGCACTCGATCAAGGTCACCGTGGTCTTTTCCGTGGCCACGGCTGCGGTCGCCATGGTCGTGGCTCTCCTGCTGGCGGTCATGGCTGAGAAGGTGGTGCGCAGCAAAGGTTTCTATCGTACGCTTCTGATCTGGCCCTACGCAGTAGCTCCGGCGATTGCCGGCATGTTGTTTCTCTTCCTGTTCAATCCGTCGATCGGTTCGCTGGCGATCCTGCTGCGCAAGATGGGTATTGCCTGGGATCCCGTGCTCAACGGCACCGACGCGATGATCCTGCTGGTCGCAGCCGCTGCCTGGAAACAGATCAGCTACAATTTCCTGTTCTTCGTCGCGGGGCTGCAGGCGATCCCCAAAACGTTGATCGAGGCCGCCGCGATCGACGGCGCCAGGGAGACGAAACGTTTCTGGACGATCGTCTTCCCGCTGCTCGCGCCGACCACCTTCTTCCTGCTGGTCATCAACACCACCTATGCCTTCTTCGACACGTTCGGCATCGTGCACGCCGTCACCGGCGGCGGGCCCGGCAAGGCGACGGAGACACTGGTCTACAAGGTCTACAATGACGGCTTCGTCAACCTGATCCTTGGCTCCTCCGCCGCACAGTCGGTCATACTGATGATCCTCGTCATTGCACTTACCGCCATCCAGTTCCGCTATGTGGAGAGGAAGGTGCATTATGGCTGAGCCGAAAGCGCCCGTGAGCGGGCACGACAAGCTGATGATCGGCCAGTCGGCGCGCGGCATCTATCTCGCCCATGCCATCCTGATCCTCGGCCTGGTGATCGTCGCCTTTCCGATCTACTACACCTTCGTCGCGTCCACGCAGACATTGCAGACGATCCTCAGGCCGCCGCTGCCACTCGTTCCCGGCGGCGAGTTCTGGAACAACTACAGTGAAGCGCTGTTCGGCGGCGCGGGGCGTATCGGGGGTGTCGGCGCGGGCACACTGCTGTGGAACACGACGGTGATGGCGCTGGGCATCGCGATCGGCAAGATCGTGATCTCTATCCTGTCGGCCTATGCCATCGTGTTCTTCCGGTTTCCATTCCGGATGGCGATCTTCTGGCTGATCTTCATCACGCTCATGCTGCCGGTCGAAGTCCGCATTCTGCCGACCTATAAGGTCATGGTCGACCTCGGCCTGATCGACACCTATGCCGGCCTGATCATTCCTCTGATTGCCTCTGCGACGGCAACGCTGCTGTTCCGGCAGTTCTTCATGACCATTCCGGGTGAGCTGGTCGAGGCGGCGCGAGTCGACGGTGCGGGTCCGTGGCGCTTCTTCTTCGATATCCTCCTGCCGCTATCGCGCACCAACATAGCGGCGCTGTTCGTCATCCTCTTCATCTATGGCTGGACGCAGTATCTGTGGCCGCTGCTGGTCACCAACCGCAACGACATGACCACCATCGTCATCGCGCTGAAGAAGATGGTGTCGTTTGCGGATGCAGATACGCAATGGCATCTGGTGATGGTGACGGCGATCCTTGCCATCGTGCCGCCGATCCTGGTTGTCGTGCTGATGCAGCGCTGGTTCGTGCGCGGTCTCGTCGATACGGAGAAATGAGAATAGATGGCGACAGTTGACCTGAAGGATGTGCGCAAGGTCTACCCCGGCGGGGTGGAGGCGGTGAAGGGCGTGTCGATCGCCATACCCGACAAGGAGCTTTGCGTGCTGGTCGGTCCGTCCGGCTGCGGCAAGTCCACGCTGCTGCGCATGATCGCCGGCCTGGAGACGATCTCGTCAGGCACCTGCGCCATCGACGGCAAGGTGGTCAATGCGGTCGGGCCTACCGAGCGCGACATCGCCATGGTGTTCCAGAACTATGCGCTCTATCCGCACATGAAGGTCTACGACAACATGGCCTACGGCCTGCGCAATCGCGGCACGCCGAAGGACGAGATCGATTCGCGGGTGCGCTCGACCGCCAAGGTGCTGGAATTGTCGCATCTGCTCGACAGGCGGCCGCGGGAGCTTTCCGGCGGCCAGCGCCAGCGCGTTGCCATGGGGCGCGCCATTGTGCGCAATCCGAAAGTATTCCTGTTCGACGAACCGCTTTCCAATCTGGACGCCAAGCTGCGCGGACAGATGCGCGTCGAGATCAAGAACCTGCAGCGATCGCTGGGCGTCACCTCGGTCTATGTCACACATGACCAGCTTGAAGCGATGACGCTGGCCGATATCCTTGTGGTCATGAATGCCGGGCTTGTCGAACAGATGGGCGCGCCGCTCGACATCTACGAGAAACCGGCCTCGACTTTCGTTGCGTCCTTCATCGGCGCACCGCCGATGAACCTGCTCGCCATCGCCGCCAAACCGGACAGCCCTGCCGACACGGCGGAAAGGGTTTTTGCCAATGGCACGGGCCTGGGTATAGCGGCGCCGGCGCACGCAGCAACTCTGGGTTTCCGGCCGGAAGATGCCGATGTCCTCGGGGAAGGAGCGAAGCCGTCCGGTTCCCTCAAACTGTCGGCCATCGTCGAAGCGGTCGAGCCGGTGGGTGCCGAAAGCTTCCTTTATTGCGCCGCCGCTGGTGGCCGAATCGTCGTCAGGGTAGCGGGTCGTGCCGCTGCCAGGCCGGGTGATGGCCTCGAAGTCCTGGTACCGGCCACCAGGCTGCACTGGTTCGATGGCGCAGGAAAGCGAGTCTAAACCTGCGCTACCCGGTCGAGCAGAAGCTTCCCCGGCTGTTCTAGCTGAAGACGTGCGCCTTGCCGACGATGCTGATGCGGACGATGTCGCCTACCGATGGTGCATCGACGCCGGGTTTCTTCAAGATCAGCGGCGTCGAACCGATGGCGGCGGCTTCGGGCGGATCGGGAGTGTTGAGCAGCTTGATGGCGACGGCGCATGCGGCACCGCCGAATTCGGATTCGGTCACTTCACCGAAGAGGACACCCGGCTTGGCGGCAGCCAGTTCCGCGCGCGTCGCAGCGGCAAGCAGAACCTGCTCGGGCCGCAGCATGATGCGGGCGACCTCGCGTCTTTCCCTGCCGTCCACTGCAATGCGGCCAAGCGTGGATTCGGCATAGCCGTTGGCGATCTTCGCCGATAGCACGATGGCGTCGCCGAGGAATTCGGCGATCATGCGGTCCTTGGGCCTGAGATAGAGGTCCCGCGGCGTACCGATCTGCGAGAAGCGGCCCTCGCGCATGACGGCAACCTGGTCGGCGAAGGAGAGGGCTTCGGCCTGGTCATGCGTGACCAGGATGGTGGTGATGCCGGCGCTTTCCAGCATCTCGGCCACTGCCTTGCGCATGGAGGCGCGCAGGCCGGTGTCCAGCGCCGAGAAAGGTTCATCGAGCAGCATCAGCCGCGGCTTCATCGCCATCGCGCGAGCCAGTGCAACGCGCTGCTGCTGGCCACCCGAAAGCTGGTGCGGCCGACGCGTCAGAACGCTTTTGTCCAGCCCGACGATGTAAGACAGTTCAGCGATGCGCTCGTCGCGCCGGGGTTCCTTGCGGTCGAGGCCGAAGCCGATATTGCCGGCGATGGTAAGATGCGGGAACAGGGCACCATCCTGCGCCACCAGGCCGATCCCGCGCAGATGCGCCGGCACGCTGGTACCACCATTGGCGAGCAGCTTGCCGTCGAGCGTGATGCGGCCGCCATCCGGCGCCTCAAAGCCGGCGATGAGGCGCAGCAATGTGGTCTTGCCGCAGCCGGAAGGACCGACGATAGCGGTGCGGCTGCCGGCTGCGACGGCAAGATCGATGCCGGCAACGGCGGCGACCGGGCCGTAGTTCTTCGACAGTGAGGCGATTTCCAGGAAACTCATTGGCCGGCCATTCGCTTCGACTGCACATACAGCAGCCAGGTAAGGGGCAGCGACATCAACACCATGATCGCCGCATAGGGTGCGGCTGCCGCATAGTCGATCTCACCGCTGTAGTTCCAGAAGGCCATCGCCAGCGTGCGCGTGCCATTGGGGGCTAGCATCTGGGTGGCGGTCAACTCGTTCATGATGCCAAGCGCCACCAGCGCCATGCCGGCGGCGGCACCCGGCGCCGACAGACGGATGGTCGTCGCCCAGAGCGCCTTCAACGGTGAGCGGCCCAGGCTGCCCGCAGCACGTTCCAATTCCACCGGCGCCTGCGCGATCGAGGCGCGCAGCGATACCAGCGCGCGCGGCAGGAACATCAGCACATAAGCGAACAGGATGGTGGCAAGCGTCTGGTAGAGCGGCTGGACGACGCGCACCGCGATGGTGACCAGCGCCAGTGCAACCACAACGCCGGGCAGTGCTCCGACCACATAGTTGCAGCCCTCCAGGATGCGCTGCACGCGGCCTGGAGCGCGGATGGACAGCCAGGCCATTGGCGTCGCGGCGATGGTCGCCAGCACACCCCCCGCAACGGCGAGGAACAAGGTCTGGCCGAGTGCCAGGCCGATCTCATCCATGCGCCAGACGGCGCTGCCGCCGGCGATGAGCCAGCGGCCAATGGTCAGGAAAGGCACACCGATGGCCAGCAGCGTGATGACGATCGGCAAGGCCAGGCAAGGCAATGTAGCGCGGCCGAGGGCCATGCGCGGCTTCAGGCGAGCGGCACCGGAACCGACGCGGGCATAGCGCTCCTCACCCCGTACCAGCACCTCGAGCGTCAGCAGCACGAGGCAGCAGGCGACGAGGACGCCGGCCAGCATGTTGGCGGCGGGGCCGTTGAAGGTCGACTGGAACTGGTCGACGATCGCGGTTGTGAATGTGTCGAAACGGACAAAGACGTAGAGGCCGTATTCGGCAAGCAGATGCAGCCCCACCAGCAGCGCGCCGCCGCAGAGTGCCAGGCGCAGTTGCGGCAGCACCACCCGGAGGAACACACGCCAGGGGCTGAGGCCCAAAGAAGCGGCGGCATCTTCCAAAGCAGGGTCGAGACGGCGGAAGGCGGCCGAAACCGGCAAGTAGAGGAAGGGGAAATAGGCGATCACCGAAACCCAGACCCCGGCGAAGAGGCCATTGAGATCCGGCCAGAAGGTGATCCAGGCGTAGGAATGCACAAAGGCCGGTACCGCCAGCGGTGCGACGGCAAGCCACGACCACAGGCGGGCGCCGGGTAGATCGCTGCGCTCCGTCAACCAGGCAAGCGCCACTGAAAGCACCGCGCAAATCGGCACGGCCAGCACGACGAGGAGGACGGTGTTGACCAGCAGTTCGCCGACGCGAGGCCTGAACACCAGCTGTACGACTGTCGTCCAGCCAGTCTGGATGGCGATGAAGATCACAAAGGCAAGCGGCAGCAAAGCCAGAATGGAGATGATGATCGCAGTCAGCGTGATCAACGGAAAGGAGCGGGCAGGGGCTCGCCGTCCAGACGAGCGGGCCGGCGCGTCGGTCTGCGCGAGTTCGCCCGACGCCATCAAATCACCCGTGCTGTCCCGCCATGCGGCGGGCCTGGATGAGGGGAAGGGCTACGGGCTGCTTGGCCATCGGGGGAGTTGGTCTCTGAAACGAAATGCTCCCGCGGAAACCGCGGGAGCGTTGTCTATGCGGTCCTTATTAGGATGAATGCCGGCTAAAGCAAGCCAGCAGCCGTCATCAAATCGGTCACCTTCTTGGAGTTGAGTTTCTGCGGGTCGATCTTTGGCGCCTGCAGGTCGGCCAGCGGTACGAGCTTGGTGTTCGATTCCGCACCATTGCCGACGGCATATTCGAAAGAGGTACCGGTTTTCAGGATGTCCTGGCCACCCTTGCCGGCGAGCCACTTCACGAAAGCCTGGGCTTCCTTGGCATGCTTGGACGAGGCGAGTACGCCGGCACCTGAAATCGAGACGAAAGCGCCCGGATCCTGGTTCTTGAAGTAATACTGGACGACGTTCTTGCTGTTCTCGCCGGTCTTATTCTGATCGCCGAAATAGTAATAGTGATAGATGACGCCACCATCGACCTGGCCGGCATTCACCGCCTTGAGCACCGTGCTGTTGCCCTTGAACGGCTTGAAGTTCTCCTTCATGGCCTTGAGCCAGGTGGCGGTTGCTTCTTCGCCCTTGAGTTCGAGCAGCGCCGAAACGATTGCCTGGAAGTCGGCCCCGGATGGCGAAGCACCCCAGCGGCCTTTCCAATCGGCGCCAGCGAGGTCGAGCAGCGACTTCGGCAGCTGGTCTTCCTTCAGTTTGTCCTTGTTGTAGACAAAGACAGTGCTGCGTGCCGCGATGCCGACCCACTTGCCGTCGGATGGGCGATACTGTTCCGGCACCAGCGCCAGCGTATCGGCTTCAATCGGAGCAAACAGGCCGGCTGCATCGACCAGCGCCATGGCCGGCGAATTCTCGGTGAGGAATACGTCGGCGGGCGAAGCCTTGCCTTCCGCCACGATCTGGTTGGAGAACTCGCTGTCGCCGCCATTGCGCAGCGTCACCTTGATGCCGGTCTCCTTGGTGAAGGCTTCAGCCCATTCCTTGGCCAGGCTTTCATGCTGGGCGTTGTAGACGACGATGCCGTCGCCGTCCGCGGCCATGGCCGGGAACACGGCAACGCTGATCGACAGTGCGGCAGCACCCGCCAGCATCGAAAGAATGGACTTCATCAAGGTCTCCTCGGTTGGGTGATCCAGTGTCAGGAGCAGCTATCGATACATGATCAACCGAGTCAAGATTTTATCAAATGAAACGGCTGCGGCATGTCGCCCGGCACGGCTGCCACCTAAAATTACATGGGTGGGTGCATCATCCTGACACTTGCTGCCAGACTTTTGGGGCACCTGGTTCCGGCAAGCGGCGGAGCGCATCGGATTTCGGTTGCGCAATTGCTTGCTGACAGAAGCCGTCGCTGCCCGATGCTATCCGACGCGTTGTTTTTGCGGACAGATTGCCAAAACGGCGTTTGTGGGAACGCCGGGGAAGCGGCGATATTCAGGCCGGTATAGAATTCTGCATAGATTTCAAATGATTGCGAGGGCAGCAAGGAATCTGAAAATCGATCCGGCAGGGTCATCGCAGACGACTGATTCTTGCTAGGGCGCTTTGTCCGCCAGGCAAGGGTCCAGTGGGTCTCGACTGTCTGACGATGGTTGCTGCCCATGGTCGGCAATGTGGTGATGGGCATCGAAATTTCTTTTCGCGTCGCAGTGAAAGCCCAGCCGATTTTTGCGAAAACCACGATTTGATCGTGTCGAAACGACCCCAAACCGTCGATCGTCCCTATTTTTACCACTGTCTAATAAGAGCGATTCATGTAGAAAGCGCGCTCCGCCGATCACGGTAAATTGAAGATCGCACCACGCATTCCCATATCGAGTTCGCGCCGACCGGAGACGCGGCGGGGGTTCACGTTTTGCCGGATGGATGACGATGCCGAAGATGAGGTTTCACAAGGTCGCAGCGATTGTGGTGCTTGTTGGCTTTGCGGCGTGGATGGGTACTGGACATTTCTCGTCTGTGGGTAGCGCTGCCGCGGAACAGCCCAAGACCGCGGCCAAGCCGGAACCTGCAGAGCAGAAAGCCTCGCTGCGTATCGTCAAGGTGGTGACACCGCCGCGCAGCGAACATGCCCGGGCCATCCGCATTTCGGGTGTCACCGAAGCCGACAAGCGTGCCGTGCTAGCGACACGTGTGGCCGGCATCATCAGCGAACTGCCGGTCAAGCAGGGCGATCACGTCAAGCTCGGCGATACCGTGCTGATGCTCGATGCCGAAGAGAAGATCTCGGCGGTCGAGAATGCCCGCCAGTTGAAGGGTCAGCGCCAGGCGGAGCTCGATGCCGCCGAACGGTTGGCCAAGACTGGAAATCTTGCCAAGCTGCAGCTCGACAGCGCCCGCTCTGCACTGGCACTGGCGACGTCGCAGCTTTCTGCTGCCGAGTCTGAACTCACCCGCAAGGAGGTGAAGGCACCGTTCGATGGTGTCATCGACCGCGTACCGGTGGAACTCGGCAGCGCCGTGCCCCTGGGCGGCGAGGTGGCCACCATCCTCAGCCTTGATCCGGTGATCGCGCGCGGCGAAGTCAGCGAACGTGACCTCGGCTATCTCAAGATCGGCGACAAGGCCAATGTGCGGCTGGTGAGCGGCCAGGTCGCCGAAGGCACCGTCCGCTACATCAGCCGTGACGCTTCCGCTGCCACCCGCACCTTCCGTGTCGAGATCGCCATTCCGAATGCGGACGGTGCCATCCCGGCCGGCATGACCGCCGAAATCACGCTGTCGGCCAAACCGACCGATGCGGTCATGCTGCCGCGCTCGGTCGTGACACTCGGCAAGAAGGGCGACCTGGGCATTCGCGCTGTCGACAAGGAAAACAAGGTCATGTTCTTTCCGATCGACCTCGTTGACGACATGCCAGGTGGTCTCGTGCTTGGCGGTATTCCAACGGATGCGCGCATCATCGTCGCCGGCCAGGAGCTGGTGACGGAAGGCGATATCGTGCAGCCGGTCGCGGCTGATCCACAGGAAATCAAGAAACTGGTTGGCGACAATGCCGCTGGCGGGACGCTCTAACTCTTTGTTTTTACGCAATTCCGAGTGGGAAACCGTTACATATTTTTCCGGGAATTGCTCTAGCCGTCATATCGAATCCAAATTCGGGATCTGCCCATGGATATCGTCAAGCTTGCCATCCAGAATGCGCGGCTGACCATTTCGGTGCTGCTGTTCCTGCTCCTTGCAGGCGCCGTCGCGTATATGTCCGTGCCCAAGGAAGCCGAGCCGGACGTTCCGATCCCGATGATGTACGTCTCCCTGGTCTATCAGGGCATTTCGCCCGAAGACTCGGAGCGGCTGCTGCTGAGGCCGGTCGAGACCAAGCTCAAGAGCCTCAAGGGGCTGAAGGAAATGCGCTCGGCCGCCTATCAGGGTGGTGGCTACGTGCTGGTCGAATTCGACCCGTCGACCAATCTTGCACAGGCGTTGCAGGACACGCGATCCAAGGTGCAGGACGCCAAGGCGGACTTACCCCAGGCGGCCGAAGAGCCGACCGTCAACGAAGTCAATATTTCCGAATTCCCGGTTCTGGTCGTCACCTTGTCCGGCAATGTGCCGGAGCGGGTGCTGGCCAAGGCCGCGCGCGAATTGCGCGACCGCATCGAGGAAGTTCCCGGCGTGCTGGAAGGCACGCTGCAGGGCTCGCGCGACGATCTCGTCGAAGTTGTCGTCGATCCGGTCAAGCTTTCTTCCTACGGACTGCAGCTCGACCAGCTGATGCAGGGCGTCGGCCAGTCCAACAGCCTGGTTGCCGCGGGCAACATTGAAGGTTCGGAAGGCAAATACGCGGTCAAGGTGCCGTCGCTCATCGAAACGCCGGAGGATGTCGCCAACCTGCCCGTTGTGGCGCGGCCGAACGCAGTGGTGCAGGCCAAGGATGTCGCCTCCATCCGCTCGACCTTCAAGGACGCCGAGACCATTACCCGCCTGGACGGCAAGCCGGCCATCGCCATCGAAGTGAAGAAGCGCATCGGCGCCAACATCGTCGAGACGATCGAGGGCGCCAAGAGGGTCGCCAACGAGTTCGTCAAGATCGCGCCGGCTGGCATGGAAGTCACCTATACGCAGGACAAATCCGTCTTCGTGAAGCAGTTGCTGAACGATCTGCAGAACCATGTGCTGATCGCGGTCATCCTGGTCTTCATCGTCATCCTCTACGCACTTTCCGGTCGCGCCTCGTTGCTCATCGGCCTGGCGATTCCCTCATCCTTCCTGATCGGCATCCTGCTGCTGGCGCTGATGGGCTACACGATCAACATGATCGTGCTGTTCAGCCTGATCCTGGCGGTCGGTATGCTGGTGGACGATGCCATCATCGTCACCGAATTCGCCGAAAGGCGCATGACCGAAGGCATGCCGAAGGAAGAGGCCTTCGCTCTGGCCGCCAAGCGCATGGCCGGCCCGGTCATCGCTGCTACCATGACGCGTATCGCCGCCTTCTCGCCACTGCTGTTCTGGCCAGGGATCATCGGCGACTTCATGAAGTACCTGCCGATCACGCTGATCGTCACGCTGGCTGCGTCCATGCTCTATGCCCTCGTGTTCACGCCAACGCTTGGTGCGATCTTCGCCAAGGCTGAGGTCCACAGTGAGGAGGAGCGCAAGGACGGCGCCTACATGGCGGTCGTGCGCAAGGCGGTGCAGTATCCGAAGACGGTTCTGGTGATGACCGTCGTGCTGCTGGTCGGTATTCAGGTCGGCTATTCCAAATATGGTGCCGGTGTCGAGTTCTTCCCAAATGTCGAACCGGATTATGGCCTGCTGTATGTGCACGCTCGTGGCAACCTCTCGCTTGCCGAAATGGACGCCGCGACACGCACCGCGGAGGAAAAGCTTCTTGGCTGGCCGGGCGTGAAGTCCGTCTATACGCGGGTAGGCAAGACACGAGGTGGTGGCGCAGACGTTCCCGAGGATGTCGTCGGCGTCATCCAGTATGAATTTGTCGACTGGCGCGAGCGCAAGGCAGCGAACCAGATCCTCGACGATCTGCGCAAGGCAACCGCTGGCATTCCGGGCGTCGATGTCGAAGTGCGCGTGCCCGAGGCTGGCCCGCCAACCGGCAAGCCGATCCAGGTGCGTATTTCGGCTGTCGATCCGGCCGGCATCGATAAGGTGGCACGCGATGTCGCCGCGCATATCGCCAAGGTCCCCAATGTCATCGACGTCACGGATGGCCTGCCGCCGCCCGGCATCGACTGGGCCCTTGAGGTCGACCGCAGCAAGGCCGCGCAATACGGCGTCAACCCGACCTCGGTCGGCACTGTCGTGCAACTCGTCACCAACGGGCTGAAGCTCAGCGAATACCGCCCGGCCGGTGCCGACAAGGCGGTCGATATACGTCTGCGTCTGCCTGAGGATCGGCGGACACTGTCGACGCTGGACGAACTGCGCGTGCAGACCAGCCAGGGCTCGGTGCCGATCGCCAATTTCGTCATCCGCAAGCCGGAACCAAGTGTCGGCACGCTGAACCGTATCGATGGCGCACGCACCGTGGTGGTTCAGGCAAACGTCGCGGCGGGAGCGCAGGTCGCGGTCGTGCAGGCGGAGGTGACCAAGACGATCGCCGACATGGGCCTTCCCGACAACTTCCGCTGGAAACTTGCCGGCTCCAATGAGGACAGTGCGGAAGCGAGCGCGTTCCTGTCCAAGGCATTCGGCGCCGCCATCTTCCTGATCTTCCTGGTGCTGCTGGCGCAGTTCAACAAGTTCACATCGGTCTTGCTGGTGCTGTCTTGCGTGGTCATGGCGACGATCGGCGTGTTCCTCGGACTGATGATGACCGGCCAGCCGTTCGGCATCGTCATGTCGGGCATCGGCGTGATCGCTCTGGCCGGCGTGGTGGTGAACAACAACATCGTGCTGATCGACACCTACGACCGGTTGCGTGAAGAAGGCTGGGACAAGACGGAAGCGGTGCTGCAGACCTGCCGCGAACGCGCCCGTCCGGTGGTGCTGACCGCCGTGTCGGCGATCCTCGGCGTGCTGCCGATCGCGTTTGGTCTCGGCCTTGAGATCTTCCACCACGAGACGACGATCAATGCACCGTCGACGCAATGGTGGATTTCGCTGTCGTCGGCGATCGTGTTCGGTCTGTCCTTCGCAACGCTGCTGACGCTGGTGGTGACGCCGGCCATGCTGATGGTGTTCACCCGTGCCAAGCGCAAGCCTGGCCAGCGCAGCTGGCTTGGGTGGCTGTTCCGCCGGGGCAAGGTCGCCGCTTCCAACGACGACGCGCCGGATCTCGGTGCAGCGGGGGCGTTGCCCAAGGCTGCAGAGTAGAATCATCGTTATGATGTGAAGAAGGCCGCCGGGTCGACCCGGCGGCCTTTTGTTTGTCGTTGCAGGGCCGTTATGCAGCTTCCTTCTGTGCCGCGAGACTTGCGACAGGGATGCCCAGATCGGTCAGCGCCTCGGCAACGGCGCGGTCGAGCGGCGTGTGCGGGATTGGCCCGATGACATCCTCCAGGCGGTTTGACGCCAGCCGGTGTGGCTCGAAGCGCAGGTATGACATCTGCAGCATCGCCTTCCACATCGGCATGAACGGTGCGCCGATCTTGAACACCCACCAGGGCAGCGATGACATCGCAAGCTTGTGGCCCACGGCTCGCTCGAGAGCAGCCTTCATCTGCAGGTCGGTGATGGCGTGACCCGGGAAATGGAAGGTCTCATAGTAGCCCAGTTGATCCTGTCGGTCCGCCAGTTCGACAAAGGCGGCGGCGAGATCGGGCAGATATGCCCATTCATGCACGATATCGGTCGGGCCGGCGGCGGTGTAGACGCCCTTCTGGATCTTTGAGGCCATGCCCAGGTCAAACCATGAGCCGGTGCCTGTGCCGCCGAAGAAATCGCCGGCCCGCAACAGGATGGTGCGCAGGCGTCCGGCGTCCGCTTCGGTGCGCAGCAGGGTTTCCAGTGCCACGCGAATACGACCCTTTTCAGTCGTCGGATTGAACGGCGTATCCTCGGTGATGATTTCCGGAAGCGGCGAACCGTAGTTGTAGATGGTGCCGGGGAAGAGCAGGAGGGCGCCATTGGCCTCGCAGGCGGCAACCACATTCTCGGCCATCGGCAGAACACTGCTCCAGTCGGAATAGACCGGGCTCAGGCCGTGGAAGATGATATCGACGCCGGCCGTGGCGCGCACCAGAGCCTCGCGGTCGAGCGCATTGGCGGCGATGCCGCTGGCGCCAGCGAGATCGGCCGGCAGCCTGCCGCTGCGGGTGATGCCGCGAACGTCATAGCCGGCCTGGATGAATGCCTTGCCGATAGCGCGGCCGAGCCGTCCGTTGGCGCCGAGGATTGCGATACTGGTCATGTCGGATCTCCTTGTCGGTGTTGCGATGTCCCTATTTTTCCCTTTCACTGGCGAATGGAAATTGACTGTTTTCGGCTTTATGATATTCATTTTTGAATGAAAGACATCGACTGGAATTTGATCAAAAGTTTTGTTGCGGTGGCTGAAACCGGCAGTCTGTCGGCTGCGGCGAGAAAGCTCTCCTCGAGCCAGCCGACGCTTGGACGCCACATCTCGGAGCTTGAACAGGCGCTGGATGTGACGCTGTTCCGGCGTGGCCGGCAGGGGCACGAACTCACCGAGGCAGGCGCGATTCTTTACGAGAGAGGCCAGGCGGTCGCCGAACAGGCAACGGCTTTTTCCCTGTTGGCATTGGGCTCTGTCGAGGCGGTCGAGGGAACTGTGCGGATCTCAGCCAGCGAGGTGGTGGCGGCGTTCGTCCTGCCTGAAATCATCGCTGGGCTCGGTCTCGAGGAACCGGGCATCGAGATCGAGGTAGCGGCTTCCAACCAGGTCGAGAACCTGCTGCGCCGCGACGCCGATATCGCCATTCGCATGGTTCGGCCCATGCAGAACGAGCTGGTGGCGCGCAAGGTTACCGACATTGCGCTGTGCGCCTGTGCCGCCACCACCTATATCGAACGGCGCGGCCGACCCGAATCCGTCGCTGATATCGTCAACCACGACATTGTCGGTTTCGACCGTGACGACGGCATCATCCGCGGTTTCGCTGCCGCAGGCATCCCACTGGACCGCAGTGCCTTCCGCTTCCGCTGCGACAACCAGATCGTGCATTGGCAAGCGGTGCGCGCCGGCAACGGTATCGGTTTCACGCAGCGGCCCCTGGTCGATCGGGACCCAAATGTGGAACCCTTGCTGCCTGATCTCGCGCTGCCGGCTCTACCGGTTTGGCTCGCCATGCACCGCGATGTGCGCGGCTCGCTGCGCATCCGCCGCGTCGTGGATTTCCTGCACGAAGCGCTGAAGCGCTATTCCGCCGGCTGAGCGACGAAATCAGCGGCGTGGGCGAGGTTGGACATCAAGAACACCGCTGCCAGGAACCCCGACAGCACCACAAAGACCGCTGTAAAGCCGACATGCTCGGCAACGAAGCCGATCAGCGACGGCGCCAGCAAAATGCCCGAATAACCCATGGTCGTGACCACGCTCATGCCCGTGCCGGATGCCATGCCGGGCTGATTGCCACCGGCTGAAAAGGCGATCGGAACCATATTGGCGATGCCCAGCCCGGCAAAGGCGAAGGCGGCGATTGCCAGCCATGGCCAAGGCGACAGGGCTGCCACCAATATGCCGGAAGCAGCGATCAGCGAGCAGACGCGTAGCGTCGTTACCGCACCGAACCGGTTGCGCACACCATCGCCAGCGAAGCGCATTGTGGCCATGGCACCCGAGAACAATGCGTAGGCGAGGCCGGCGGTAGCGAGATCGGCGCCAAGCTCCTGATTCAGATAGAGAGCGGCCCAGTCCAGCACAGCGCCTTCCGGCACCATGGTGATCAAGGCCATCAGGCCGATCAGATAGATGCCGGGGCTCTTAGGGAATGTGAACTTGTGATGTTCCTCATGGGCCAGTTTCTTGGGATCGCTGACCAGATAGCCGGCGGTCAAGGCAAGCAGCACGATGGCAATGATGGTGACGCCGACGGCATGTGTCAGATGGCCATAGTTCTGGATGACAAGTCCGCCGATGCCGCCACCGGCGAAGCCGCCGAGGCTCCAGAAACCGTGCGAGGAGGACATGACCGCGCGCGAAAGGCGGCGCTCAACCGAGACGGCGTTTGCGTTCATGGCCACATCCATGCCGCCGACCAGTCCTCCGAACAGGAACAGGGCAGCAGCCGCCAATGGCAGGCTGGGGGCCAGCGCCACCAGAAGCAGGCCAAACACGGCCACGCTGGCAAAACCGCGAACGACGGCGCGCGAGCCATGTTTCGACATGAGGTAGCCGGACAGTGGCATGAAGACCAGCGCGCCGAGGCCAAACAGCAGGATCAGAACGCCGAGCGTGAACTTGCTGATGTCCAGGCGGGTCAGGAAAACCGGGATCTGCGGAGCCCAACTGCCGGTCAGGAAGCCGTTGATGAAGAACATCGCTGCCACAGCCCAGCGACCGCGCGCGGCATCTTGCAGGGAGGAAACTGCGGTCATGGCGATGGCTCGAACAAGAATTGGAACGATTCAATCGTTAGATCGATTCAAAGTCATCGTCAAGCAATTAAGGCGATCGAACCATCCGAGAAGGAGGCCGCGAGCTGCAGGAAGGGCGTGTCTGCCGCCCGCGTGCCTCAGTGATCTTTCGGGCGATTGACCGCGAAGGCAGCCTTCTGGGCATCCGATGCCTCGGTCTGATGGCGCGCCTGCCACTCGCCATAGGGCATGCCGTAGACGATCTCGCGGGACTGGTCCTTGGAGAGCGCGACGCCTTCCGCCTCCGCTGCCTCGCGGTACCAGTTGGACAGGCAGTTGCGGCAGAAGCCGGCGAGATTCATCAGGTCGATGTTCTGGACGTCGCTGCGTTCGCGCAGATGCTCGACCAGCCGACGGAAGGCCGCCGCCTCGAAATCGCGCTGCTGTTCGTCGCTCAGATCGGTCATGGTGGTGCCCTCGTGTTGGCGCTTCACAGTGGTCCGGTGCGCGAACCGAATATCTTCACAGCGTGTATATCGGAACGGCGGTTGATCGCGTCAACGATGGGAGCCAGCCTTTCCGCCCATGCGAGCGCACCTTTGGTGTCGGCAATCAGATCCTGCCGTATCTCAATCAAGGCATGTGCGAAGCCATTGACGATGGCATGGCGAAACATGGTGTCGCCGCGCAGGGCGCCGTCATACGGTTCATTGTCGCCGACCACGAGATCCTTGTCTGCAGCGAGCGCTTCGATGAGTGCGCGCGGCGCACGATCATCGAGATCCCACAAGACGCCGACGTGCCAAGGCCTGGCGCGGCCCTGCATGACCGGAGTGAAGGAATGAACAGAGAAGATGAACGGCGCGCGCCCGGACTTCTGGACCACCGAGGCGACAACGGCAGCGACAGCGTCATGATAAGGGCGGTAGAACCGCTCCAGCCGCCTTTCGCGCTCTTCGGCCGGCATCGGATAATTGCCCGGAACGATGGTGCCGTCATAAAGCTGGCGGATCAGCGTCGGGTCGTCTTCGCCGCGATTGGGGTCGATCAGCAGGCGTGAAAAATTGGCGAGCACTGCCGGCACACCAAGCAATGAGGCCAATTCGCGCGTTACGGCTTCAACGCCGATATCATAGGCGATGTGGCGCTCGAATTCGGCGGCCGGCAGGCCGAGCGCTCCATACTCCTCCGGCAGTTCGCGTCGCGCATGGTCTGCCACCAGCACGATGCCACGACTGCGATCGCCCTCGATCAGATCAAATGGCGCAAAAACTGTGGATCGGGTCATGGCACGGGGAAAATCAAGCGGTGGCGTCTCGGAGCGGGATGGTAACGTGATCCCATGAAGCGGAAGTCCGCGCAATGCCGTTGTTTGGTCAAGGTTTTTGCGAAAAACTTTCATCCTCCGGCATAGCATGCGCCGGCTTGCCAATTAAATCGATTGGATTCACAGTGGGGCGCGCGTTGACATGCGCCCGGACATCTTCGAAAAGGGCGCCTGATCATGCAAGTTTCACTCAGCGAGGGGTCTCGAATGGCATCCGCCAGCCGGCAGCGTACGCGAAAGGGCCTCGCCCTCTTGCTGCCGCTGTTTGCCCTGTTCGCGGCGCCTCTGGTGATGGCTTCTCCGGCCAGGGCCGATTTCCGTGTCTGTAATGCCACGCAGAATCTGGTCGGCGTGGGCATCGGCTATCGTGCCAAGACCGGCTGGATCACCGAAGGTTGGTGGCACATCGAAGGTTCGACCTGCAAGACGCTGATCGAAGGGCCGCTGTCATCGAGGTTTTACTATCTCTATGCAGAAGATGCCGAGCGCGGCGGTCGTTGGGATGGTCCGATCTCGATGTGTGTTGCCGAGAAGGAATTCAAGATTGCCGGCGTAACCGATTGCGTCGCCCGGGGCTTCCAGCGCGCCGGATTCCAGGAATACGACACAGGCGAGCAGGCGAGTTGGATGGTCCAGCTGACCGAGCAGCCCACTGCGGATGGCACCCCGGCCGCTCCGCCAAGCAACGGTCAGAACAATCAATGAGACGTAGCCGCAAGGTCAAGATCCTAGCCACCATCGGTCCTGCTTCCTCCGATGAAGCGATGCTGAAGAAGCTCTTCGAAGCAGGTGCGGATGTGTTCCGCATCAACATGAGCCATTCCGATCATGACCTGATGCGCACACTTGTTGGTCGCATCCGCTCGGTAGAGGCCGCAGTCGGTCGTCCGATCGGCATCCTGGCCGATCTGCAGGGGCCGAAGCTGCGCGTCGGCAAATTCGCCAACGGCAAGGAAGAACTGAAAGTTGGCCAGACCTTCACCCTGGACGACAATCCGGAGCTCGGTGATTCCAAGCGTGTCCATCTGCCGCATCCCGAAATCCTGCGCTCGGTCGCCGTTGGCGACCGGCTGCTGATCGATGACGGCAAGGTCGAACTGAAGGCCGTGAAGGTTGATGGCCATTCGATCGTCGCCACCGTGGTGGTCGGTACCAAGATTTCCGACAAGAAGGGCGTGTCGCTGCCGGACACCGAGCTGCCGGTCGGTGCGCTCACCGAGAAGGATCGTGCCGATCTCGACGCGGTCCTGGCCGCCGGCGTCGACTGGGTAGCGCTTTCTTTCATCCAGCGTCCGGAGGACCTCGCCGAGGCACGCAAGATCGCGCGTGGCCGGGCGCTGCTGCTTTCCAAGATCGAGAAACCGCAGGCCGTGGCGCGGCTGGCCGAGATCATCGAGCTGTCGGATGCGCTGATGGTGGCGCGCGGCGACCTCGGCGTCGAATTGCCGCTGGAGGCTGTGCCGGGCATCCAGAAGCAGATCACCCGCGCGGCGCGCCGCGCCGGCAAGCCGGTGGTGGTGGCGACGCAGATGCTGGAATCGATGATCTCCGCGCCGGTGCCGACCCGCGCCGAAGTGTCGGACGTCGCGACCGCCGTGTTCGAGGGCGCCGATGCGATCATGCTGTCGGCTGAATCCGCAGCAGGGTCCTATCCGGTCGAAGCTGTGGCGACCATGAACCGCATCGCCGAACGTGTCGAACGCGACCCGACCTATGCCGGCATCATCAATGCCCAGCGCTCCGAGCCGGAGGCGACAGGTGCCGATGCCATCTCGCTGGCGGCACGCGAGATTGCCGAGACGCTGAAACTGTCGGCGATCGTGACCTACACGGCTTCCGGCACGACGGGCCTGCGAGCTGCCCGCGAACGGCCGCAGGTGCCGATCATCGCGCTGTCGCCGATCCTTGCCACGGCCCGGCGCCTCTCCTTGCTATGGGGCACGCATTGCGTGGTTTCGGAAGATGCAACCGATCTCGACGACATGGTCGATCGTGCCTGCCGCATCGCTTCGGAGCAGGGCTTCGGCAAGGCGGGCGACCGCATCATCATCACCGCGGGCGTACCGCTGAGGACGCCGGGCTCCACCAACATGCTGCGGATCGCCTATCTCGGGGCAGATGGGAAGCAGTAAGATCAGGGGGAATGAGGGAATAGGGCAGTAAACACTTTGCCGTGTATGGCGCCAGGCTAACTCACTGCCCTACTGCCCTAGATCGCCTCTCCCGCCAGTTCCTCCGACAGCTTCGACACCTGGTCCTGCGCATTGCGCAGCATGGGGTAGAGGTCGAGCACCTTCTGCC
This sequence comes from Mesorhizobium sp. NPDC059025, assembly GCF_042739655.1. NCBI lineage: Bacteria > Pseudomonadati > Pseudomonadota > Alphaproteobacteria > Hyphomicrobiales > Phyllobacteriaceae > Mesorhizobium > Mesorhizobium sp. NPDC059025. The sequence continues at coordinate 170,966 of NZ_JBHYIM010000007.1, read as the reverse complement.
AGGCATCGAGCGCGGCCTGCTTGCGTCCGGTCTCGGTCAGGATCTGCGCCATCCCCGACAGGGCGCCGAAATGACGGGGTTCCAGTTCCAGCGTCTGCTCGATATCGACCATCGACTTGGCATAGTTCTTCATCAGGAAATGCGCGGTGGCGCGGCGGTTCCAGCCCTCGGCATATTTGGGCTGCAGCGTCACCACCTGGTCGAGGAAGTCGAGCGCGACGTCGAACTTCTTGTCTTCGATCGCTTTCTGCGACCATTGCATCATCAGGTCGACCGAGGCGCTGCCGGACCGGTTCCATTCGTTCCAGATGCGGCCGGCAACGAGTTCGGCCGATTTCGGACTGCGCGCATGCTTGAGGTCGGTGAAAAGCTGGTCGATGCGCTGTTCGCGCGTCTGTGCTACCGCAGGTTTGACACCGTCGTCGGCAGCAATGGCTGGCAGCGAAAAAGAGAGGGAAAGAGCCGTACAAACGGCGAATAACGTCCGCATTCCCGGATTCTATCTCCGGGATGCCGGACGTTCAAACTGAATCTGAATTCAGCATCATCATGCAGCGCTCAATACGCGCCACAGCAGGATCAGCCCTGGCGCGCCTTGTAGCGCGGAGCGGTCTTGTTGATGATGTAGATGCGGCCCTTGCGGCGAACCAGGCGGTTGTCACGGTGACGCGCCTTGAGCGCCTTGAGCGAATTCTTGATCTTCATGGTCTTGCCCGTCGGTATGAGCCCGGTTTCGGGCTGAACTTTAAAGGCGCGCCCGAAGACGCGCCCTGTTGCGATCGGCTCATACCGAGGTGCCCGGTACATGTCAACCTTGCAGGCGGCTTGATCACGCTTTCAGCCGGCAAATGGGCGGATGCGGGTGAAGTGCCCCATCTTGCGTCCGGGCCGGGCCTCGGCCTTGCCGTAGAGATGCAGCATCAGGTCCGGCTCAGCCAGCAATGCCGGCACTTGGTCGACATCGTGGCCGATCAGGTTCTGCATGACGCAATCCGAGTGCCGGCCGGCATCGCCGAGCGGCAGACCGGCGACGGCGCGGATATGCTGTTCGAACTGCGAAACCGTGCAGGCCGCCTCGGTCCAGTGACCTGAATTGTGCACGCGGGGCGCAATCTCGTTGGCGAGCAGGCTGCCGTCGGGGAGCACGAAGAATTCGATGCCGATGACGCCGACATAGTCGAGCGCGGTGATGATCGCCATTGCCGCCTGCTTGGCCGCATCCGCCGTGGCGATCGAAATGCCGGAAGGCACCGTCGAGCTGTGGAGAATGCCGTCGCGATGGACGTTGCGGGCCGGATCATAGACGGCGAGGGCGCCATCGGTGCCGCGCGCCGCGATGATGGAGATTTCGTAGTCGAAGCCGATCAACGCTTCCAGGATCAAGGGGACATCGCCCATCGCCTTGTGGGTGCCCTCGACGTCCGTGACGCCGCGCAGCACGCGCTGCCCCTTGCCGTCGTAACCGAGGCGCCGCGTCTTGAGCACGCCGCTGTTGCCGAAGGCGTCGAGCGCGGCGGCAAGATCGGCATCATTGCCGACGGCGCGGAAGGCGGCGGTGGCGACGCCGATATCATTGAGGAATTGCTTTTCGACCACGCGATCCTGAGCCACCCGTAGGGCTCGTGCCGAGGGCCGTACGGGTCGCGTCGCTGAAAGCCTCTCGGCAGCCGCAACCGGAACGTTCTCGAACTCGTAGGTCACGACCGTGCAGGCTGCTGCAAGTTCGGCAAGGGCCGCCGGGTCGTCGTAGGCGGCAACGATCTGCCGGTTCGCGACCTGGGCGGCCGGGCAGTCCGGCTGCGGTTCGAGAATGATGGTCCCGTAGCCGAGTTTTGCAGCGGCCATGGCCAGCATGCGGCCAAGCTGGCCACCGCCGATGATGCCGATGATGGAGCCTGCGGGAAGAGCTGCGGTCACGGCTGGTCTACCGGCTCCAAGGCGACCCTGGCGGTCTGGCCGGCGCGCCAGCCATCAAGCCGTTCGGCCAGGGCCTTGTCGTAGAGGGCGAGCACGGCAGCGGCCAGCAGCGCGGCGTTTGCCGCGCCGGCCTTGCCGATGGCCAGTGTGCCGACAGGGATGCCCGCAGGCATCTGTACGATGGAAAGCAGCGAATCCTGCCCCGACAGCGCTTTCGATTCCACCGGTACACCGAATACTGGCAGCGAAGTCATCGCAGCGGTCATACCGGGCAGGTGCGCCGCCCCACCGGCTCCGGCGATGATCACTTTGTAGCCTGCCGCCTTGGCGCCGTTGGCGAACTGGTATAGCCGGTCCGGGGTGCGATGGGCCGAGACGATCAGCGCCTTGTGCGGGATCTCCAGCACCTCCAGCAATTCCGCGGCGTGACGCATGGTCGCCCAGTCGGACTGGCTACCCATGATGATGGCGACATCGGCTTTATGCTCGGCCAAGCTGCTCTCCCCGGAGGCAAAGTGGCGAGGTAGCGGAATTTGCCTTGTGGAGCAAGGATTGCGGTGGCGCCGGATACGCTCAGGCGATGATATCGGGAATGATGCGGTCTTCGAGCGCGCTCAGCCGATCCTTGAGCGCCAGCTTCTTCTTCTTCATGCGTTGCACCTGCAGAGGATCGCAACCGGTGGCGATCATCGCATTGATGGCCGCGTCGAAATCGGCATGTTCCTGTTTCAAACGTGCAAACTCGAGACGAATCTCGGCCTGTTCCTGTTCCGACATATCCACCGTTCTGCTGGCTCCGGCGCCCATGCGCGCCTGATGGGCGGGGTCCGCCAGCCTTCGCCAGCGGCGCGCACGCATTATCACATTTCACGACGCGGTGGAATGCTACCACATGCCATTCGACAAGGCGAAGCAATGGTGGCACACTGTCATTTGGCCGTCACGCGGGCGTCCGCGGTGGACGTCGTGCGTCGGTCGCTGGCAGGAATATGAAAGGGAGAACCATTCATGTCTCTAGCGTCCCATCTTGAAGAGCTTCAACGGAAACACAGCGACATCGAACGTGAGATCGATGACGCGCTGCTGCATCCGTCGGTGGACGATCTCGAAATCGTGTGCCTCAAGCGACGCAAGCTGGCCATTAAGGACGAAATGGAAAAACTGAGGGGCAGACCCTCGACTCACTAAATCAGTCCCCAATAGGCGCAAATGCTCCCGGCGGCGCGCAGCCGCCGGCCAGGGACCTTTTAAGTATCTCGCCAGGCATTGCTTGGGGGATCGTGGTTTCACCCTGATCTTTCTCGTTAGCTGCCGCGTCGTGAGTGCCGGAATCCGTTTGTGCGCGTCGATTTGACGGGCCGCGCTTGAGCTTGCCATTGACAAGGCTGTGTTGCTCCTCCACCTCATGCCCGGACGCATTTCTCATGAGGCGACCGGCATGACCGGGTATTTTTCCTCCCCATTTCCGCGCCGGCAGTCGGTTGGCGTCGACGTCGGCGGCGTGATCGTCGGCGGTTCCGCGCCTGTCGTCGTGCAGTCGATGACCAATACCGACACGGCTGATATCGACCAGACGGTGGCCCAGGTTGCGGCACTTCATCGCGCCGGCTCGGAGATTGTGCGGATCACCGTCGACCGCGACGAAAGTGCCGCCGCGGTGCCGAAAATCCGCGAACGGCTGGAGCGGCTGGGCGTCAATGTGCCACTGGTCGGCGACTTCCACTACATCGGCCACAAGCTGCTGGCCGATCATCCGGCCTGTGCCGAGGCGCTGGCAAAATATCGCATCAACCCTGGCAATGTCGGCTTCAAGGACAAGAAAGACAAACAGTTCGCCGAGATCGTCGAAACGGCGATCCGCTACGACAAGCCGGTTCGCATTGGCGTCAACTGGGGGTCTCTCGACCAGGAACTGTTGACCCGACTGATGGACGAGAACCAGGAAAAGGGCTCGCCGCTGACGGCGAACCAGGTCATGCGCGAGGCGATCGTGCAGTCGGCAATCCTGTCGGCGGAACTTGCCGAGGAAATCGGGCTTGGCCGAGAGAAGATCATCCTGTCAGCCAAAGTCAGCGGCGTGCAGGATCTGATTGCCGTCTACACCATGCTTGCCACCCGTTCCGATCATGCGCTGCATCTCGGGCTTACCGAGGCCGGCATGGGGTCGAAGGGCATCGTCGCTTCATCAGCGGCCATGGGCATCCTGCTGCAGCAGGGCATCGGCGACACGATCCGCATTTCGCTGACGCCGGAACCCGGCGGCGATCGCACCCGTGAGGTGCAGGTGTCGCAGGAACTTCTGCAGACCATGGGGTTCCGCCAGTTCGTGCCGATCGTGGCGGCTTGCCCCGGCTGCGGTCGCACCACGTCGACCGTCTTCCAGGAGCTCGCGCAGTCGATCCAGGAGGACCTGCGCAAGAACATGCCGATCTGGCGCGAGAAGTATCCTGGCGTCGAGGAACTGAAGGTTGCCGTGATGGGCTGCATCGTCAATGGCCCTGGCGAATCCAAACATGCCGATATCGGCATTTCGCTGCCGGGCACCGGCGAGACGCCGAGCGCGCCGGTGTTCGTCGACGGACGCAAGGCAGCGACCTTGCGCGGACCCAATATCGCCGCCGATTTCGAGAAAATGGTCGCTGACTATATCGAACAACGGTTCGGCGGGCACGGCCAGGCGGCGGCAGAATAGCAGCGATGCGGCGTGCTGCCGGTCTTGCCTTGCTTGTTCTGCTCGCACTGCCGGCGGTGTCGCCGGCAAAGGCTGATCCTCCTCATACGCATTCGGCCCAGAAGCGCCTGATCGGACGCGTTTGCGACCTGATCGAAGTGCATGCGACCGAACAGGGGCTGCCGAAGGATTTCTTCGCACGGCTGATCTGGAAGGAAAGCCGTTTCGATCCAAACGCGGTCAGCCCCGTGGGCGCTGAAGGCATTGCCCAATTCATGCCGGGCACCGCAAAGATGCGCGGCCTTGTCAATTCTTTCGACATCGAGCAGGCGATACCCGCTTCCGCCAGATATCTGTCGGAGCTCAAATCCGGATTCGGCAATCTCGGGCTGGCCGCCGCGGCCTACAACGCCGGTGAAAACCGGGTGGCGCGCTGGCTGGCTTCCGGAGGGTTCCTGCCGCTGGAAACGGAAGAGTATGTGCTCGACGTCATGGGCGAGCCGGCCGACAAGTTCTCAGACAAGACCTATGCCGGGGTGGTGCTGCCCCTTGACGCCAGGCAGCGGAATTTCTCGATCGCCTGCCGGCGGTTGCCGGTGAGCAAGGCAACGACGGTGCCGATGGCCGCGGTGCATGTGAAACCATGGGGCGTGCAGGTGGCGGGCAATTTCCGACGTTCCGCCGCCGTGCGGCAATGGCAAAGGGTGCAGGCGCGGTTTCCGGCCGTGCTTGCCGATGTCGAACCCGTCGTCAGCCGCGTGCGGACCCCGATGGGGCGACGGGGCGTCTATGCCGTGCGCATCGGCGCCGACGATCGCAAGGCGGCGAACGCGATCTGCGACAAACTGCACAGCGTCGGCGGCGCCTGCATCGTGCTGAGGAACAGATAAGTTGAGCAAGGAACCTCCCGCTGAAGATCCGCTCGTAATCGTACCGGTACCGGCTCTTGTGGCGGTGTTGCTCGCCATGGAGGAGAAGAAGGGTTCACCACTGACACAGGCAGAGGTGTTGCGTATTCGCGATGACGCTCATTCCATTGTGATGCCTGCCTCAATTGTTCGTGAACTTGCGGCGGAACGAGGCTACACCGATATTGATCCCGAAAATGCTTGGGAAGAGTGGGGTCAGTTCCGCAGCGGGCTCCAATCATAACCGAACGCTGCCTCCCGAGGACGCTCCTTTTCCCCGATTGGTTTTGCCGATATTCACGTCTTTCCAGTTGGCTACCTGAACCAAGTGGCCGTGTCAGGCGGTCTTGGCCACCGTTTCGCTGAGCCATGTGCCGATCTTGGCGCCGAGCCGATCCGGCGAGACCGGCTTGGCCAGGTAGTCATCCATGCCGGCTTCGATGCACTTGTCGCGATCGCCCTTCAAGGCATGTGCGGTTACGCCGATAATCGGCGTGCGGGTGCCGTTGGCCGCTTCGATCTGGCGGATGGCGCGTGTTGCTTCGTAGCCGTTCAGTTCCGGCATCGAGACATCCATCAGGATCAGCTTGGGATTGAGCGTCTTGTACATCTCCACGGCGGTGCGCCCGTTGGCAGCGATGCGATAGTTCAAGCCCAGTCCGTTCAGGATCTGCCCGAAGACCATCTGGTTCACCTCATTGTCCTCGGCGATCAGGATATCGAGCGGACGGGCGGGATTGGCGATGGCTTCCGGCTTGGGCGCCGGAGCGGGCGTACCACGAATGACCGTGAAAGCCGGTTGCGCGGGTGCCGTGGCATGCACCGGCTCGCGCACGAAATGCGCTCTGCCGGCCTGATTGCGAGCCTTCTGGATGACGGAAATGACGTTTCCAAGCAGCACGGCCGAACGCGACGGCTTGGTGAGGTGCGCGGCGATGCCGAAGTCGAGGATGAGCTTGGCGAAGTCGATCTGGTCGACCGAGGTCAGCAGGATGACGGGAATGGAGGACAGCCGGCTGTCCGCCGCTATCGCCCTGGCAACGTCGGCGCCGTTCATGCCGGGCATCTGGTAGTCGAGGATGACGCAATCCACTGATGCGCCGAGCTGATGGGCACGATCGAGGAACGCAAGGCCGACCGCGCCGCTTTCCGCTGCCGCACAATCAAAACTCCAGCTGCGCAACTGCTCCAGCAGGATCTCGCGGTTGACCGGATTGTCATCGATGACGAGCACACGCGCGCCAGTGACGTCGACAGGCACGATGTCTTCATTGCCGGTCGCTTCGTGAGCCGGAAGTGGTACTGCGAACCAAAACACCGAGCCGCGGCCGATTTCACTTTCGACGCCGATCTGGCCGCCCATCAGATCGACCAGCCGGGCGGCGATGGCCAAGCCCAGCCCGGTACCTTCGTGGCGCCGGGTCGAAGAGGAATCCACCTGGGCGAATTTCTCGAACACGTTCTGCAGCTTGTCGGCCGGGATGCCGATTCCGGTATCCTCGACGCGGACCTTCATCTGAACGTGACCGTCCACGACTTCACCCGAAACGTCGACCAGCACATGGCCCTTCTCGGTGAACTTCACCGCATTGCCGAGCAGGTTGGTGATGATCTGACGGAAGCGACCGACGTCGCCGACGACATGATGCGGCAGGCGTGGATCGACCCGCACGATGAGTTCCAGGTTCTTCTCGGCGACCCGCGCCGAAACCAGCGTGGCGACATCTTCGACCGCCTCGGCGAGGCGGAAGGGTGCCGGGTCCAGCGTCAGCTGGCCGGCATTGATCTTGGAGAAGTCGAGAATGTCATTGATGATGGTGAGCAACGCGTTGCCGGACTTCACGATGACATCGGTGAAGGTTTTCTGGCGCGGATTGAGTTCGGTCTTGGCGAGCAGTTCGGCCATGCCGAGCACGCCATTCATCGGCGTGCGGATCTCATGGCTCATATTGGCCAGGAATTCCGATTTGGCGCGGTCGGCGGCCTCGGCCTTGAACAGCGATTCCGCCGTTTCCGTGAAAGCGCGGCGGATCGCCTTTTCCATCGGGCGGAAGATCCAGACGGCAACGGCGAGCAGCGCGGCGCAGAGCGACAGGCTCACCCACAGCAAAAGCCGATCGCTGCGTGCTTCCGCCATGCGGCGTTCGACGTCCATCGCGGTTCTGGCACGCGCCAGCATGGGTTGGGCGAACAGGTCGTTCTGGTTACGGATCTCGCGGTAGTTCCAATCTGTTGCGCGCGTCGCTGCGATCATCAGGTCGAAGTTGCGCAGGATATCGCGGGCCGACCACAGCAGGTAACCGTTGACGGAGGCCGCGTTCAATTCGTCTTGCGTCGGTTTGGAAAGTTTCGGCGCGATGGCGGCAAGCTCGGCATTGAGCGATTCCATGCCTGCCTTGAGGCGCTGCGCATGGTCCTTGGCGGATTTGGCCAGCTCGAGACGTGTGCCCGGGCTCCAGGTGCTGACGGCTGTTTCGGCAAAACCGGTGGCGTTGTTGAGATCTCGAGCGAAGGTGACGATGTGGCCACTCAGCGCATCGATTTCGGCGCGATAGGAACCGGCGCGGTTCAGCGCGAAGATGGTGCCGGTAACGGCAACCGCCAGTATCAGCAGGCCGGAAAGATAACGAATCCGGATCGACCGGATGAAGGACGAATATTCAGGCATGCGTAACCCCAACCCATACGCATTTTAACGGCCGGGATTACGCTCTATTACCATTAAGATTTCGTTCCGGGGCTAGAGCGTTTCCGTTTTTCACGGAAACGCGGAAACGCTCTAAATTTGTCTTCGCCGCATTTTTGTAACGCCAAGTGATTCCACTTGGCTACAAAATGCTCCAAGCGCTTTCAGTTGTTGCGGTTCGCGATGAACGCTGCGGCTGCCTTCAGCATCGAAGCCTGTGCGCCAAAAGGCTCAAGCAACGCGTGGGCCTGTTCGACAAGTCCCTTCAGCTGTTTGCGTGCCCAGGCCTCGCCGTGCAGGGCAACCAGCGTCCCCTTTCCTGCAGCGGCATCCTTGCCGGTCGCCTTGCCCATCGTTCCGGCATCGGCGGTCAGGTCGAGCAGATCGTCGGCAAGCTGAAAGGCGAGGCCGATAGCCGAACCGAATTCCGCCAATCGTTCGCGGTCGGCCGTGGAGGCCCCGGTCAGGATCGCACCTGCCTCGCAGGCGAAGCGGATGAGGGCGCCTGTTTTCATGGCCTGCAGGCGGATGATACCAGCTTCGTCCGGCGTGGATTTCTCCGCCTCGATATCGAGCATCTGGCCTCCGACCATGCCACCGGTTCCGGCGGCGCGCGCCAGCGCCAGCACAAGAGCGGCGCGGCGATCGGCAGGCAGGCCAAGCGCTTCGTCAGCCAGGGTGTCGAAGGCAAGCGTCAACAGCGCATCGCCGGCCAGGATCGCGGTGGCGTCGTCGAAAGCCTTGTGGACGGTCGGTTGACCACGGCGCAGGTCGTCATCGTCCATGGCTGGCAGATCATCGTGGATAAGCGAATAGCAGTGGACGCATTCGAGTGCGGTGGCCGTCGTCAGCGCCGGCGCCTCGTCATGGCCGGGCGCCAGGAGCGCCGCACTTTCCAGCACGAGAAAGGGGCGCAGGCGTTTGCCGCCATTCAGCACACCATGGCGCATCGCGGCGATCAGGCGCTGGGGGCGAACGATCTCTCCCGACAGCGGCTTGCCGTCGAGCAGCGCGCGCAGGCGTGCCTCGACCTGTTCGGCGCGCACGAGCAGTGCTGCCTCGAATGGAATATCGGTGTCCATAACCATGGCGGCGAGCGGTAGCCGACAGTCAGACGTTGCGCAAGAAGCCAAGCGCCTTTATGCGGGAGAGAGCTGTGACAGGATTGGGCGGGTGGCAGAGCCGATCATCGATCACGAGACCGAAGGGTTGGACATGGCGTCGCGACCGAGGGGCAGACGCGGTGATTACCAGCGCTGGCTTCGGCGAGCGTTGCGTATTGCCGTCGTGCTGGCCATCATTCCGGCCGTGCTGACTTTCCTCTACATGCCTTCCTTTGTGCATCCGGTCTCAACGCTGATGCTGAAGGACCTCGTGACATTCTCCGGCTACGACCGGCGCTGGGTGTCGATCGACGATGTGGCGCCTGTGCTCGCCAATTCCGTGATCATGTCGGAGGACGGCCAATTCTGTTTCCACAGGGGTGTCGACCTCGGCGAACTCAAGGGCGTTGTCGATGATGCCATGGCGGGCGAGATGACGCGGGGCGCTTCCACCATCACCATGCAGACCGTGAAGAACCTGTTCTTGTGGTCGCGGCCGCTGGGCACAGTGCGCAAGGTGATCGAACTGCCGCTTGCGGTCTATTTCGATGCATTGATGTCGAAACGGCGCATCATGGAAATCTACCTCAACATCGCGGAATGGGGTCCCGGCATCTATGGTATCGAGGCGGCCGCACGTTATCATTTCGGCGTTTCCGCCAAAAATCTGTCGCGTCGGCAGGCTGCCTTGCTGGCGGTCGCCCTACCCAATCCGATCACGCGCGATCCCGGCAAGCCCGGGCCAGGCCTGAGACGACTCGCCTCACTGATCGAACGCCGGGCGTCTCGCTCGGGCGCATATGTCGGGTGTCTCGATTAAGGTGATTTCGAAGAATCATCGCACTGGTCCTGGACCAGGGTCTCGCCTGGCGGATGGTTGGCTTTCGGCAGGTCGCTGCGGTGGTTCTTCGAAATCACCTGAGCCGGTTCAAAAAAAGTCGCGGCAACACTGGCCAAAAGGCGATCAGCCGTGTATAGGCACGCCACTTTCTTCTAGAACTCGGCTGTACGCGGCCCTTTCACGAGGGCGTTGCGGGCCATTGACCGATCGAATGGAGCATATCCATGGCTGTGCCGAAACGAAAAACCTCTCCGTCCAAGCGCGGCATGCGCCGTTCTGCTGACGCTCTGAAGACCCCGACTTACGTCGAGGACAAGAATTCCGGCGAAATGCGCCGCCCGCACCACGTTGACCTGAAGACCGGCATGTATCGCGGCCGCCAGGTCCTGGAGCCGAAGGAAAGCTAAGCAGCTCTCCTTCTACGGGACGAATAAAAAGACCGGCCGCTGGCCGGTCTTTTTGTGTTTGCGCAGCAGCCTACGTGTTCAACCGGCGTCCGCGGTCAGGCCGGCAGTTTCGATACCGGCGATGGCGGCAGTCTCGTCATTGTCGGAGGTGTCGCCCGAGATACCGACGGCACCGATTACGGTGCCAGCGCCGTCGCGGATCAGAACGCCGCCAACCACCGGCAGGATTTTACCGCCCGACAGATCGGAAACGCCAGCCGTCAAATGCGGCCGTTCCCTGGCAATCGCCTCGACGCGACGGCCACCCATGCCGACCGCGAGTGCCGCATAGGCTTTGCCCGAAGACATCTGCGGGCGCAGGAAAGAAGCGCCATCCTGGCGCTGGAAGGCGACGAGATGGCCGCCTGCGTCGAGAACGGACACGCCGAGCGGTTTCAAGCCCAGGGCCACTGCCTTGGCGAAGGCGCCGGCAATGATCTGGTTGGCCTTGTCGATCGGAAAACTGGTCATGATAAAGGCTCCTGCGGTCAACGGAATGCTCGGCACGACGATCGCCGATCCCCGCGATCTTCCGGTCCGAGGATTTTACGGGCAAGCCGCCATCCGCTTGAAACTGCTTCGCGTGGTTTCGCCGTCGCAGTTGACCAGTCGAACTCAGGAAGCCTTGCGCGCCTGCGCGTCAACGACGGCCTGGTAAGCCGCCCGCAGTCTGGCGCGCACCGTGGTTTCGGCGGGTTTGGGTGCGCCGGTGCCGAGATGTTCGAACCGTAGCTCGTCCATGAAATCCTGCCACAGCGACGGACCGCCTTCCTCGAGAAGCTTGGCGCGGATGGACAATTCTTCCGTGACAGGCAGCCAGACGCGGCCCCAGGCACCAAGCTGCGTCATGATCGGCACCAGGGTGATCGACATTTCAGTCAGGCTGTAGATCGCCTTCTGTTTGTGACTCGGATCGTCGGCCTTGGTCAGCATGCCGAGTTCGACCAGCCGCTTCAGCCGATCGGCCAGGATGTTGGAGGCGATGCCTTCCATCGAATGGTTCAGCAATTCACGAAAATGTCGCCTGCCGCCGAAGATCATGTCGCGCAGGATGATCAGGCTCCAGCGATCGCCGAAAACCTCCAGCGAAAGATTGATCGGGCAGCCGGAACGGCGATCGAGTGTCATGAACGCATCCCTCAGAAAAACCAGTTGCATTATAGGATCGGTTTTATTATGGTTCAACCAATTGCAAAATGCAATCAGTTGGAGGGTGCCATGCAGTCAGAGATTGTTCGTCCGGACGGAGCCCGGCTCGCAACGCAAACATTTGGTGAGGCACGCAATCCGTCCGTGCTGCTGATCATGGGGGCCATGGCCTCGATGCTGTGGTGGCCCGACGATTTCTGCCGGGCTCTCGCGGAAAGGGGGCTGCATGTGGTCCGTTACGACAATCGCGACACCGGGCTCTCCACCAAATACGAACCGGGAAAACCTGGTTACACTTCCGCCGATCTGGTGGACGACGCCGTCGCTGTGCTCGATGGCCATGCCATCGCCCGGGCGCACGTCGTCGGCATGTCGATGGGTGGCATGCTCGCGCAGATGCTGGCGTTGCGGTATCCGGCGCGCGTTGCGTCCCTTTCCGTGATCAGTACCTCGCCCATAGGCGTCGATACATCGACGCTTCCGGGGATGACACCTGCCTATCAGGAACACGCGGCAAAGGGGGGCGATGTCGACTGGTCGAACAGGGCTCAGGTGATCGAGTTCATGATCGAGGACAGCCGCATGCTGGCAAGCACGGCTCATGCATTCGACGCCACACGGCTGCGTGACTTCGTCAGTCACGACTATGATCGGGCAGGGGGCCTGGCGAGCGCCTCCAATCATTTCATGGTGATGGATGGTGTCGCGAGCGAAAGCATCCGCGATCTCTCGGTGCCGCTTCTGACCATACACGGTACGACGGACCCGATCTTTCCAGTCGAGCACGGCCGGGCTCTTGCCGCAGCCGCGCCGGGTGGCCGGTTGGTCGAGGTGACCGGTGGCGGGCATGAGTTGCATCGCAACGACTGGCCGATCATGATCGATGCCATCGCAGCGCACGTACGAGCAGCGTAGAAGTCTGAAGCAAAAGGCTTGTGAGAACTGCGGTTGGGCGATTGCCGGCCGCAAACTTCTTGGATTGCCTTATATTAGCTAGTCTTCACTCTTCCCAGAACTGGTCGAGCCATAGGTTCAATCTGAAGAACCCGCCATTGGAAACGGCGTAGACCCGCTTCGTGCCCTCAGGCCTCGCGCTGACCAGGCCGGCCTCGAGCAAAACCTTGAGATGCTGGGAAACCGCGGGCCTGGAAACAGGTAGGCCCGAGGCCAATTCGTTGACTGTTTTGGGACCTCGTCTCAATTCTTCCAGAAGATAACGCCGGTTCGGATCAGCAATGGCGACGAAAGCATCGGAAAGCATCATGCCCCATTTGTGAGGCAAGTTGCAGTAAATCTCAACAGGAAACGTTTAGGTTGTTTCAGGTTTCGTGCGAGGGTCCAATCGCACCGCTTCCGGCGTCACCGCACGTTCCGCCGGCTGGGTCTTGAAGGCCTCGCGCGCCTCGACCGGAACCGGAGCCCGGCGACTGATGCGCAGTGCCGTATAGCCGGCAAGCGCCACGTGCGCGAAGGCCGTTGCCAGGAAAAGCCCTTCCGGTCGGATCCAGTCCATCAGGGCTGCCGCGAGCAGCGGCCCGATCATCGTGCCGAAACCGTAGAGCAGCAGCAGACCACCGGAAACCTTGACGAATTCCTCGGGAGAAGCGTGGTCGTTGGCGTGGGCGACGGCGATCGAATAGAGTGTGTAGGCGAAGGCGCCATAGGCCGCGGCGAAGGTGATCACCAGCGTGCCGTCGCGGAATTCGAACAGGAACATGACGAGCGCGCAAAGCGTTGCACCGACGGCAGCCGCGGCCAGTACATAGCGACGGTCGGTGCGGTCCGAAATACGTCCGGCGGGAATCTGCATGGCAGCGCCCGCCACCACGACAAGGCTCATCATCAGTGCGATCTGGGCTGTCGAAATGCCGATCCGTGCGCCGTAGACCGCGCCGAGCGTACCCCAGGCACCGTTGGCGACGCCGATCAGCACGCAGGCCACCGCCGATACGGGCGAGTTGGAATAGAGGCCTTTCAGATCGAGCTTCACATCCTGCAGCGGCTTGGGGTGCGACGCGCTGGAGACAGCGGTCGGTATCAGTGAAAGGCAGAAGAAGATGCCGGTGATCATGAACAGCGAGGCGGATTTCACGTCGCCGCCGGCAACGATCATCTGTCCGCCCATGATCGAGGCGTAGGTGACCATCATGTAGAGGCCAAAGACGGTGCCACGGTTTTCGTTCGTGGCCTTTTCGTTCAGCCAGCTTTCGATGACCATGAAGGCGCCGGCCATGGTGAAACCGGTGAAGGCTCGCAGTGCGATCCAGGTGTATTCGTCGATCAGAAGACCGGTGAGCAACGCGATGATCGCGCCCACAGAGGCAAAGGTGCTGAAGGCGCGCACATGGCCGGCGCGGCGCACAAGGCGCGGGGCGAAGAAGCAGCCGGCAACGAATCCGCCCGCCCAGGCCGTGCCCATCAAGCCAAGCGATGTGGTCGAAAAACCTTCCACCTGGCCGCGCAGCGGCAGCAACAGGCCGTGCAGTCCGGAAGCCGCGAGCAGGAACGCCGTGCCGCGTAGCAGGGAGAGGATCGGTCGGTAGGCTGCGAACATCAGGTCGGTCCAGTGCGCGAATCAGGCAGAGCCAGTGGAGACGATGTTTTCAGGCATTTCGGCGGCATGTTGCCGCCGTTGCGACGATCAGCGGCGAAACAACGCCTCGGCGGCGGACTTCGTGACGCCTTTCTGCTGAAGCTCAGCTTCCAGTCGTGTGATCTCGGCGCGTAGAAGGTCAATGCGCTCCGTGAGTTCGCCGACAGAAAGCAGGGCCAGATCCTGCCCGACCTCATGTTTGGGGGCCTTCTTTACGGGCTCGTCGTCGAAGATCGCCATCGTCGCTCCTTCGTTCTTTTTGCGGTTTGCCTGACCCGCCTATCCGCATACATAGGAAAAGCATACATGGGGCAGGGGGTAAAATCATCCCGCCGCACGAGCCGAGCAGATTGGTAGGGAACATGGTGAACGGACAGAAAATCCCGGCGAAGATGACAGCGGTGGCGATATCGACTCCCGGCGGCCCGATGGTGCTCAAGCCGGAAAAGCGCGATGTGCCGATGCCCGAAGCCGGCGAGATCCTGATCCGGGTTCACGCTGCCGGCGTGAACCGGCCAGACGTGATGCAGCGCAAGGGCGCTTATCCGCCGCCGCCGGGTGCCTCGGATCTGCCAGGACTGGAAGTGGCCGGCGAGGTTGCCGCACTGGGCGAAGGCGCCGTGCGCTGGCGTATCGGCGACCAGGTCTGCGCGCTGACGCCCGGCGGAGGCTACGCCGAATATGTCAGGGTACACGCGTCCAATGCGCTGCCCTTGCCTGCGGGCTTCACCTATACTGAAGCTGCCGCTGTGCCGGAAACCTACTTCACGGTCTGGCACAATGTGTTCGAACGCGGTGCTCTGAAGGCTGGCGAGACATTGCTCATTCATGGCGGCTCGTCCGGTATCGGCACTACCGCCATCCAGCTCGCCTCCGCGCTGGGCGCCTATGTGATCGCGACTGCCGGCAGTGCCGATAAATGCGATGCCTGCCTCAAACTCGGCGCTGATCGCGCGGTGAACTACCGCGAGGAGGATTACGTCAAGGCAGTCAAGGACGCGACGGGTGGCAAAGGCGCCGATGTCATCCTCGACATGGTCGGTGGCGACTACATCGGACGCAACTACGACGCCGCGGCCGTCGAAGGCCGCATCGTGCAGATCGCGACGCAGGCCGGCGCGGTCGCATCGGCCGACTTTTCCAAGCTGATGGTCAAGCGGCTTGTTCACACCGGCTCGACGCTCAGGCCACGCACCATCGAATTCAAAGGTACCGTCGCAGCAGCGCTGGAAACGCAAGTCTGGCCGTTGCTGGCTTCCCGGCGCGTGGCGCCGGTGATGGACATGATCTTTCCGCTCAAGGAAGCCTGGCGTGCGCATGAGCGCATGGAAGAAGGCGACAACATCGGCAAGATCGTGCTCGACGTCGGATAACAGCGACAAGGCCGGCCAGGCCCGATCTGGCAACGCCGGCAAGAATGCCTATGCGGCCCGCGGTACAACCCGGTAAGCACAGCGGCGGGCGCCGGCCAGGATATGGTCCAGTCGCTCGATATCGGCATCCGGACCGATGATATCCTGGAAGACCGCGAGTTCCGAACGGCAGAAATTCTGGCAGGCGGCGGCGGCGGCGCAGATCGGGCAATGGTTCTCGATCAGCATGAATGCGCCGTCTTCCTCGCGCCATTCGGCCATGTAGCCTTCACGCGAGCGGATTTCGGCGAGTTTCGACACGCGCTCCTTCAGACTGGCGATGCCATCCATCTCGCGTCGATAGCTCGCCAGCGTCTCGCTTTCGCGGGCCTCGATCAGTTTTTCGAGGCCGGCAGGTCCGAACGTGCTTTGTACCGCGCGCAGCAGTTGCACCGTCAATTCAGCATGTGCATCGGGGAAACGGGCATTGCCGGCCTCGGTCAGCTGCCACAATTGGACTGGCCGGCCGACGCCGCGCGTTTCGGCGTGCGCTTCGACAAGACCTTCGGCTGCCAGCTTGGCAAGCTGCTGGCGCGCGTTTTCTCCAGTCGTGCCCAGGGCCGCACCAAAATCCGAGGCCGTCTGCGGTCCCCGTGTCTTGAGCAGTGTCAGCAGGCGGTCGGCTGCCGAGCGTGGGGTACGCGATTTATCCAAGTTCTCGCTTGACATATTCGGGATGTGCTCAATATTTACCCAAGTCTTATCTTTGAAAATAGTCAACGATGGCGGCCTGCGCAAGCTTGCGTCGTCCGAGGATCCTCCCATGTCCCAAGAACACGAAACCGGCTGGGGTGCTTTGCTCTCCGGCTCGAATGCCGTCGCCTCGCTGGCACTCGCTGGCGGCGTGGCGCTTCATGCCATCAATGTCTATGTCGCCACCACCATCCTGCCCTCAGTGGTCAAGGATATCGGCGGTATCGACTATTATGCCTGGAACACGACGATCTTCGTCGCGACTTCCATCCTGGGCTCCGCCCTTTCGGCCAAATTGCTCGGCGTGGCGGGACCGCGTGGCGCCTATCTGGTGGCCGCCCTTGTCTTTGCCGCCGGCACGCTGTTGTGCGGTTTCGCGCCCTCCATGCCGGCGTTGCTCGCCGGTCGTGCGGTGCAAGGGTTCGGTGGCGGATTTCTGTTCGCGCTTTCCTACGCCATGATCCGCATCGTCTTCCCTGAAGCGCTATGGCCGCGTGCGATGGGGCTGATATCGGGCATGTGGGGCGTAGCCACCCTGGTTGGCCCGGCCATCGGTGGTGTCTTTGCCGAATATGGCGTCTGGCGGGCGGCATTCTGGTCGCTGGCGCCGATCGCCATCCTGTTTGCCATACTGGCGGTCGTCGTTCTGCCGGCGCAAAGCCCTGACAGGAATGAACGCACGACAGTGCCGATCCTGCAACTGGCACTGCTGCTGGGTGCGGTGCTCGCGGTGTCGGCCGGCAGCGTGTCGCCCGATCCCGCCTACAATCTCTATGGGCTTGGCGCGGCCATCGTGCTGATCGCGCTGTTGATCGCTGTCGAGAGCCGTGCCCGCAACCGGCTGCTGCCCCGCGGGTCGTTCCGGCCCTCGACGGCGCTTGGCGCGCTTTTCGCCACCATGGCTCTGCTCGGCGTCACGGTGACCGGTTCGGAAATCTTCATCCCGTTGTTCCTTCAGGTGCTCTATGAACAGACGCCGCTGATCGCCGGCTATCTCGCCGCCATCATGTCGGCCGGCTGGACGCTGGGCTCGATCTGGAGTTCAGGCGCCGAGGGCAAGGGCATCGACCGGGCCATCTTCGCTGCGCCCCTGTTCAGCTTCATTGGTATGGCGGCACTCGCCGGACTCTTTCCGCTGGGCAGTGGGCATGACTGGCTGTTGCTGGCCCCGATCTGCGTGGCCTTCGCGGCCATCGGCCTGGGTGTCGGTATCGCCTGGCCGCATATCCTGACGCGCATCTTCAAGGCGGCGCCCGAGGATGAACAGGACATCACATCGGCTTCCATCTCGACCGTCACGCTGTTTGCAACCGCATTCGGAGCGGCACTGGCCGGCATGGTCGCCAACCTCGGTGGCCTGCTCGACCCAGGCGGGATCGCAGGTACGGCCAGTGCATCGCGCTGGTTGTTCGGCCTGTTCGCGCTGGCGCCGCTGACCTGTTTCATCACGGTCCGGCAGGTGGCGCGGACTTGCCCCGTGAAAAGCGATCCCGCAGCGGCCGTGGCGGAACCAGGAGCGGCCTGAGTTGGTCACGACTGAGCTGGTTAACGCCCGGGCCGGCAACGGTTCGGGCGTTTTCCTTTTGGTAATGTTGCAATGCAGCAAAGCATTGCTGCCATGCAAAAGCGTCTGTTCAACAAATGAGCAGGAATGCCTATTTGAGCGTCATACAGATGATTGTGAAACTTAGGAGGGACAGATGAACCTGATCCGCAGCTACAAGAATTGGCGCCGTTACACCCAGACCGTTCGCGAACTGAGCCGTCTCAACAACCGCGAACTGGACGATCTCGGCATCAGCCGCTCTGACATCGAAAAGGTCGCTCGCGCGGCTATCTAAGCAGAGCCGACGCCTGGCGCGGTTTATCTGCGCCGCCGGTTCCGAGCCCGCTGGACCCTGTCCGGCGGGTTTTGTTTTGGGACGAGCCTTCTGGCTCCCACTCCAACAAAAATGGCCACGGCATCGCTGCCGTGGCCATTTTCTTGCTCGGGCGGGAGGTCACCCGGGGCAGGGAGTTCAAGCGGCGCACCGTTTTGTGGAAACGGCGACCGCTCTATCTCTTGGTTTGCCGCCATTCCGGACGGCAAACCGGCAAGCATCTTCCTGGAACTGCTCAGTTCGTCTTGACGCTGTTGCCGAGGTTCAGGAACAGGGTCTCACCGGAGGAGTCGTCGACGCCGTCATTGTCGGTGACGACATAGGCGTTGCCCTGCTTGTCGATGGTGAAGCCTTCGACCTTGTCGACGACATAGCCGTTGGTGGCCGACTTCAGATCGGGCAGCAGGTCACGCACCAGTGTCTTTTCGACCACCGGCAGTTCACCACCGAGTTTCGCCGGCTTGAAGCCGTCGAGCGCCACGCTGTAGATGCGTTTCACCCTGGCTTCCGAACCGATCAGGTTGTCACGCTCGATGACATAGAACTTGCCGTCATGGGCTGTGATCTCCGACAGGCCCATCCAGCCCTTTTCGGCCTTCTCCAACGGATAGCGCACGGCGGACCATTCCTTGGTCTTCGGCTTGTAGGCGAGCAGCTTTACCTGGCCCTTGGGATCGTCCTTCCACTCGCGCTGGACGGCTGCGACCAGGGTGAGGTCGTCGCCCTCGCCTATGGTTGTGATGCCTTCGAGACCGAAGCGCGTCTCGTTGGGCAACAGTTCCGCCGGGAAGGGGATCTCCTGCTTGATCTCGCCCTTTTCGTCGACGCGGTAGATGGCGTGCGGCACCAGCTTTTCGCTATTGCCCTCCGAAGCCAGCCAGAAACCACCCTTGCCGTCCGGCGTGATGCCTTCGAGATCGAGCTTCTGGGCCGGGTTGCCGTTGCGGGTGACGACGATCTTGCCGGTGATCTTCGCCGGCGCCTGGGTGGCGTCGATCATGTAGATCGCGGGCTGATTGCCGTAGGCCGAATCCGAAATCGCGTAGAGCTTGCCTGCGGCTTCCGGATCCGCGGCAAGACCGGACAGCGCCCCCCAGCCGAGCGGCGCGCCCTTGTCGGTGAGGCCGGCCGTGATCATCGGATAGGCAGGCTTGCCTTCGGCGCGTTCGAAAACCATGACATGCGAGCGGGCGAGGCCGTCTTCGCCGAGGTCGGTTTCATTGGCCGTCACGAAGAGGTTGCGCGCCGGGATGGCGAGCAGGCCTTCAGGGCCGATGCCGGAAGGCAGGGCCTGCAGGAACTTCGGCTCGGCGCCGGTGTCCTGATAGACGCCGACGAGAGAGGCGCGCTCGGCGCCGACGAACAGCAGCTTGCTGTCGCCATAGGTGCCGACTTCGACGCCTTCCGGCTCGATGCCCTTCTTGTTGCGATGCTCCGGATAGTGGCCGAGATTGGCGGCTTCGTATTCGAAGCTCGTGCCGGATTCGTAGAGCACCTCACCCTTCTTCGAGAAGATGGTGAAGCCGCGCGAACCGCCCTTCCAGTCGCCTTCATTGGCGGTGACAAGGCGATCGTTGTCGAGCCACTTGACCGCGTCGGGCTCACGCTTCTGGTTCTCCAGCTTGCCGGAGAAGTTGAACGCGCCATCTTTCTTGGTGTCGATGTTTTCCAGCGTGACCGCGCCTGCCGAGAAATGCGACACGACCTTGGCGGTCTTCGCATCGATGATGGCGATGTGGTTGTTTTCCTGCAGCGTCAGCGCGATCTCGCCAGCCTCGTTGAAGGCGACGAATTCCGGCTCGGCATCTTCGGGCGCGATTTCGGACAGGCCGGTGACGTCCACGGTCTTGATGCCAGCGCAATCTGGCACGCCGGCGGCGATCGGCACTATCTTGAGGTTGCCGGACGGCAGCTGCGGCAGGGCGCCCTCGTTGATTTCCTCGTCGCGTTCATTTTCGATGGCGACAGCCAGGAATTTGCCATCCTTGCTCAGCGCCACGGAATCGGGCTGGCCGCCGAGATCGCAGCTCGCCTCGATCTTCTTGGAGACGATGTCGATGACGGTCAGGTTGCCCGAGGGTTCGGTCTTGGTCTTCGACGTGTTCACGCCGGCCAGCACCTTGCCGCCGGCGACGGTGACGGAAGTGGGCTCGCCGTCGATCTTGACAAGGCCACCGGCCTTCGGTGCCTTCGGATCGGTGATGTCGACAAAGCCGACCGCGCCATAAGGGCTGTCGGAATAGACCAGCGTGTTGCCGTCTTCGCTGGTCGTGATGATTTCAGCCGAGGTCTTCGCTTTCTTGTCGGCATCGGCGGGCAGGTTCTCGGCAACGGCAAAAGTGGCAATGCGGTTGAAAACCTGGTCGGCATGTGCGGGCAGGGCGGCTGAAGCGGCAAGCGTCGCGGTCAGTGCCAGAAGGATGGAAGAGCGGGGCATCGTTGATCTCTCGCAGAGCATGGGAACCATCCTCCCATGAGCGAGCCACATTTCAGCGGCATGACGGAAACATGAAGCTTCGAAGACAATCTGGATCGACGGCAGATTGTCATCGGTCGACGTTTTCCACCCGATCCGTAAAAACGTTGCGATCAGGTCCGTTAACCGCTATATACGGCGCGATTTCCCTTACTGGTGGCCTCAAACCACCGCCCGCGCGGGAACGCGGGCGAACGAGAAGGATTTTCTAAATGGCCAACACGCTTCTGATGCCCAAGGCGACCGCTGTCTGGCTGGTCGACAATACAGCGCTTTCCTTCGACCAGATCGCGCAGTTCTGCTCGTTGCACCCTCTCGAGGTGAAGGCGATCGCCGACGGCGAATCCGCACAGGGCATCAAGGGCATGGACCCGATCATGACCGGTCAGCTGTCGCGTGAAGAGATTGCTCGCGGCGAGAAGGATTCCATGCACCGCCTCAAGCTGTCGGACCCGAAGGTTCGCGTGCCGGAATCCAAGCGCAAGGGCCCACGCTATACGCCGCTGTCCAAGCGCCAGGATCGTCCGAATGCCATTCTCTGGCTGGTGCGCAACCATCCGGAACTGAAGGATGCGCAGATCTCGCGTCTCGTCGGCACGACCAAGTCGACCATCGAGCAGATCCGTGAGCGCAAGCACTGGAACTCGGCCAATCTGGCGCCGATGGACCCGGTTACCCTGGGGCTTTGCTCGCAGATCGACCTCGACCTGGAAGTGCAGCGCGCCTCGCGCGGCCGCGAACAGGTTCAACCGGTCGGCGATACCTTGCTGCCGGCTGCACTCACCGAGCGCCTCGTGCCCGAAATGGACAAGCCGAAGGCAGAGGACGAGGAACTCGACGCCAATGCCGTGTTCGCCAAGCTCTCGGCACTGAAGGGCAAGACCGAAGAGGAAGAAGAGGAATAGCCGCGCCTCCCTGGCAGCGCGCTGTCAGGGACTGTTTTTCGCGGCGTAGCCGTCCATGAACGCCGACACCGCGGCGTCCACACTTTGTTCGATCTCGGATTCGCTCGGCGCCGGCTGGATGTTCCAGATCGTGCGCCTGAGCAACCACCCGGCGCACATTTCGAGAAACTGCTCGATGGCGACCGCCGGATCGGCGCGACGCAGCACGCCGGCATCCATTGCGTTGTCGAAAATCCCGGCGGCCATGCGATATCCCGGCGTGATGGCGTCATCAAATGCCTTGCCGATGTCTGGAAAACGCAACGCCTCGGCGGCTGCGAGCCGCTGCAGGGATATATAGTCCGGCGAGGTGATCCGCTTTACCGTTGCGATGCCGAACCATGCCAGCCAGGCTCGGAATTCCGAAGGCTCGGCACTGGTGTCGTAGACACCACCACCTGCCTCGACCACGCCGTCAACGACAGCCAGCAACAACTGCTCCTTCGATTGGAAGTGATTGTAGAGCGTCGTCTTGGAGCCTCCGACCGCCGCGGCGATCTGTGACATCGACGTGCCGGCGTAGCCGGCCTGAAAAAACAACTGCCGGGCTATCGCCACGATCTCTGCCCGCTTGCGCGCTACACTTGCGGAAAGAACACTTTCCCTTGCCATCGGATGCCCCACAGATCAGCTCTTGACTGGACCGTACAGTACGGTTTAAAACCGTACGGTACGGTCCATTTTAATAGCGTCGGATGTGTGGATTGTCGAGGCCAGAGACACTGGTTTTCGGCTTCGCTTCGCTGCGTCCGCGCCAGGACCGTATCTGGCCCTGCAAGGAGAAGATCAATGCGAGTTGAACCCTACCTCTACTTCAACGGCCGTTGCGAAGAAGCGGTCGAATTCTATCGTCAGTCGGTCGGTGCGACGCTGAATGTCCTGACGCGGTTCAAGGACGTTCCCGGTTCGCAAGCACCGGCTGGTGCCGAGAACAAGATCCTGCACGCCGATCTGAAGATCGGCGAGACCACGATACTTGCTTCGGACGGAGAGTGCGACGGCAAGCCCAACTTCCAGGGCTTCTCGCTCGCCATCACGGCAGGAAAGGATGCAGATGCCGACCAGTTGTTCGAAGCATTTTGCGATGGTGGCCGGATCCAGGTGCCGCTGACGGCGACACCCTTTGCGTCACGCTTCGGCATGGTCGCCGATCGCTTCGGCGTGTTGTGGACGATCGTCGCCTACGGACAAACCGCCGGTGTCCAAAGCTAGCAGTCTTTCTGCAGACGATACATCGGACCAGAAACCACTTCGGCTTCTGGTCCGATGCTCTGGATGCAGGAGCAAGGCAAGAGGGCTACGCGCCTCTTGCGGTAGGGCCCATGCCATAGGCTTCGCTGCGCTCGACCGCGCGGTAGAAATCGGCGAGCTGCTTGCCGCGTTCCGGCTTGAAGATACGGCCGGCAATATCGAGCGACGCGATGCGGTCGATGCGGAAGGCGCGGAAATCATCCCGCATTTCACACCAGGCAACCAGCGTCCAGACCTTGCCCCAGAACCACAGTCCGAGCGGGCGCACGTCGCGTGCGGTGCTGCGTCCAGCTTCATCATTATAGTCTATGGTCAGAACCTGGCGCTTCTCGATCGACCGTTCGATCAGATCGATCGCTTCACGCGCGGCGTCGCTCACCACCCACATCGGCGTGTGGATTTCAGTGCGGGCAATACGATCCTTCTCGGTATCCGGCAGGACAGCGCCGATCTTGACCAATGCTTCGTCGGCTGCACGCGCCATGGTGGCTCCACCGAAGGCACGCACCATACGGGCACCGGCAACCAGCGCAACGATCTCGTCACGGGTGAACATCAGCGGCGGAAGGTCGAACCCCTCCCGCATCATGTAACCAACGCCCGCCTCGCCATCGATCGGTACGCCGGTCGACTGCAAATCGGCGATGTCGCGATAGATGGTGCGCTCGGATACTTCGAGCCACGTGCCGAGCTTCTGTGCGGTGACGAGACGGCCGCCGCGCAGATGCTGGACAATCTGGAAAAGCCTGTCGGCACGTCGCATCGTCTTGATCCTCTAAGGTTCCAACCCTTCGCGCCCGCGCTGCCTGGCGACAAACGCGGCGCCGAAGGACAATCGCTTCGTCGTAGGCGTCCTCGAACTGAGCACCCGCCAGAAGGGTGTGATGTCGGCGAGCGCGGCGCCGCGCTCGAGGTCTTCCGCGGCTGCCTCCGCTATCGTGCGCAGATGGTAGCCGATGGTGACAGGACAGGTGACTTCGGCGCCATGCTCGATGGCCAGCGCCGTCCGCAGCGCCCGCACATCCATCTCGACACCTTGCGGAATCGAGCGGATGAAATCGTCCACCTGCCTTGGCGTCGGCACGAGCATCGGCTGGCCCTCGACCACGTCACTCATCGTGCGTGGCGTCGGTCTGATGCCGTTGATGCCGGGCGTGTTCAGCCTCTCCGTCCAGCTCTTGACCATCGTCCCATCCGTTCGAACGAAAACACTCGTTCCATTCTGTCAGTATGGCATTGTGCTCCTGACAGCATATTGTCAGGAGCTTGCACCGTACTCCCGCGCGAACAGTGCGCGCATCTCGGTCAGCTCGGATTGTTTGCCAGGATACAGCGCGCCAATGAATTCCTTGGCAAAGGTTCCCGGCGCTGACCCCGGCGCCGATATGATCGTCCGATCGGCCACCGCATGCGGCACGTCATTGTAACGCTCCGCACCGGCATAAGTGGGCAGGTGCGCAAGGATCCAGTCGCGACCATTGCTGGTGTGGGCATGACCCTTGAACAGGCCAGCGCGCGCCAGCGCCAGCGTGCCGGCGCAGATGCCACCGACAATGCCGCCGCGTGCCGCAACGGCGTTGACCAGGCCCGACACGTCCGGTGCACCATCGCCGGTCCAGACATCGGAGCCGATGACGGCAACCGCATCGAGGTCGGTATTCTCCGCGCTGTCGATAGACCGTTGCGGCGTCAGCTGAAAACCACTCGTCGAGGTAACCGGGTCGCCGCCTGGACTCAGGGAGATAGCTTGAGCGCCGAACCATTCGACTGCAGAAGCCGCCAAAAGTCCGTATTCCCAATCGGCGAAGCGATTGATGAAGACGAAACCGATCTTCTTGCTGTCCGCCATGATCCTGTCCCCTCCCGATCCGGTCACGTACGCCCCATGGCGTTCCGCGACCTTCAGACGGCTGGCGCATGCTTTCCTGGAATGCGTTCCAATTGGATCATGCGCAGCGGCCGTGGTTCCTTACTTGGGTGTGACAATCTGTCAATCCAAGGGTTTGCTAAAAAAAGTCGCTCGGAGCAATTCCAGGAAAGTGCGTAGCGGCATTCAGTCCGGAATTGAGCCAAGGCAAAGTGTCGGAGCGTTTCCGTGAAAACGGAAACGCTCTAGTCCTCGCGGCGGCGCAGGCCGCTGTACATATCCGGCCAGCCGATGTCCGAGCGGATGTCGGCCGACAGGCTGTTCAACAGCCGTTCGGTGCGGATCTCGTTGCGGATCGTACGGATCTTGCCGACATAACGATGCAGCGAATCGATGATGGCGAAACGGTTCATGACAGCCTCCTTCATTTGATGGAGACATCATCGCATACCCCTCCTGACAGCAGTCTGTCAGGAGTGCAGAAGGCGGTTTACGCGCCTATTCCGCGAGCCTTCAGAGCCTGCGCGATCTCCTCCAGAATGGCAGGATCATCGATGGTCGCCGGCATTTTCCACTCTTCGCTGTCGGCGATTTTCTGCATGGTGCCGCGCAGGATCTTGCCGGAACGCGTCTTGGGCAATCGCTTGATGGTGACCACCGTCTTGAAGGCAGCGACGGGACCAATACGGTCGCGTACCAGCGCCACGGCTTCCTTTTCGACCGCACCGTCCTCGCGCATTGCCCCGGCATTGAGAACGACCAGCCCAAGCGGCACCTGTCCCTTCATCGCATCGGCGATGCCGATGACCGCGCATTCGGCGACGTCGGGATGTTCCGCCAGCACCTCCTCCATGGCACCCGTCGACAGGCGGTGGCCGGCGACGTTGATGATGTCGTCGGTGCGGGCCATCACGAAGAAATAGCCGTCCTCGTCGACCATGCCGGCATCGGCTGTCTTGTAATGGCCGGGGAACTCGTCGAGATAGGACTGGCGGAAGCGCTTGTCCGCCTTCCACAGCGTCGGCAGGCAACCCGGCGGCAGCGGCAGTTTCAGCACGACATTGCCGAGTGTGCCCGTCGCCAGCTCATGGCCGGCATCATCGAGCACGCGGATGTCGTAACCGGGCATTGGTACGCCAGGCGAGCCGTACTTCACCGGCAGCATGCCCAGGCCGACCGGATTCTGCGTGATCGGTGCGCCGGTCTCGGTCTGCCACCAATGGTCGATCACCGGCACTTTCAGGTTGCGTTCCGCCCATTTGATGGTCTCGGGATCGGCGCGCTCTCCCGCCAGGAACAGGGTACGGAATTTCGAAAGGTCGTGATCCGGTATGAGCAGCCCCTGCGGATCCTGTCCCTTGATGGCGCGGAAGGCGGTCGGGGCAGTGAAAAGCGCTGCAACACCATGATCGGCGATGACGCGCCAGAAGGTGCCGGCATCGGGCGTACCGACCGGCTTGCCTTCGAACATCACCGTCGTGCAGCCGGCAAGCAGCGGTGCGTAGACGATGTAGGAATGACCCACCACCCAGCCGACATCGGAGGCTGCCCAGAAGACCTCGCCTGGCCTGACGCCGAACTCGTTCTCCATAGTCCATCGCAGCATGACCATATGGCCGCCATTGTCGCGCACCACGCCCTTGGGCTGGCCGGTGGTGCCGGATGTGTAGAGCACGTACAGCGGGTCGGTCGCTGCGACGCGAACACAGTCGACCCAGGCACCGGCGGCGCGTTCGCGCGCCACCTGATCGGCAAGATCAAAGTCGCGACCGGGATTAAGTTCGCAGCGCAGTTCCTCGCGCTGAAGCACAAGGCAGGCATCCGGCTTGTGGCGAGCCAGTTCGATGGCACCGTCGAGCAACGGCTTATAGGGGACGACACGTCCGGGCTCGATGCCGCAGGAGGCGGACACGATGACTTTCGGTGTCGCGTCGTCGATGCGGGTTGCGAGTTCGCGCGCGGCAAAGCCGCCGAAGACCACGGAATGGACAGCGCCGAGACGGGCGCAGGCGAGCATGGCGATCGCCGCCTCGGGCACCATCGGCATGTAGATGATGACGCGGTCGCCCTTGCGCACGCCCCGGTTCCAGAGCGCCGAAGCGGTGGCCACCACCTCGCGCATCAGTTCGGCATAGGTGTAGCGGGTGACCTTGCCGCTGTAGGCACTGTCATGGATCAGCGCCAGCTGGTCGGCGCGGCCACCGGTGACGTGACGATCAACGGCGTTGTAGCAGGTATTGCAGACGGCGCCGGTAAACCAGCGGCCATAAACGTCCTCGCGCGGATCGAAGACACGGTCCCAGCGGCGATACCAGTCGATCGCCTCCGCCGCCCTGGCCCAGAAGGCATCCGGGTCGCGTTTCCAGTCGGCATAGACCCCATGGTAGCGGCTGGCCATCCCGTCCCCTCCCTGCCTTTCTTCCCAGAGCGTTTCCGTTTTCACGAAAACGCTCCAACTCTTTGTTGTGTGCAATTCCGCACCGAAAACCGCTATGCACTTTTCCTGGAATTGCTGTGGAAGGAAATCTAGCGTCTGCGTGCCCTCAGCGTCTATCTGACTAAGGGCGGTGACGAGGTTCGCACAGCCTTTGACAGCCGGCTCCTGCCCTGCTCAAAAAGCGACCATGTCGAAGCTGCTCGCGCTCATCATTCTCGCCATGATGGCTATCCAGGTCATCAAGCCGCTTGGCCTGCCAGGGCTGAGGCGCCGGCGCGATTGCTGGAAACTTGCGGTCGCCGCTCTCGCCGCCATTTCACTGACGGCCCTGCTCGGACACCAGTGGTAGCTACAGGTGCCGTCAGGCGCCTTCGTCGTCCCCAACCACAAAGCGCAGCAGATGTTCGGCCCAGGCACGGTAGCCGGCCGCAGAGGCATGGAAGCCGTCGCTGGCGAAACCTGCCTCGGGGTTGGTGATCGGCAAGCGCGATGCGGGCACCGCGCCGCGCTCATAACACAGCCGCGTGCCCATGCGGTTCATTTCCTGGGCGCGGATTTCCAGGATCTTGCCAAGCAGCGACGGCATCGCCGGCGCGCGCGTGAATTCCAGCACCGGCGACCAGACCACCCGTGCTTCCGGCCACTTGGCGCGCAAGGCATAGAGCAGCCCGCCGAATTCCTTCTTGAAGCGCGCGACCGAGTGGAAATTCTTGGTGTCGTTGGTGCCGATGCAAAGCACGATGTGGGTCCAGGCATCTGCCGAAAGGTTGGGCAGGACGTGATCGCGGATCTGGCCCGACGTCGCCGAGTTGAATCCGGCGGCGCGCCAGCGCACGGCTTGCCCGGTCTGCTCGGAGATCAACGTGGCCAGTTGCGCCGCCAGACCATCCTCGGAACGGCCGATGCCGACCGAGGCGGCGGAGGAATCACCCAGGACCAGAAGGGAGAGGGGCGGCTTCCTGCCGGTTATCTCATGCATGACCGGACCTGAGGCCGGCAACATGCGCGTGGTCCTGCGGCGCACGCCAATGCCCTGCCAGACATAGACGGGCAGTGCGAACCAGGTAAGCAGGGCGGCGATACGGGACATGTCAAGCTCGATGCGATTACCAACCAAGCCTTAGCGCAGGACAGGCGACAGATGAATAGGCAGCCTGCGCTTAGCCTCTTGCCGCTGCGTCAGCCCGAATACTCTCCGCTCTGGTGACAACAACTGCCTTCTGCTGTCGTGGTGTCCTCGTATTCGTCGTGCAGGCGCACCCAGTCGATCATGCCGTGATAGGGGCCGTTTTCATTGCGGCCCTTTGGGGTCATGTCGAGATAGTCGTAGGTCGTGATCAGCGGCTCGCCGCCGCGTGCCCGTGACACGAAGGTGAGGAAGATATTGCCGGCGTCGTCCTTGAAGAAGACGCTGATGCCCGGCAGGTCGCGGATGGTGATCGGGCGTGTCTCGAAATTGTAGATGGTCTCGCCGGCCGCGATCTGCTTGTCGGTGTAGGACACCTGCATGTCGAAGTTGAAGTCGCTTGCGTAGGACGACACCATGTCGAATTTCCAGCCCATGCGTTTCCGGAACGGCAGCAGTTCGGCAAGCGGGGCCCGTGCCACGACCACCAGGGACACGTCATGGTGGCGCAGGTGCTGGTTGGCGCCGTCGATGTGGTCGCACAGGAACGAACAGCCTTCGCAATAGTGGTTGCCGCCCGGTCCCAGCATGAAATGATAGACGATGAGCTGGCTGTTGTTGCCGAACATGTCGGCGAGGTCTCTCGGCCCGGACCCGGTCTCGAAGACGTAGTCCTTCCGTATCTTCAGCCACGGCAATTCGCGCCGTTCCACGGCGATCCTGTCGCGCAGGCGTGTCAGTTCCTTCTCGCGTTTCAGATGTTCCTTGTGGGCACGAAACCACTCGTCATGCGGGACGATCTTGCGCTTGGACATGGATCTACTCCTTTCCCCATCGCCCAAGGACGTATGGAGAGCGTCCATTTCGACATCTGTAGTCAAATATTTCGGCTGGCGGGATTTGCTCTGCTCAGAATAAAAAAACCCGGGCGCGTGGCCCGGGTTTCGAAAAACAATTGCCGTTGTCTCAGGCAGCTGCCTTCTTGGCACGCGATGCCTCGAAGATGCTGTCGATCGCCGAACCCAGAGCCGTGTTGAATTCGCTGTCGCTCTGGCCAGCCGACAGACCTTCGGTCAAGGCGCGCGAGAAGCTGGCGATGATGCCATCGTTCTGTTTCAGCTTGGCATTGGCGTCATCGCGCGAATAGCCGCCGGACAAGGCGACGACACGCATGACGCGCGGATCGTCGACCAGCGGCTTGTAGAGGTTCGGCTTGGTCGGCAGCGTCAGCTTCAGCATGACCTGCTTGCCGGCCGGCACCTGGTCGAGATGCTTGCGAATTTCCGCAAGCAGGATGTCCTCGGCTTCAGCCTTGTCCGGGATCGAGATCGTGACTTCGGGCTCGATGATCGGGACGAGGCCATGCGCCAGCACCTGCTTGCCGATTTCGAACTGCTGGTCGACGACGGCCGCAATGCCCTTGGGGTTCGCCGCGTCGATCACCGACCGTTCCTTGGTGCCGAAAATCCCCTTGGCGACGGCACGCTTCAGCAGAGCGTCGAGGGTCGGCATCGGCTTCATCAGCTTGACGCCATCCTGAGCCTCGGCCAGACCCTGGTCGATCTTCAGGAAGGGCACGACATGGCGCTTTTCCCAGAGATACTGTGCGGTCGGTGTACCATCGATGTCGCGATCCATCGTCTGTTCGAACAGGATCGCGCCCATGACCTTGTCACCGGTGAAGGCGGGCGACTTGATGATGCGCGCGCGCATCTGATGAACGAGGTCGAACATTTCGGCGTCGTTCGACCAGGCGCTTTCGTCGACGCCGTACAGCTTGAGCGCTTTTGGCGTGGAACCGCCCGACTGATCGAGCGCTGCAATGAAGCCGTCCTTGTGTGCGGCCTGCGCAGCCATGTCCTTGTTCATCTCACCACTCATCTATTGCCTCCTGATTGTCTGCCCGGGCGAATATCAGAAGAGTTTTTGCGATGGAATGCCAGCAAAAACCTTGAATCGATTGAAAGATATCACTTGCGATGTGGAAGTGTTTCAGCCCGCAAGAGGTAAGACGAGCAAAAACGATAAAGCGGAATGCAATCACGAGGATCGCAATTCCGCTTATCTCCTTGTTTTGCCACGAGGCCTGGATCTGAAAGGTCTGTCGACTGGTTCGCCGGCTTTCAGTCCGGGATCCGATGCTAGGCCTTAAGCACCTCGACACCCGGCAACGGCTTGCCCTCCATCCATTCCAGGAAGGCCCCCCCAGCGGTCGAGACATAGGTGAAGTCATCGGCCACGCCGGCATGGTTGAGCGCGGCGACCGTATCACCGCCGCCAGCCACCGACACAAGCTTGCCGGCCCTGGTGCGGGCAGCCGCATGCCGGGCTGCGGAAACGGTCGCCTTGTCGAAGGGCTCGATCTCGAAGGCACCGAGCGGGCCGTTCCACACCAGCGTGGCGGCGCGATCGATCCACTGATTGACGGCCTCGACGGTCTTTTCGCCGACATCCAGGATCATGGCATCTGCCGGCACGTTGTCGATGGCGACGGTCTCGTTGGCAGCACCCGCCTTGAACTCGCGCGCAACAACACCGTCCACCGGCAGGATGATGGCGCAGCCGGCGGTTGCCGCCTCGATCATGATCTGCTTGGCCGTGCTGGCGAGATCGTGCTCGCACAGCGACTTGCCGACATCGGTGCCGCGGGCTGCGAGGAAGGTGTTGGCCATGCCGCCGCCGATGACGAGGGCATCGACCTTCTTCACCAGATTCATGAGCAGGTCGATCTTGGTCGAGACCTTGGCGCCGCCGACAATGGCGATGACCGGCTTCACCGGTGCGCCGAGGCCTTTTTCCAGGGCCTCCAGCTCCGCCTGCATGGTGCGGCCGGCAAAAGCCGGCAGTGCACGGGCGAGACCTTCGGTCGAACAGTGAGCGCGATGCGCGGCGGAGAAAGCGTCATTGACGTAGATGTCGCCGAGCGCGGCGAACTGTTCGGTCAATGCCGGGTCGTTCTTTTCCTCGCCCTTGTAGAAGCGGGTGTTTTCCAGGAGCAGCACGTCGCCGTCCTTGAGCTCGGCCACCGCCTGTTCGGCCTTCTCGCCAACGCAGTCGTCGGCGAAAGCAACCGGGCGCCCAAGCACCCCGGAGGTGGCGTTGGCGATCGGGCGCAGCGACAGTTCCGGCGAGGGGCCATCCTTCGGGCGGCCGAAATGGGCGAGCAGGATGACCTTTGCGCCCTTGTCCGACAGTTCCCGGATCGTCGGCACAACGCGTTCGATGCGGGTAAGGTCGCTGACCTTGCCGTCGGCGACCGGTACGTTGAGATCGACGCGCACCAGGACGCGCTTGCCGCTCACGTCGCTGAGGTCGTCCAGTGTCTTGAAGCCAGCCATGCGGGTCCCTTCAGAAGCAATTCGCGGAAAAGTGTGTAACGGTTTTCCGTCCGGAATTGCGAAAAAACGAAGTGTCAGAGCATTTCCACATTTCCGTGAAAACGGAAACGCTCCAGCGAAAAGATGCCGGACCTTACCGGCCAAAATCGGCGATGCAAGACCGCATGACTGCATGGCGGAAAATATCTCGCCATAAGCTGACGTCAGGCCGGCTGCTTGGCGTCGTCGTCTTTGCGAACAGCTTCGCCGGAGCCTGCTGCTGAACCTTCGTTTTCAGCAGCAGGCTCCGATCTGGCGGGTTTGCGCAGGTTGCGGATGAAGCCGGCTATGCGATCGAAAAGCTCGCCGCCGCTGAGGAAGACGGGAACCTTGGCCACCGGCGCTGTCGGTTCGAAGGAAAGGCCAAGGCTGGTGATACGGCCCTTGTCGTCAACGTCGCGCACGATCAATTCGATCGATCCCAGCGAGACGCGATCGGCATATTCGGCGTGCCCGTCGAGCCGTTCCGTCACAAGGGCACCGATGGTGAGCTTGCGCTCTTCCTCGGTCAGGCCGGGGCCATAGGCCAGCTCGAGTTCCTCGGCTGGTCGCGCGGGGTCGACGGCGAAAGCACCGAAGAAATCCGCGTCCTCGGGGTCGACCACCGCGCGGCTGGCGAACAGCTTGTCGATCAGGCGCGGATAGCGGTCGGGTACGAAGATGTAGACGTTGTCGCCTGCCTGCAGGCGGCCCATGTCCTGGAATCGCATGGAACGGCCATCGCGTACCACCAGCGAAGGCCGTGCCCAGCGCGGGATGCGCTCGCCGCGCGCCACCGGGCTGCCTGCGACGACACGATAGGCGAGCAGTTCGTGATGGGCAGAGCCGGGCAATTCGAGTTCGACCTTGTCGAGCGGGCCGATGCGGGCGGGAACGATGAGGCCGAGGCGACGGGCCAGTGGTCCAACTGTCCAACCCTGCACCACCAGCGACACCAGCACGATGATGAAGGCGGCGTTGAAGATCACGCGGCCATGTTCCAGGCCGCCCAGCAGCGGGGTGATGGCGAGCAGGATGGAGACGGCGCCGCGCAAACCGACCCACGAGATAAAGGCCACCTCGGGGCGCGGCAGGCGGAACGGTAAAAGACACAGCCACACGGCCAGGGGACGTGCGATGAAGATCAGGAACAGGCCCAGCAGAATGGCCGGCAGCAGGATTGCCGGGAACTGCGACGGCGTGGCGAACAGGCCGAGCACCAGGAACATGATGATCTGTGCCAGCCAGGACATGCCGTCCTGGAAGCGTTTCAGGATGGTGACGGCACGGATGTCGGAATTGCCGGCGACAAGGCCGGCCAGATAGACGGCGAGGAAACCGGAGCCACCGATGGCGCCGGCCGCCGCAAAGACCATCAGGGAAAGGGTCAGAACGAAGATCGGCAAAAGGCCGTGGTCGAGATTGAGCCGATCGACCAGACGCACGATGGCCATGCCGCCGACAATGCCGGCCGCTGCTCCCAGTCCCATGTTGAGGACAAAGCCGAGAGCAAGGTCGGCGAGCAGTACAGGTGCTTCGGGATTGGCGCCTGCCGCGATGACCTCGACCAGCGTGATGGTGAGGAAGATGGCGATCGGATCATTGGTGCCGGACTCCACTTCCAGCGTCGAGCGCACGCGCTCGCGAAGATTGATCTCGCCTGCGCGCAGCAGGAAGAAGACCGCGGCTGCATCCGTCGAGGCGACCGAAGCGCCAAGCAGGAAGGATTCCAGCCAGTTCAGGTCGAGCAGATAGAAGGCAGCGACACCGAAGACAGCGGTGGTCAAAACGACACCGATGGTGGCAAGCGAAAGCGCTGGCCCCGCAGCCTGGCGCAGGATTTTCAAAGGCGTGCCGAAGCCGGAATCGAACAGGATGACGGCGAGGGCCAGGGAACCGACAAAATAGGCGACCCTGGCATTGTCGAAGGCGATGCCCAGCCCATCGACGCCCGTGGCGAGGCCGATACCCAGGAAGAGCAACAACAGCGGGGCACCGAAACGGAAGGCGATAAGGCTCGAGAACGCGGCGGCCACCACCAGTCCGGTGCCGATCAGCGTCGCGAGATAGATCGCATGCTCCATCCGGTCTTTGTCCCTCACCCTTCACTGATTTCCGCTTTACGGGAGAGTGGGGCGAAGACATGGCCGGTGCAAGGCGTGACGATGATTTTTTGACCTAGCACGCTGACTTTCATGCTTTTTTGGCTCCGGGACGCTCCAACGAAAAACGCCCGGCAGAGCCGGGCGTTTGGAAAAGCAAACGAAGCTTGCGATCAGGCGATCGTCTTGGCCATGGCCACTGCGGTGTCGGCCATGCGGTTGGAGAAGCCCCACTCGTTGTCGTACCAGGACATGACACGCACCAGATTGTCCTCGATGACCTTGGTCTGGTCGAGCGCGAAGGTCGAGGAATGCGCGTCGTGGTTGAGGTCGATCGAAACGAGCGGATCCTTGGTGTAGGCGAGGATGCCCTTGAGCGAACCGTCGGCGGCGGCAACCAGCGCGGCATTGACCTCTTCGACGGTGACCGGCTTCTTGGCCACGAACTTGAAGTCGATGACCGAGACGTTCGGGGTCGGCACGCGGATCGAAACGCCGTCCAGCTTGCCCTTGAGCTCCGGCAGCACCAGGCCGACAGCCTTGGCGGCACCGGTCGAGGTCGGGATCATCGACATCGCCGCGGCGCGCGCGCGGTAAAGGTCCTTGTGCATGGTGTCGAGCGTCGGCTGGTCGCCGGTATAGGCGTGGATCGTCGTCATGAAGCCCTTTTCGATGCCGAAGGCGTCGTTGAGCACCTTGGCCACCGGCGCCAGGCAGTTGGTGGTGCAGGAGGCGTTGGAGATGACGATGTGATCCTTGGTGATCTTGTCGTGGTTGACGCCGTAGACGACGGTGAGGTCGGCGCCGTCGGCCGGAGCCGAGACGATCACGCGCTTGGCGCCGGCGGTCAGATGCGCCGAAGCCTTGTCCTTCGACGTGAAGATGCCGGTGCACTCCAGCGCGATGTCGACATTGAGTTCCTTCCAGGGAAGCTGGGCAGGATCCTTGACCGCGGTGACCTTGATCTTCTCATTGCCGATGATGATCTGGTCGCCATCGACCTTCACCTCGTGCGGGAAACGGCCGTGAACGCTGTCGTAGCGCAGCAGGTGGGCATTGGTCTCGACCGGGCCGAGGTCGTTGACGGCAACGACGACGATGTCCTTGCGGCCGGACTCGTAGATGGCGCGCAAAATGTTGCGGCCGATACGGCCAAACCCATTGATGGCAACTCTGACGGTCATGTGTTTCTCCCGGGGAGCGTAAAAAGGCGGATGAAAGGTCCGCCGCCTCAATAAAGGCGGGCGGCTAAAATATCCAGTCGCCCGGCCTGTAGGCTAATCGTTTCAGTCGTCTGGTGCGACGAAACGGCCCGGCGGATCGCTCCGCCGGGAAGACATTGCTAAGCGTGCAGGCGGGCTTCCGCCGCCTTGGCCGCATCCTCGGCGGTGATGCCGAAATGCTTGTAGAGCTGTTCGATCGTGCCGGAAGCGCCGAAGCCGGTCATGCCGACGAAGATGCCGTCGGTGCCGATGATCGGGTCCCAGCCCTGGCGAATGCCGGCTTCGATGGCGACCTTCACCTTGGCCTTGCCGATGATCTTCGCGCGATACGCCTCGTCCTGCTGGAAGAACAGCTCGAAGCAGGGAATGGAGACGACGCGGGTCGGGTGGCCATGACCCTGCAGCAGGGTGCGGGCGCCGAGCGCGATCTCGATTTCGGAGCCGGTGGCGAAGATGGTGACGGCGGCTTCACCGCCTTCAGCCGCTGCCAGCTCGTAGGCGCCCTTGGCGCAGAGATTCTCTGCCACATATTCGGTGCGCACGGCAGGCAGGTTCTGGCGGGTCAGTGCCAGCGTCGACGGTGTCTTCTCCGATTCCAGCGCCAGCTGCCAGCACTCGGCGGCCTCTGTGGCATCAGCCGGACGGAAGACGAGGTGGTTCGGAATGGCGCGCAGGGCGGCCAGATGTTCGACCGGCTGGTGGGTCGGGCCGTCTTCGCCGAGGCCGATCGAATCGTGCGTCATCACGAAGATCGAGCGGATGCCCATCAGCGAGGCAAGGCGCATCGCCGGACGGGCATAGTCGGTGAAGCACATGAAGGTGCCGCCGTAGGGGATGATGCCGCCATGCAGCGTCAGGCCGTTCATGGCCGCGGCCATGCCGAGTTCGCGGATGCCGTAATGCACGTAGCGCTGGCCGTAGTCGTTCGGCGTGATCGCCTTGGTCTGGCTGGTCTTGGTGTTGTTGGAGCCGGTCAGGTCGGCTGAGCCGCCGATGGTCTCGGGCACCGCGCCGTTGATGACTTCCAACGCCATTTCGGATGACTTGCGGGTGGCAACCTTCGGTTTGTCGACAGCCAGCTTCTTCTTGTAGTCGGCGATGACGGCGTCGAAATCCTGCGGCAGCTTGCCGGCGTTGCGGCGCTCGAACTCGGCGCGCTGCTTGGCATCGGTCTTGGCAAGGCGGCCTTCCCATTCCGTGCGCTTGCTGGCGCCGGCTTCGCCGGCGGTGCGCCAGGCCGAAAGGATGTCGGACGGAATTTCGAAAGGCGGCGATTCCCAATTGAAGAACTTTCGCGCGCCGGCGATCTCTTCGGCGCCGAGCGGCGAGCCGTGCACCTTGTTGGTGCCTGCCTTGGTCGGTGCGCCGAAACCGATGGTGGTCTTGGCGGCGATCAACGTCGGCTTGTCGGAATGGCGGGCGGCTTCGATGGCGTAGGCGATCGCTTCCGGATCGTGGCCGTCGACATGCATCGCATTCCAGCCCGAGGCCTGGAAACGCGCGACCTGGTCGGTGGAGTCGGACAGCGTGACCGGACCGTCGATGGAGATGTTGTTGTTGTCCCAGAACACGATCAGCTTGTTCAGCTTGAGATGCCCGGCGAGCGAGATCGCTTCCTGGGAAATGCCTTCCATCAGGCAGCCGTCGCCGGCCAGCACATAGGTGTAGTGGTCGACGAGGTCGTTGCCGAAGGCGGCATTCAGGATGCGTTCGCCGAGTGCGAAGCCGACCGAATTGGCGATGCCCTGGCCGAGCGGGCCGGTGGTGGTCTCAATGCCCGAGGCGTGGCCGTATTCGGGATGGCCGGCGGTGCGGGAACCCAGCTGGCGGAAATTCTTGATCTCCTCGATGGTCATATCCTCGTAGCCCGTCAGATAGAGCAGCGAGTAGAGCAGCATCGAGCCATGGCCGGCCGAAAGGATGAAACGATCGCGATCCGGCCAGTGCGGGTTCTTGGCGTCGAACTTCAGGAACCGTGTGAACAGGACGGTCGCAATGTCGGCAGCGCCCATCGGCAGGCCGGGATGGCCGGAATTGGCCTTCTCGACGGCGTCCATGGACAGAAAGCGGATCGCATTGGCCATCCGGTCATGTTGTTCACGCGAAACCATGGTTCCTCCAGCCGTTCGGTTCGGAAAAAGATGCCGGGACACATAGCAGGCCAGCCGCTTGAGTCAATAAAACCTAAATCGATTTAATAGGCTTCTCGTCAAGGAAAATGTCGCCGTGGCCTCATCAATTCGGCGTTAGCGGGGGACAGGAGAGGCGGCTTTATTGACGCGGCCTTCACACGCCGCCTAATGTTTCACGAATAACGCGTTCTGAACGCGAGCGATTCGGTGATGGGCACGGGCTGAGGACGAAGGCCATGACCGGGGAAACGACCCTTAGAGAAGTGATAGCGAGGCTGGGCAAGGCCATTGAAGGGCTGGAGGATGCCGTCGCCGCGAAGCTGGAAAGCGAACGCGACTATTCCGAAGCCGAGGCCGAGGTCCAGCGCATGAACGCCGACCGTTCGCGTCTGGCACAGGAACTCGACAATTCCGAAGCGCGGGCCGAACGGCTCGAGGACGCCAACAAGGAAGTGTCGCGCCGGCTGGTGACCGCCATGGAAACCATCCGCGCAGTGCTCGACAGATAGCGCAGGAGATCCGGCATGGCGCAGGTCACTGTCACCATCGACAACAAGCAATACCGCATGGCCTGCGACGAGGGCCAGGAAGAACACCTGATCGATCTTGCCGAGCGCTTCGATCGTTATGTCGCGCATCTGAAGGATTCCTTCGGCGAGATCGGCGACCAGCGGCTCACCGTCATGGCCGGCATCATGGTCATGGATGAATTGTCCGAGGTGCAGAAACGCATCAAGGGCATGGAGAGTGAGGTCCTGACCCTGCGCAAGACCCGCGACGAGGCGTTGACCAAGGCAGACAAGAACGACCAGGCTCTCACCGGCGCGCTTGGCTCGCTGGCACAGCGCATGGAAGATCTCGCGGCATCGCTTGCGCCGCGCAAGGCCACCGAAAGCCCTTCCTAGCATTTTGTAGCCAAGTGGAATCACTTGGCGTTACAAAAATGCGACGAAAACAAAAACTTGGAGCGTTTCCGCGTTTCCGTGAAAAATGGAAACGCTCTAGCAGACAGTTGACGCGGTGAAAGCATTTCCGCTTTTCGTGGAAAGCGGAAATTTTCCAGCTTGTTGTTTGACGCAATTCCGGACGCAAAACGGCCAGGCGCCTGTGCCGGAATTGCCCTGGTCCTGCGCCAGAGAAACTATTTTCCAGTTTGCCCGGCGGGGTGCGGCAAAATTCACCTCCCTAACTGCCTCTTTTTGGAGGAAGATGCGATGATTGCCGGTGCGCAGCCGGCAGACGCCATTCAACGCGTTTCAAAGAGGTGGGTACGCCATGAGCCTTCGTATCAACAGCATCGCGCCGGATTTCGAAGCCGAAACCACGCAGGGTTCGATCCATTTTCATGACTGGATCGGCGACGGCTGGGCGGTGCTTTTCAGCCACCCGAAGAACTTCACACCGGTCTGCACGACCGAGCTCGGCACCATGGCTGGCCTTGAAAGCGAGTTCAAGAAACGCAACGTCAAGATCATCGGCATTTCCGTCGATCCTGTCGAAAGCCATGGCAAGTGGCAGGACGACATCAAGACCGCGACCGGCCATGTCGTCGCCTATCCGCTGATCGGCGACAAGGATCTCAAGGTGGCCAAACTCTATGAGATGCTGCCGGAAGAGGCGGGTGACAGTTCCGATGGTCGCACACCCGCCGACAACGCCACGGTGCGCTCCGTCTACGTGATCGGGCCCGACAAGAAGATCAAGCTGATCCTGACCTACCCGATGACCACCGGGCGCAATTTCGACGAGATCCTGCGCGTGATCGATTCCATCCAGCTCACCGCCAAACATCAGGTGGCAACGCCGGCCAACTGGAAGCAGGGCGACGATGTCATCATCACCGCCGCCGTCTCCAACGAAGATGCGATCAAGCGCTTCGGCGCCTTCGACACGATCCTGCCTTATCTCAGGAAGACCAAGCAGCCGGGGGCTTGAAGCCACTCCGTAGCGGTTGCCCGCGCATTTTCGCGCCTGAACGATTTGTGAGAAGCCTGTGCTTGACGGCTTGGCCTTCGCAGACAATCGTACTCTTCATCGATCCCGGATTGGAAAACCATTCCAGATGAACGATGTGGGAGGCGCAGTTGGATGCATCCTTGGCCAGGCCACAGGTAACCGGCTTCTACGACAAGCCCACCGGTTCCATTCAGTATGTGGTGGCGGATGGCGCGACACGGCGTTGCGCCATCATCGACCCGGTTCTCGACTTCGACGAGAAGTCGGGTGCTGTCTCTACGGGCAATGCGGATGCGCTGCTCGCCTTCATCGAGGAAAGCCGGCTCGAGCTGGAATGGATCCTCGACACCCACCCGCATGCCGATCATTTTTCCGCCGCCCACTATCTGAAAGAGAAGACCGGAGCGCCCACCGCGATCGGCGACAGGATCGTCGACGTCCAGGCCCTGTGGAAGGCCATCTACAACTGGCCGGAGTTTCGCGCCGACGGCTCGCAGTGGGATCGGCTGTTCGCCGACGGTGAAATCTTCCATATCGGCTCACTGCCGGTGACGGTGCTGTTCTCGCCCGGCCATACGCTGGCGTCGATCACCTATGTTGCCGGAGATGCCGCCTTCATCCATGACACCATGTTCATGCCGGACAGCGGCACGGCCCGTGCCGATTTTCCCGGTGGCAGCGCCGTGCGGCTGTGGAGTTCGATTCAGCGCATCCTGGCGTTGCCGGACACGACACGCCTGTTCGTCGGTCACGACTATCAGCCGGGTGGGCGGGACGCGGCATGGGAAACGACGGTCGCCGGGCAGAAGCGCAGCAACACCCATGTCCGCAGCCCGACGAGCGAGGCCGATTTCGTGGCCCTGCGCGAGGCGCGCGACAAAACCCTGCCGATGCCGCGGCTGATCCTGCATGCGCTGCAGGTCAACATC
This sequence comes from Mesorhizobium sp. NPDC059025, assembly GCF_042739655.1. Lineage (NCBI taxonomy): Bacteria > Pseudomonadati > Pseudomonadota > Alphaproteobacteria > Hyphomicrobiales > Phyllobacteriaceae > Mesorhizobium > Mesorhizobium sp. NPDC059025. The sequence goes on along the minus strand of NZ_JBHYIM010000007.1, from coordinate 130,868 downwards.
AATGGCGGCCGGCTGCCCGAGCCGGAAGCGAACGGCAGGCGGTATCTGAAGTTTCCGCTGGATGGGCTGTAGCTGCCCAAGTCGCGGGCAACATTGGGCAAACAAAAACGGCGCCGGTCTCCCGGCGCCGTTTTTCATGTGACTGTCAGAACCGTCAGGCGGCCGGCTGCGCGTCGATGGTGCGCAACGCCTGGGCCTGGCGCTTGGCCGCTGCCTTAACCGCATCCTGCACCTTTTCGAAAGCGCGCACTTCGATCTGGCGCACGCGTTCGCGGGAGATGTCGAACTCCGCCGACAGTTCTTCCAGCGTGAGCGGCTCCTCGGCGAGGCGGCGTGCCTCGAAGATGCGGCGTTCGCGATCGTTGAGGACCGACATGGCGCCGGCCAGCATCTGGCGGCGGTTGTCCAGTTCGTCCTGCTCGATCAGCATGTCTTCCTGGCTGTCGTGGTCGTCGACCAGCCAGTCCTGCCATTCGCCGCTCTCGCCCTCGGTCGCGCGGATCGGCGCGTTGAGCGAGGCGTCGCCCGACAGGCGGCGGTTCATCGACACCACTTCTTCCTCGGAAACATTGAGGCGGGTGGCGATCTCGGTGATCTGGTCCGGCTTCAGGTCGCCGTCGTCCAGCGCCTGGATCTTGCCCTTCACCTTGCGCAGGTTGAAGAACAGGCGCTTCTGGTTGGCGGTCGTGCCCATCTTGACCAGGCTCCACGAGCGCAGGATGTACTCCTGGATCGAGGCCTTGATCCACCACATGGCATAGGTGGCCAGCCGGAAACCACGCTCCGGCTCGAACTTCTTGACGGCCTGCATCAGGCCGACATTGCCTTCCGAGATGACTTCGCCGATCGGCAGGCCGTAGCCGCGATAGCCCATGGCGATCTTGGCCACGAGCCTGAGATGGCTGGTGACCAGCTTGTGGGCGGCGCCGGTGTCTTCATGCTCCTGGTACCGCTTGGCGAGCATGTACTCTTCCTGCGGCTGAAGCATCGGAAAGCGACGGATTTCTTCCAGGTAGCGGCTGAGGCCGCCTTCACCGGAAACGATACTGGGTAGTGACTGGGCCATGAACTGCGCCCTCCTCTCTTTTAGGACTGCCCCCGAAACGCGGCGGGCATGTGACGCGCCTGCCTGATGGCACGATCGCGTTTAGACAATTTATACCGGAACAAACCCGGAAAATCCACGTATTTGTTCAAGGTGAAACAGTGTGTCACTGGGAAGTGAACAGTGTGAAGTGAACAATACGAGTCAGGTTTTTTGGTGGCAGGTTCAGAGATTTCGAAAGCCGCCGACCAGATCCTCCATGTCCCCGGGCATCGGCGCCTCGAACCTCATCGTCAAATGGGTATCGGGATGGCTGAATTCAAGGAGGCGTGCATGCAGGGCCTGGCGGGGAAACGCCGCGACTTCGCTCTTCAGCGGCTCCGGCAGGCGGTTGGCCTTGGTGCGGAAGGCCAGGCCATAGTCAGGATCGCCGACCAGCGGGTGGCCGATATGCGCCATATGCACGCGGATCTGGTGCGTGCGGCCGGTTTCAAGCCGGCATTCGACAAGGCTCGCGGAGGCGAACTTGTCCTGCCCTTCGCCGAAGCGTTCCTCGACCGTGTAGTGGGTGACGGCATGGCGGGCGTCCTCGCGATGTTCCGGCACGACAGCGCGTCGAACCCGGTCGGCGGCGCGGCCGAGCGGTGCGTCGATGGTTCCGGTCGGGCGCGGCGGGATACCCCAGACCAGCGCGACATAGGCACGCTGCAGGTCACCGGTGCGGCCATGGTCGGCGAACGCTTCGGAGAGGGCGCGATGGGCATGGTCGGTCTTGGCCACGACCATGACGCCGCTGGTGTCCTTGTCGAGCCGGTGCACGATGCCCGGCCGCCTGACCCCGCCGATGCCGGAGAGGCTCGCGCCGCAATGGTGGATGAGGGCGTTGACCAGCGTGCCGGTCCAGTTGCCGGCGCCAGGATGGACGACCAGGCCTGCCGGCTTGTTGATGACGATCAGCGCGTCGTCCTCGTAGAGAACGTCGAGCGGGATATTCTCGCCCTGCGGCTCCGCCGGTTCCGGTTCCGGCATCGCCACGGAAATCACGTCGCCCGCGGCGAGCTTGCGTTTGACCTCGTCGACCCGCTGGCCAGCTATGCGGACTGCCCCTTGCTTGATCAGCGCCTGGATGCGGCTGCGAGACAGCTCCGGCGCCAGCTGCGCGGCGAGCCATTGGTCGAGGCGCTGGCCGGCTGCATCTTCGCCGGCTTTCAGCGCGATCGGCGCCGCCCCTATCATTTCCTCGGTGTCTTCGTTATCAGGTGCGGCCATCGAAACAGTTCCGGAATAGATCGCCCATGGCCCGGCCCCTTGCCGATGACGAGGAAGACAAGCCGCTCGATCCGAATGTGGACAAGCTGCGTAGGAAGCTGATCCGCTTCATGGTCGTCAATCTTGGCCTGTTGTTCTTCGCCCTTATGGTCGTGGTGGCGGCGCTTGTCTACAAATCCTACACCGCCAAGCCGGCGGCGCCGATCGCCGGTGATATCCAGACACCAGCGGGTGAGCCGCAAACGGGTGACATCGTGCTGCCGGTCGGCGCTAAGGTGGTGTCGCAGTCGCTGTCGGGTGATCGCCTGTCGATCGAGGCGGAACTGGCTGACGGCAGCCGCGCGATCTTCGTCTATGATATAGCAGAACGGCGCATGATCGGCCGCTACACGCTGCGTCTGCAGTAGCCATCATGAGCGACTTCGCCACTGAGCGCAGTGTCGCCACGGTCGCGCTGGTCGTCGCCGACTATGACGAGGCGATCCGCTGGTATGTCGACCGCGCCGGGTTCACGCTGAGGTCCGATCTCGACCTCGGCGGCGGCAAGCGCTGGGTGACGGTCGAACCGCAAAATGGCGGCGGGGCGCGGCTGTTGCTCGCGAAGGCCGACGGGGCAGGGCAGGCGGCGAGCATCGGCAACCAGACCGGCGGCCGTGTCGCCTTCTTCCTGGAGACCGATGATTTCGCACGTGACCATGCCGCCATGCAGGCGCGCGGCGTGGAATTCCGTGAAGCACCGCGCCATGAGCCCTACGGCACGGTTGCCGTGTTCGCCGATCTCCATGGCAATCTCTGGGATCTGATCGAGCCGAAGCGATAGGGTGCTGCCGAAGCGGTTGTCCGGGCTGCACTGCACCGAAACAATGCTGGCCGGACCGGGAAGGCACCAAAAACTTGCCGTTTCAGCCTGTTGCTTTTTCGGACGGGCCAGCCTATATCGCCGGTTCTCGGCTGCGCCCATCGTCTAGCGGTCAGGACGGCGCCCTCTCACGGCGCAAACAGGGGTTCGATTCCCCTTGGGCGTACCAACCTCTCCGATGCTTCGTTGTCGTAGACGTTTCACTGCTTTCGCCTTTGCAATGTTGTGAAAGTGGGGAAACAAATTTAGATCGCTGTTGTCGATCTGCTCTGCTGCCCTGTCTTACGGAGGCGCATTTGCACAATCTGGATTTCAGTTCCTGGCATAGCGTCCTCGTCACATTCATTGGGCTGGCGCTGTTCACGCTCATCAGCATGGGCATTCGCTTGCTGATGATGATGACGATCCAGCAGCGCCGCGAGCGCATGAACCGGCAGATCAACGAGCGCCTGCGCGTCCTGATCGCTGCCTACAAGACGCTGGGCGGATCCTTTACGGGCAATCTTTCCGTCGACCCAACCCACCTGCGTGATTTGAAGCGACGTGCCCAGTCCGCTGGAGACGCTGAAAGCGAACTGGCGGATAGCGGTGTAACGGGATCCGAGCGGACAAGACGGATTCGTGATGCTGTCGAAGCAGCCCTGTCGGACATCCTTCTGCTTGGAACCGAAGCACAGGTTCGGTTGGCCGAGCGCGCAATACGAGAACTTATCGCGGGGCGTCCGGCCCACATCCACGAGCTCGTCGTCTCGCTGCGCGATTTCATTCGCGAGGCGCTGAGCCTCGACCCTATCCCGTCCGATCTCGAGATACCCATGCAAGGCCCGACCCGGCCTTCATCGGGGACCAGCAGGGGCAAGGGTGACCGGGAGAGTGGTGCCGGTCGCGGCGGAGGCGGCGGAATGGGCATGGGCGGGATGGGTGCTGGCATGGGCGGCACGTTCGAGCCCGACGATCCCCATCGCCAAAGCTGACCGGTGAAGCGGCCTGGCGGAGCTCTCCCTGAAGGACTCCCATGTCGGCATCAGTCCACGAGGTGGCCGCCTGGCGGTGCCTCATCTTTCCAACCGGCCAGCTCCGGCAGGTCGTCAAGCCAGCTTTTCTCCGTCATCGAGGCATCGCCAGCCGACGGCACAGACTCGGAGGCGTTTTGAATAAGCCAGTCCATCCACTTCCGATAGGCACCCGCGTCCAGTTGGGGCGGCAGTACCTTGGCCTTGGCCAGCATGCGTTTGCGGAAACTGACTTGCCTGCGCAGTTTGGTCGTCGTGAACTTGATTGACTTGCCCTGGTACTCAACCGTCCAGCGCCCATCTCCGTGGCTGGTGAGCCTGTCGATGGCGAAACCGGGATCGACCGGCCTCTCGCGCCAGGGAAGCTCGATGGCATTCTTCCTCAGGTCGAGTGCCCATCGCCGGTAGGTGGCCCCCGCACGCTGCGGTGGCAGCACACCGGCCTGTTCGAGGATCTTCCTGCGGAAGGTCGTCTGCTTCTTGATCTGACCCGTCGTCAGTTCGATGCGATGCCCGCGGAATTCGACGTGCCACCGGATCCTCCCGTTGCCGAAATACTTTACCAGCCTGTCGATGGCGAACTCGTCATCGGTAAGCGTCGCGCATCCCTGCTCGATGCTTTCGAGAATGTACTGGCTGTCGGTGGGCATTACGCGGCAGGACCTCTCGGACGCTTAGAGAGCAAAAAAGTTGAGGACCGATTTCACCGCCATATCAGTTGTTGGCTCCCGGCAGCATTAGAACTTTCTGCCTCGCACAGTCGATTGCGATCTCCGTCGACCTTGCCATTGCAGTTCATTCGTTGTGGGCGGAGGTAACCATCTCTGCACGGTGCTGCCTGTCGACAGGCTACCGCCTGGTCACCGCTCGAGCGAAACTATCACGTTCAATGCCACACTATCGGCGTCTGGTTGAGGGCCGTTTGCCGACTGGCAGGTTTATTGCGTGAAAGGCCGGACAGCAGACAGCGCTCGAGCGAATGGACACCTGCGGCGGATCGCTACCCTGACGGAAGTTCAATATCCCGCCTATCGAGCCACCGTCTGCCCAACGACTGCCAAAGCCGGGCAAAGGAGGTGTCGCTCGTGACAACGTGATCAGCCGCAAATCACTTTCAGCCGCGCGCCGACGGCGGCGACCGCTGCCATAGTGCTGCGTAGCAACTGAAGCGCATGGGTGGCATTGACCGTGGGGGGGATGGCGCTCGCCTGGTTGAGCAGGCGAGCGCGATCGAGGCATGCGCCAAGTACTAGAACAATTTCGCGTTCGGTGTCTTGTTGACGGAGCAGCCGCTCAAGTTCCGCCCAGATGCCGGGGCCGTCCAGCCCCGCCCACCCTCCCTGCGCATGCCGGATGCGCGCGTTAACGATGCCTTCGCCGCTCGGTCCCTCCCATGGTCCCGCCCATAGATCAACCTGACGTGGCCGCCCAGGCGCGAACAGGCTTAGCATGCCGACCTGCTTAGACGCCTGTCCGCAGACTTCGTGGAGCTTTGACGCCGACACCCAAGCACCCTGAGCTGCAGCCTTGGCATGTACCATCTGGATTAGCGACCGCCCGGCGCGACTACCGACGATGATAAAGTCGCAAAACTCATTCGTGCCGTCATCGCACACTACAAGCTCGGGATTTTCAGCGACCGCACCGGGATTGGCGTCGATCCATTCAAACACCGAGTTCGCTGCCCAGCCTCCCGGCAAGGCGCTATTCTGTGCGCCCTTCTCGCTGTTGCATGTGCGCAGCGCGGGTTCGTGAACGAGCACATTTCCAAGCCCGATCGCGGCGAAGTCGAACCCCGGGCCCAGCGGCAGGCGCGGATCATAGAAGCTGCTGTCGGCATAGACGGTGTTTGGCGATTCAGTGATCACGCTGAACGCTTGACGGGCGTTGAGCACGTCGATGATGCTGCCACTACGCGTCGCATCAATGCGGCGGTAAAGCTGTGCTAACCTTTCGGACTCGAGCTCATAAGTGCCGTTCGACGCAACATAGCGAACCGTTCCGGGACACGCGAGACCGTTGGCGTCAATCTGGACCGTGCGACGTGCCTCAAGATTGCCAGGGTCTTCAACTGCGTTGGCATGACATTCGAGGCAGAGATCGGCTATTTCGACTGGCTCGGAAGCCGGAATACCCTGCCCCTCAGCAGTTTCATACTGGGTCGCGATCCCTTCCAAATCGAGGAGCAGGCTGCGCGGCCGCGGGTCGGGGGGCGGCGTGTCAAGTGGCGCGGCAAACCGATCGAGATAGGCGGGACCAACTTGTTGACCGGCCATCCGTGCCAACAGCCCGTGGGTCCAGTCCAACCAGTCCGCAAGCGAGAGCCGCGGGCCGGCGTCGGCGACGCCGCCACGGCTGAAGCCGATCGCGCGCCGAACGAAGCCGCCGGTGACAAGAGGCGCGCCTGCCCTAACGCGTGCAGCGGTGACAGTCGATGCGATATACTGGAATTCATCAAGAAGCGGTGGTGTTGCCTCCAACGCAGCGGCAGTGGTCAAGCGGCGTCGCACTGCAGACGGGCCAAGCGCGGCATTGCGCGCGCCGACCTCGACGATATTGCTGTCGACATCCTGAGTCAGCAGACCAGCCATTTTTGATCGCGGGATCGCCCCGTACATCTGCTCGCGTGCATCCTGATCCGGGCTAGGGCGCGAGGTATCGAGAAAGACGATGGTGTCGCCTATCCTCCGAGCAATCAGTACCTGAAGCGTACGCTCGAGAAAATAATGGTCCTGCAGCAGTGGCGAGGAATCCACACTAGTGAACAGGATAGTTAGTGCGTCATCGCTTTCCTCGAGCACAGTAAATGGATAGCTCGCATCCGCGAATCGCACCTCGCTGGCGGCGCGCAGCAGCGACATGCTGAACCCTGCCTTGGAACGCCATAGCTGGCAGCGCTGGGGCAGGCACAGCGAATCCAGTAGCTCCGCCTCGCTTCCCGGCCCGTGGACGAAGCGCTCGCGGAACTGGCGGTCGATATAGAGAATTTCTGGCAAGGTGCGGTCAAGTTGACCGGCGATCTCGTCGAGGCCGCGCAGGATTCCTGCCTTGGTCAGCGTGGCATCGTAGCGCAGATAGCGATGCCAGCTGGACGCGAGGAAGCCATTGCTATGGTCTATAAGCAAGGCAGTCGTACCGGCCACTAGCCCCGGATTGCGAACCACGCGCCCGATTTGTTGAACGAGCGCACGTGCCGAGCCGCGGACGTCAAAGATCGCAACAGCATGAAAGCTCGGGCCATCGACGCCTTCGAGCAATTTATGCTGATGCACCCACACTGCAGGAGCATCTGCAGCCTCGGGGTCTGGGGGCTGCCGCCGTTCCCAAGCCTGGCTAGTCGCGGGAGCGAAGCGCTCGTGTAGGCACACGATGCCGGCGGCACCCAGCGCATGGGCGCGCACGACATTGCCTATCTGGCGGACCGTGGCTTCACCGTCGCAACGAATGATCAGTTTGCGCTGGGTGGAAGGCGCTGCACCATATTGCTCAACGAAGATATCGTAGACGCTTTGAACAAAACTTTCCTGCGTGGCGAGCGCAGCAGGGTCAGCTTCGACGACGACGACCGGGCGCAGTATGTTGGCCGCGACTAGCGCCTGATAGCGAGTAACGTGCAGCGCTTCGGAATCAATCTCAAACAGCTTGAGATCGTTCCGATAGGGGGTTGCGGTCACCAGCACCGTCGGCGCCTTCAAGCCGCGAATCGCGTGGCTCCACGATCGCGCCGGTTCGTAGTGCCCCTCATCGACAAACACCGCATCGCACCAGTCGGCCAGACGGTCATAAGCTGCGCGCTTCTCGGCCGAGCGGGTTAAGTCATCGATTAGCTGTATAGTCGATACTAGGATGCCGCGCTCAGGAAGATCTGCAAGATCGCCTGCCGTCGAAACCCGCTTCACCGCCTTGGGTAAAGCGGTCGTATCGAAGCCGTGCCGCGGGAAAAAGCCGCGGGCCCCACCGAGTTCCTTAGCGAGCTGATCGCGGATCGCAGTGCGCGGCGCTAGCACTAGGACCCGCTCAGCGCGGGGATGCCAGTGCGCCGAGACTCCGATGATCGCGGTTTTGCCGCCTCCGGTCGGCACATTGACCAACGCCGCACGAGATATGGCCGCGGCAGTCCTCCGTCGCCCCAAATAGGCGTCGATCGTAGCTACTGCTGCCGCCTGATGCGGCCATAAGGTCAACCCCTGCGGATAGTCCATCCTGCCCCCGTTCGCCAGCGAACGATCTACCGGATCGCGCAGCGCACTTGATGTTTACAGGCTTGCCTTTGGAGCCGTTAGGAAAGGCTTTAGCCTCAGCGTCGGCGAATAGTCTCTATTTCTTTATTTCGGACGAATATTTCGAAGCTATCTTCTTTATTGGCGCCGATAGCTGACGGTCCGAGATGGTTGCTAAAGGATAGCTGCCCAAGCTACCCAGTTGTTTATCATCGGGCAGACAAGGTGGCGAATTGGGGTTTGGGATATGGTCTTGCCACGATGGCAACCATCGAACCCTGGCTAACATTTCGCCTGCGACTTATCTGGTCGGCTCTTTGCCTAGGATCGCTGTGCCAATCGGTTCCTCCCATTCGCCTCGTATCCACATCGAATGGAGTTCGTACCTAGCGGTCTCCGCATCCTGCTCTGGGTCCCCATAAACCGCTGTTTCGACATAAGGAATCCCGACATCGAAACCATCTTTGGAGCCCTTGCCATACTTGTGATCGTAGCATGCTAGGAGGACGCCAATGGACAACAGCTTGGACGAGAGCGGGGACACAAAAAGCTTGCACCCTCCCATGGGCTTGAGTGCCTTCTTGTACTGCTCCATCGCCGTGTAAATTTGGCGATACGCCTCGAACGGGTTGTACTCGCTGGCGAGCAGAATATTGGCGGGCTCGACCTGGAAATCATCGAAGAGAGTATCTCGATGTTCACCGATGATCTCATCGCCCCTACGCGGCTTTCGGGTGGGGAAGGGAATCACCGGACAGATTTCTTCAGGGTTCACGTGTTCCTGTATAAGGTGAAGGCGCTCACGTTGGCCCTCGCCCAGCACCGGAAACCACACCCGGGGCCAAGTCTGCGTAGTTTGCTCTTCAAGATGCCCGGAGAATCCCAAGACGAAGGTCACGCTATCTCTGAGACTGCCTTTCGATGCTTCCAGGTCAGCAGAAACACTTTCGGAAGTCGTGACATGCAGGTTCACACTCGGGCCGCCGTCATCGGCCAGCTTATCAAGCCTGAACAAAAGAACGCTGACCGCGGTGAGCGCCACCATCCGTGGCATAGCGCTAATGTCGACGATGATGTCGTCAAAATCCAGATCTTCTGCCGCCTTCTCCAGCGAAGCCTTGGTGTTGCGTGGTGTGACCGCGGCGCCTGCCGGACCACCAATCTCGATCGGCACCGAGAGTATCTTTTCTGCGGGAATGAGTTTCAGCAAGTTCTTATGGTTCGCCTCGGTGAGTTCCGCGCGTTTCGGGCTGTCGCCCAACCCATTGTCGAAAACCAACTGCCAGACGTATATGTCTGCTTCCAGCGAATGCAGCCGTCGAGCCGTCTCAAGGGTCCTTATGTCAAAACCGCGCCCAATCACGAGCAGAAGCTTGCGCTGCATAGTCGCTAGGCGTTGCCGCCAGAATGCTGTGAAATCTTCGTCGAGCGTGAGGGAGTAAGGGTCCCATCGCATTTCCGGGCTTGGATTAGACAAAGGTTGCCTCCTCGGCCACAGCGATTGCCTTCGCTCCGTTTTCCTGCCAGTGAAGCAAGCTTTTCAAGCTTTGGTGTCTCCAACCGCCATAGCCGAGCGGCAGACCGAAATGTACGCAGAGCAGACGGTTGAGGTAGAAGACGACGTAGTCGCGACCGTTGTTCACGTGGTCAAGACGAGGCATCAGCAGGTTATGCGATACCAAAGACGTCACTACGTCCCGTAGCCGGATCAGATGGGAAATTTCGGCGTCATCGCTGTCAATTATCAATTTTCGGTCCGCCATCGTGATCGCAACTCCGGTCACGCCTGGCGCGTATGGTGCGCTGCTTCTGAAAGTCTGCTGCCGGCAGTATTCGCCAATCGCTTCCAGCAGACGGCGTGCCTCAACGCCGCGTGGCAGCCGACGCTGCAAACCCTCCCATCGATCCTTCGCGACGCCGCGGATTAATGCGTCCTGTCTTGCCGCGCTCAACGGCACCGGTTGTTCCCTGGGGAAGCGGATCTTAGCCGAGATCTCTTCGAAGAGGGCCCCCACCACTTCAAGGTACTGATCGACGTTCGAGGATGACACGGCGCTCAACGCCTCTCGCCCGAAGTAGATCGGAGCGCCGACATCGGTTCGTAGAAAATGCTCTGCTGCGCGATCCGAACCGCTACGCGAGCGCGCGCCGAACTCTTCCAGCGGCAACGCATCGAAGTCGAAGCTTGTCTGGACGCGTCTTGTATCCCGGATAATCAATATCTTGAGCAATTGCCATCGGAAAGCACGCTCAAGAAGATTGCCATCCGGCGCGCGCGCAGCGGCAAGCCAGTCGGAATACCGCGGACCGGAGCCGGCCATCTTGAGAATTTCCAATTCCAGCTCCGTAACACGAGTCACCAGAGCCGCCTCCAGACTGGGGATATCGTCGCTCTCGCCGATCAGTGGGAACAATTCTCTTTGCTCAAAGCCGTCGGCCTTGGCCGCGCGCAGATTGGCGATCGTCTCTACAAACTTAGTGTAGGTTCTCGCTCGCTGTCCCGACCAGCGCTCTTCCAGTTGAACGACATTGTTGTAATCGCGGTTGCGGAGCGCCCCTTCGGAGAGCAAATCTTTGTGCGTCAATGCTTCCAGCCGCTCGGCAATCCAAACGCCACATTGCTCTCGCGCATTTGTGACGAATTCGATCAGGCTTGCGCGTTGCGGAGACGACAGTGTCTGAAGTTCGTCTAGGAGGAGAACACGCTTGACGTCTATTTCGCCCTGAGCGTCCTTGATGCGTACATGCGCGAACCACTTGAGCCCGTCCAGACGTGCATGTCCGCCTTTAATGGAAGCTGGTGAACCGAGGTCGTCCATACGATCGTAGAAATCGCGTTCAATGCGCGAAGCCCACGTGAATAGCTCCTTACCTGATGCTCGGCCCGGAATGGTCGCGTCGGATTCTGGCTCCCATTCGAACTCGAACTGTCCGAGATCGTCGGGGAACTGCTTCTCGGCTCGCTCCAAAACCGATCTAAGCGTCGCGACGACGATCCGCGAATTCAACAGCTCGCGAAACAGGACGTTGCCACGGTCAAAAGCGCTCAGCTCCTTATACTCGCTGGTGAAGCTGACCATTGCACCAAGCAGTTGTGGTCCGTCGCTTCCGATGGCGCCAGCTTCTTTGAGCGCGTCGCGGGTCGCCTTCACCTGCGGATGCTGATCGGCAAGGTTTTCGGTGAGCTTCAGTGGACGAGGCGTCAGGATACGCAGAAAGGTGGTCTTTCCGCCTCCAGGCGCACTCCGCAGGAAGACGACACCGCTCCAGGGGTCTTCAAAGGATTTCATAACCTCCAGCGCACCGACGCCGAACAGACGCACAAACTCGTCGTCGCTTGTCGAGCGCTGGGAAGCGCGCATACGGAATGGGTTTCTCACCTATTGAAGCTTTCTGTGGCGGCTGACGCGTGGGAATAGACCTCGGACCGACTGATCGTCCTCCGCCCAGAGCAGGTAGATAGAATTGTTGGGCGTATTGTGTGCGAGGACAAGGGGCAGTCTGCACTTGGCGAACCCATAGCGCTTGCTCGTGCCGCCTACTTTCGAATGTTCATCGTCGGCATCATCGTCAAAATATCGGTCATCGCTCACTAGGCTGAGTATCGCCCTGTCGCCCGTATCATCAAGCGGTGTGGCATCGCCCAGCTTATGCACCACCTCGAAGGTGATGGTGCCTTTGCCGAACTTCAATTCAGGTAACCGCTCTTCGATGTGTGCAATCGCCTGATCACCGGCGACGTAAAGAATGATGATAATCTTGACTCCTTCCTCGGCTATCGTGTCGCCGAGATTTCTTGATTTCATAAGGCCGTCAACGATCTTAGGGATTTTCCCTGTCCATCCGACTTTTTCGCCCCCTCGAATAAAACTCGTACCGCTGCCGGTGAAGTCGTCGAGAAGCACGATGTATCTGAACCGCTTCTCGTGTTCTTCGGGCGCACGGCCTAGAATCTTCTCAAGATGCTCTCCGAGGTCCTTGACCATGCCCTCGCTTTTCGCGTCCGACACGTCGTAGGCGTGAAAGACCTGCTCGTTAGACATCTCCTGCGGATTTGCGCGGCGGAACCAATCTGTGCGAGCTCCGTCGCTCAATCCGAGGACAAGCGTTTGGCGCAGGCGGGTTCGGTATTCGACCGTGTCGACGATGGCCTTCACTTTGTGCGCGTCGACACCAAGCTCGGCCGCAGTATCAGCGATGAGGATCGGGCGAATGATGGTTGGGAAAGTGAGCTCGACCAAATGGTTCATTTCATCTGTCGAAATAAACAGTAGACGCTTGCGCACAAAATCGTAGGCCGCGCGACGCTCATCACCCTCGTCGAACTGTCCAAGCCAGAGCGCGAGGCTCTCGATAAAGCGCTTGCCGGGCGAGAACTGCTGATACTCATCGTATTTGTAGCTAGCGAAGCTTTCGAGGTAAGCGCGTTCGGCGGCTTTTTCCTCGTCAGACCATTCCATGATCTTGGCCAAGAGACTTTCTGCCAGATCCTTCCTCATCCAGATTCCCCGCAGTACATGTAGATGACGACCAAGATATACCCCGGCCAGCAGTGCATTCGTCTAGTGGAATCAGAAAAAAACTCTATCAATTCACGCAATTCACTTGCGCGAAATTTCTCCAACCGCGGTGATGATTTTTGCAAGCCGTTCGGCGCCCGCCGGCGTGTTGTCCCAGGCGCGCCGGATAGAGCGCTCCAGCTTCAACCAATTCGGATCGATTGGGCGCCGTGCCTCAGCCGCAGAGGTCTCTTTGCCAAGGTCGACTTGCAAACCGAGAGCCGTGCAAATTCTCACGACGCCGGAGCCAAAGGTGATGAACTGACCGCGGCAGATTCTGGACACCTGACTGGCGTCGACGTCCGCCAATTCAGCCAGTTCCGCATAGGAGAGGTCTGCCTGAAGTCGCTGATCATTGATCCGTCGGACCAAATCCGCTCTTTCAATTTGCATCGGTTTCATGTAAATTTACATGCACTATAAGATGCAAATTTTCAATGGGAGTCTTTCGTGACCGATGCAGGCCTGGAAGTCCGGTTCTATCGTGCCAGTGAGAAGCCTTACGGTGCGTTCAGCAATCTTTACAGGCGCGAAATCGAATTCGAAGGAGAGCGGTTCGCGACGAGCGAACATGCCTACCAGGCAGGCAAGGCACGCAAACCCGAGGTGAAAGCATGGCTGATGGCTGCGCCGTCGCCGGCGCTCCTGGCGATGGCGGCACACGGACTCTACTATTGGGATGTCAGCCCAGGATGGTCACGCACGAAGTTCGACAGAATGAGAGGCGTCTTGTACGCCAAGTTCACGCAACACGAAGATCTTCGGGAGATGCTGCTGTCGACCGGATCCGCCCGACTGATCGAAACGGCGACCGTCGACAACGAGGTGAACCGGCTCTGGGGCGAGGTGAACGGTCAAGGCCGCAACATGCTTGGCGAGTTGCTCATGGAACTCAGAACCAAACTTCAGAACGAAGACATCTCAGAGGCGGCTTAGCCTCGTAGGACGGAGCGCGCATACTCGGCGCCACGTTCTCTGAAGATGCCGCGAGCACCAATATACGCACAATTTTCTGCCGCCAAGCGCTGTCCAGCCTCGACACCGGCAACGAAATCATCAATCGACAGTCTGCCGGTTGCCTTTTCACCGCGGTTCAGAATCCAATCAATCAGTCCGACGCTTACCATGTCGCCGGAGCCGCATGTGTCGCGCACTGCTGGCGCGGGGTAGGACCTGCACCATGCTTTGTCTCTGCCACGTCTCACCTCAAGACCAGACTCTCCGTGCGTGATTATCAGAAACAGAGCATCGTGGAGGGCGATTTTCCCAGCCAACGATGCCAAGCGATCAGACGAGAATTTGAGGATAGACGCCGAAGCCACTGCACGGCTGAATAGCCTCTCATCGCCGATCGCGGACGGTTCGAAATAGACAATGGATCCGGCATCGGCCGCAGCCTCCATTGCATCTACGATCGCCGACGAGAGCCGGTCGGTATAAAAGACATTGCAATTCTTGATTGCCGGAAGCGCCCGGCTGACGTCCTGCTGCTCGATCGGCTGATACCGTGGAAGATCGACAGCCGTCTCCGGGCATCTGAACTCGAAGGTATGAATGCCAGACGAATGCAAGTGTTGTGCAAGGATTGGAGACTGCATATGCTTCGTCTGGCGGATGTACCGGGTTTCAGCGCCGGCGCGACGAAACGCGACCACCAGACGAACACCGATCTCGTCCTCGCCAAGGCTCAATACCGGCGCAACGTTTCGCTGAAGCATAGCGAGCGAGATCAGAACGTTGCCACAGGAGCCGCCAAGCTCCTCCGAGGACACGACGAGGGAATCCGCATAGACGCGATCGAGAACAGTGAATCCTGTGCCGACTACGTCGACTGCGTACATCGCGCTCTCCCGGGCACAAGCTGGCCCACTGTGATTTTTCCGGCCAAGCATTTCAAGTGCGCTATTCGAGGTTGAGGGTCGAAAGATCAATCATCATTTCGTTCCCTTTAATTTGAACGGCTCTCAAGATGCGTAGCAGGGCGTCAGGCCCGCGCGCCGCTGATCCGAACAGACTCCAGGCGCCATCCGAAGCGCCGCAGACAGTTCCTACACTCACACAATGGCGCCCCGATAGCAGCTCGTGATCGTTTCCCAGGGGAGAACCGCTGTCTCCGATGCCAAGGACTGACCTTTCCGGGTCTCCAGCCCGCCGCGCGAGCTCTTCCACCACCCTAAGCTTCGAAGTCGAGGCTGGGACGATGTCAAAGCTATGATTGGATCTTAGGCACTTTACGCTGCCATCAAGCAGGTGAGGACAGGTGGCCAAACTATCCACGAAATCCTCGATATTCACAACGTCGGTATGGTCGATCGCTATCTGCACCGGACGCGGTTCAATCTGGGCTCCTTCGCGGAGGAGGCCGGAGTCTGATAGCCAGCGTGCAACTGCCACGATGCGCGGGTTTGGTCGCGGAGGATCCTTCTTCACGTCGATGTCGAGCGTTCTGATATAAGCGCCGTTATAATAGCCCATGACGACGTCAGCATGGACACGCGTGGGAAGAGCTTCACGCAATTTGTCGCCGGCGGAACCACCACGCCCGGTCGCAAACCCAACCTGAACGCCGCAGTCGAGTAGCCTCACCAGTTCGTTCATGATCTCCGGGGACGGAGACCCAAGACGAGCTTCTCGCGGAGTGTTGGGAACCACAGTTCCGTCATAGTCGAGCGCGAGCCCGACGAAGCTGGCGCCGGCAAGGCTCGAAAGCCTCTCCCGTCCAACAACACAAAGAGATGTTGATCGCTCTTTAATAGGATCAAAATGCATTCGCGCCGCTGCTTTGTGTCGAACCGACGAAGTCAGATCTCGCGACAGCGTGTCAAGCGCGGGGTTGTCATATATCGCTTCCGCGAACGGACCTCGTCCCGGACGTCCCGGATCAATCGCCGTGGTTTCCCCAAGAAACTGCACAAAGGAAAGGCCCCACAGTATTCCGACTGCATTTGCAAGTCGGCCACCGTGGTCGAACTCCACGCTTTGCCTCCGAACATTGGACGGAAGTGCCGCAGCGATGGGCTGCCAGACCTCTCCCGTCTCTGAGGTTGTCAGAGCCAGAACATACATGCCGTCCGGATACTTCGCAGCCCAGACATGTCGGCCGTGGGCGAAATTCCTAAAATCGGTCCGCTGAACCGGGGCAATCCCGGTTTCCCACAGTGACGTTTCGATCAGCGCCGCGACGGAGATGAGTTGTGGATCATGCAGGACGAACAATGCGTCACCCGATCGGAAATCGAAGTTCGCCCCGTGTTTTTCAGTAAGCACTTTCGAGACGCGTGCCTGGAACTCTTCGATCAGAGTTTTTCGCTGAGGTTGCTCCGCCTTCAGGTCCGACGCTATCAGCAAAGCCGTGACCATCGAAACCAACGAATGGGTTGCAAGAAAGCCGTCTTTCGGATCAGCCACTGGCAGTACGAAAACTTCAACTCCAGGACTTTGCGCAGCGGCGAGGGCGGTTTCTCCGATTCCGTTGACGGTCAGCAATTGGATCGAACTGGAATTTGACGCTCGCGCGACGCGGAAGGTTGCTGCAATGTCCGGATTGTTCGCTCCAGCACTGAATAACCAGATGTCGTAGCCAGACCAGTCTTCCATCGATAGGACGAACTGCATGGGCGTCATCACGATCGTCGGGCCCAATTGCAACGTGGCCCGACAACGCGCGAAGAATTCCGCCACAACAACGGATCCGCCAGATCCCACAGCTATGGCGAGCCGCCCTTTTCCTTTAGAAAGGGCAGCAGCGATGTCGCTGCAACCTCGCATGCTCACTAGATCGATCGTTTCTGGCAGTCGGCGCATTTTTTCCAAGAAGACAGTCATGTTTCTCGCCTAATTTTGAACGGCCTGAAACACTCCGACGCCGAAACCGGATTTGCTACGACGATATACCAACAGGCAAATGCCGTTGGCCACATCAGAGATCATCACCATTGCTAGGGTGCCGAAAGGTAACGTTCGCGGTCGTGGGGTCGCAAGCGGTTTCTCCGATTTCCCAAGTCAAGTACGCAATCGCCGCCGACAAATCCAGTGATCGAAAGGGTGATGTGTTCCCTTTATGTTCCAGATAGTCGCAGTGCTCAAGCAGGGATTCGCCGACAACGTGACGCTGCTGACAAATGTTGGCCTTCGTTCCCGCCCTGGCAGGGCATGGCCTCGCAGTGGTTCACGCACACTCAACATCCGGCGCTATGACGTCGATTAATGCTCGAATACCGTTTGATATCCCAGCAATGACTACAGATTGGAGGTGGTACGCAGTTTCGTGATCGCACCTGCTCTTTCTGTCCGTACCAAAAGATCAGGTCTACCTCCGGCGTTCGGCACCATAGTGGTTCGCATACCGTTCGGCGTCTGCGGTGAAGACGTCAGGATGTCATTCCCCTTCGCCTTGATCACTCAAGCAGCGCCGCTACTCATCGAGCACCGAAGAAGCGCTAATGTGGCATTTTGCCGTTGTTTCGCAAGCGAAAGCAAAGCTGGCTTGAATTCCCGCTCAAGGAACGTCCGCTAACGGGCAACGGAAAACTCTGCCTGAATGTCCGCAATGAAGGCGCAAAGCTGCCATCCCCCGAGCATTGACCATCGCTGCAAGCTCGGGCAACCTGATTCCTCGGTGGAAGGGCATGCTCGGGTAATCGTTCAGCGGTTGCCGGCAGGCTTCGAAAGGCTTCTTCCGATGTCCAGAAACCTCAAAACCGCAATCATCGGCATCATCGTTGCCCTGATCGCCGGTCTGGCGGTCAATTACGGGCTCATCAGCCAGCAGACGGCGGACGAGATCAAAGCCAAGACCGATGAGGTTCTGACCAACGAGCAGACGGCGCAGCCCGAGGGTACCCAGCAACCGGCGCCGCAGGCTCCCAAGCCTCCGTCGGCCGAGCCGTCGCAAACGCCGCCCTCCACGGGCAGCCAGGAACAGCCCCAGCCATCTCCGGTCAACTAGAGCAATTCCAGGAAAAGTGTGTAACGGTTTTCCGTCCGGACTTGCGAAAAAACAAAGGGTTAGAGTGTTCTCGTTAAAAACGGAAACGCTCCAGGCTACGGCCATAGCCCGGTAGCCATCCGGGGCGCTACCTGCCAGTCCCCGATGCGAAGTTTCTTCACCGCCCGGTGTCGAAAAAGATATTGACTAAATAGTTAGTAATAATAATCTCACGATCGGGAAAAGACCAGCCAGCCGGCGACTGCCGGTGAATGGCTGCCCCGTGGGAACACAAAGCGAGACCGTCCCCGGCAGTCGTCTGCCCGGGGCGAAATGGACCCGAGCGGGTCCCAAAGGGAGAAATGTGCATGAAGCTGAAAATGGCAGCAGCAGCGCTTGGCCTGTCGCTTCTGGCGGCAGGAGGCGCGGCCCACGCCGAAGGCGTGCTCAACATCTACAACTGGGGCAACTACACCAGCCCGGAGCTGATCAGGAAGTTCGAGAAACAATACGACATCAAGGTCACCGTCACCGACTACGATTCCAACGACACCGCGCTCGCCAAGGTGCGGCAGGGTGCGTCCGGCTACGACATCGTCGTTCCCTCGGCCAGCGTCATACCGATCTGGATCAGCGAGGGGTTGCTGCTCGAAACGCGCCCCGACCAGATGGAGAACTTCAAGAATGTCGACCCGCGCTGGGTCGACGTGCCGTTCGATCCTGGCCGCAAATACACCGTGCCGTGGCAGTGGGGCAGCACCGGCATGTCGGTCAACAAATCCGTCTATTCCGGCGACATCAACACTTCGGCGATCTTCCTCGACCCGCCGCCGGAGCTCGTCGGCAAGATCAATGTCGTGCCCGAGATGGGCGACATCATGTATTTCGCCATCACCTATTTCGGCGGCAAGTTCTGCACCGAAGACAAGGCGCTGCTGAAGAAGGTGCGCGACAAGCTGGTCGAGGCCAAGGCGAAGTGGCTTTCGCTCGACTACGCTGCCGTCGACGGGCTTGGCCGCGGCGATATCGCGGCCGGTGTCAACTGGAACGGCATCTCGCTGCGCCAGCGGCTGCAGAACAAGGACATCACCTACGGCTATCCGAAGGAAGGCTATCCGATCTTCATGGACAATGTCGCCGTGCTGAAGGATGCCAGGAACGTCGAGAACGCCAAGCTGTTCCAGAACTTCATCATGGATCCGGAAAACGCGGCGATGATCTCCGCCTTCGCCCGCTATGCCAACGGCATCAAGGGTTCGGATAAATTCATGCCCGCTGACATGAAGGGCGCGCCGGAAGTCGACATCCCGGCCGAGTTCCTTGCCAAGGGCGAAGTCATGCCGATCTGCCCGACGCCGGTGCTGCAGCTTTATACCAAGATCTGGACCGACATCCAGAAATAGCGCCTCTCACCAGCCAGTTCCGGGCGCCGCACCGCCCGGACAGCCATCCCTGGAGCGTTCTCACGGAAAAAGCGGAAACGCTCCAGCTCCTTGTTTTCACGCAATTCCAGACGGAAAACCGCACGCACTTTTCCTGGAATTGCTCCCAGACCACATTCGCGATCGCCCGATCGCCGGAGACCACGCATGTCCGATCTCGACCTTTGCTACATGCCAGCCAACAAGGCGCTGCAGCTTTTCAGGGCCAAAAAACTTTCGCCGGTGGAATTGATGCAAGCCACCATCAGGCGCGCCGAGGCTACGAAATCCTCGATCAACTGCCTGACGTTCACCTATTTCGATGAAGCCATGGCGCTCGCCAGGAAGGCTGAAGCCAAATACGCCAAAGGCGCCAGGACCGGCGCGCTCGAAGGCCTGCCGATCGGCGTCAAGGACGAGAGCTATATCAAGGGCAAGCCGACCTCGCATGGTTCGCTGCTGACCCAGGGCGCGGTGAGCGGCCACACCTCCACGATCAACGAACGCATCATCAAGGCCGGCGGCATCGTGCATGCGCGCACCGCAACGCCGGAATTCAGCTGCGCCGGCTACACCTGGTCGAAGCGCTGGGGTGTCACGCGCAATCCGTGGAATCCCGAGTTCACGCCTGGCGGTTCCTCGGGCGGCTCGGCGGCGACGCTGGCCGCGGGCACGTCGGCGATCGCGACGGGGTCCGACATCGCCGGTTCCATCCGCATCCCGGCCTCGGCATGTGGTCTCGTCGGCTTCAAGCCGCCCTATGGCCGCAACCCGGACGAGCCGCCGTTCAATCTCGATTTCTACTGCCACACCGGGCCGCTGGCGCGCAACGTCACCGACGCGGTCCTGCTGCAGAACGTCATGACGGGGCCGAGCCCGCTCGACATCTCCACCTTGCGTCCGAAGCTGAGGCTGCCGCTCGACTACAAGCCGATCAAGGGCTGGCGGATCGCCTTCTCCATGGACCTCGGCTCGTTCGAGGTGAGCCCGGACGTACGCAGGAACACGCTGGAAGCCTGTGAGGTTTTCCGTTCGCTGGGGGCGACTGTGGAAGAGGTCGATCTCGGCTGGGGCGACGAGGTGCTGAAATCCGGCATGGCCTATCTCGAGCATATCTTCGGCGCGTCGCTGGCCGGCCTGCTCAAGGAGCATGGCGACGACATGACGAGCTATGCCCGGCAGTTCGCCCTGGACGGGCAGAAATCGAAGGCGACCGACTTCGTCGCAACGCTGGAGGTGGCGGGGCGGATGTATCAGAGCCTCGGACCGCTGCTCGAGAAATACGATGTGCTTGTGTGTCCCACCAATGCGCTGCCGGCGGTGCCGGCCGAGTTCGACCAGACCAAGGATAGTGTGCAGATCAACGGCAAGACGGTGAACCCGTCGCTCGGCTGGGTGATGACCACGCCGTTCAACATGCTGAGCCGCTGTCCCGTTGTCTCGATGCCGTCTGGCCGGGCGACAAATGGCGTGCCGACAGGCATCCAGATTGTCGGGCGTACCTACAGCGATGCCGATGTATTCCGCGCGGCAATGGCCTATGAAACGGCACGGGGCCAATGGTATGGCGACGGAGCACGCCCGTCGCTGTGACCAAGGCGCATGTCGGCCCGAGACGAAATCAGCCGGCCCCGCGGATGAGCGCGTGGCCGGGCAGGGGACTGAAGCAGGATGGTTCAACGCAGCGCAGTCACGGCTGAAGGAAAGCAGGCCGTATCAGGCAAGCGCCCGGCTGCCCGCGACCGTCGGCGCGAACGCGGCGAGGCGAGCATCCAGCGCATCATCGACGCCGCCATCGACCTCATCGCCGACGAGGGCCTGTCCAGCCTGACCATGCAAGCCATCGCCAAACAGGCGGGAGCTTCCAATGCGCTGGTGGTCTTCCATTTCGGCAACAAGGAGAACCTGCTTCGCGCGGTGCTGCAGTATCTCAGCGATCAGTATGACGCGCTCTGGACGAGCATGGTGCGTGCGCCCGGCCTGTCGCCGGTGCAACGCGTGACGGGGGCGGTCGAATGCGGGCGCCGGTTTGCGCGCCAGCATCCAAAATGGGTTTCGGTCTTCGTCATCTTCGGCAGCGATCGCAAGAGCATGCAGATCTACAAGGAAATCGGCCTGCCCGGCGACCTTGCCTACAATGCCGAAGCCAGCGACCTGCTTGCCGAGATCGTGCGCCTCGGCAACTACACCGGCGTCGATCCAAGGGCGCTGTCCGAAAGCCTCAACTACCTGGTCCAGGGGGCCTGGTATTGGGGACACCTCAATCCACCCGATCGCGAGTCCGAAATTCCGGCCAAGACGATCGCGACGCTGCTGCATCATGCCTTCCCAAGGCATTTCGACCCGGCATGAAGACGAGCTCGGTGCCCCCGGATGACCATCTGAGGGCACTGTTCAGACCGACAGCTCAGGCTGCGGCGGCGGTGCGTACGAAACGAGCCTTTTCGGCGAGCTGCCTGGTGGCGTCGACAGTGTCCTGCGCGGCGTACCAGTAGCGTTCCTTCAGCTCGATGTTGAACAGCACACCGTCAGGGAACTCGCATTCGGCCATCAGCCTGTCCCAGGGAATGTCGCCCCAGCCGACCGGCAGATGAAGGTCGCCGTGACCGTAGGCGATGCGTTCGCCGTCGGTGAACATCCAGATGTCGTCCTGGCGGCCGAAGCTGTCGTGAACGTGCAGATGGCGCGCATAGGGTGCCAGCGCCTTCACCTCCTCGACGAATTCGTCACGACGGCCGTCGAAGTCGAGTTTCAGATAGGCATGGCTGAAATCGAGCGTGGCCATGACGTTCGGATGGTTGATCGCACCGAGCTCCGTGGCAAGCCGTGACGGCGAGGCCGCAAGCGCCTTGCCGTCATAGCCTGCGAACAGGGTCTCGACGCAGAGGATCAGCCCATGCTGGCGGGCGACGTCACCGCTCTTGGCCAGCCATTCGCGCTGCCGCTGATAGCCGGCCTCGACGCCGTCGGCCTGTTGCATCGGCATCAGGCCGGAATGGATCACATAATGCTCGGCGCCGACCTCGGCCGCCACTTCGAGCGACGCCTGCAGCACCTCGAAATGCCGCGGCAGCCGGTAAGCTTCGTCCATGAAGTTGATGGCGAGCGGGCCATGCACGGAATAGACGATGTCGCGGCCGGCGCAGGCGCGCGTCAGGGCGGCAAGCTGCGGCTTCCTGATCTTGCCGCCGACGACGATATCCATGTCGTAGGTCGGCAGTTCGATCGCCTCGACGCCCAGTTCCTCGATCATGTCGAGCTCTTCGGCGAAGTCCGAGAGATCGTTGGCGCGCTTGTGGGCGGAGATTCCGGTGCCGGTGACGGCTGACATGGGCTTGGTCCTTCAGTTTACGGGCTTGCGACTTTGCAGGCTGGATCTTGGGCAGGCTGGATTTTGGCCGAGCGGTGCTCGGCAGGCCGTTCGCGACAATGGCGCGCTTTCATGTCCGGCATCTGACCGGCGCATGACACTTCGCTGACGCGGCCTGGGGAAAACCATCTGCCGCTGCCTTCAATCGAGCCTCGACAGAAGCCGGCAAATGTCATTGAATCGTCACCTGATCGTCATGGATGAGGATTCGGGCTTTGCGTGGCATGGCTTTGCATTCGGCACTCCTGGTCGCTTCGCTGCTTCTCTCCGGCGAAACGAGCGCGGGCGATCTCACATCAGCCGAACTGAAGAACGAATTGGTCGGGCATTCCATCGCCTGGTGGGAGGATGGCGGCTGGCGCGGCGGTTCGCTGATCCTGGCACCCGACGGCTCCGCCGAGATCACGATCGACAATTCGGGCGACAACTCGGTCCAGCAGGGCGACAAGGGGCGGTGGGCGCTGCGCAATGGTGAACTGTGCACCGTGTGGAGCGAGATCCGCGACGGCGGCGAGAAATGCTACAGCGTTCGCCGCGGCGAGCGCGGGCGCTTCCTCACCAGCGGCGGCAATGTCTTCGAGATCCGCGACGCCGGTGTCTGATCCGGATTGACCGTTCAGGCCCGGCCCTGGCCCGGTTCTGCCTCTCAGAGGCGAATAACAGCTTTTGCTGGCCCGCGCCGGTGGGGATTGTCGTCATTTCATCACGAAACCACAACGCGGCTGTCATGTGATCTCTCTAGGGGAGGCGCCGTAGCGGGCGTTGCGCTCGCGCAGCAACCTTCCTGTCTGGAGAGGACGAATGAAACGATTAATCCTGCTCGCGACGACGGCCGTCGTGCTTGCTAGCGGCGCCAGCGCCGCCGAACGCACCAAATTCGAATTCTGGTACGGCCTCACCGGCGACCTCGGCGAAGTGGTGGCCAAGCACTGCCAGCTGTTCAACCAGTCGCAGGACAAATACGAAGCCGTCTGCACCGGGCAGGGTGGCTACGACAAGGCCGAGCAGAACACGATCGCGGCCTATCGCTCCAAGCAGCATCCGACGATCGTCCAGATCTATGATGCCGGCACCGTGAACTTCATGCTGTCGGGCGCCATCTATCCGGCCACCAAGTTCGCCAAGGATTACAAGCTCGACATCGACTGGAAATCCTATTTCCCGGGCATCGCCAACTACTACGCCACCTCCACCGGCGAGATGTGGTCGTTCCCCTACAATTCCTCGACCGCCGTCTTCTACTGGAACAAGGAAGTCTTCGCGAAGATCGGCAAGACCGAAGCGCCGAAGACCTGGGCCGAGTTCGGCGAAGACCTGAAGGCGATGAAGGCTGCCGGCGTTCCCTGCGGTTTTGCCTTCGACTTCGATTCCTGGATGGACCTCGAACAGTTCTCGGCGACCAACTCCATTCCGCTGGCCACGCTCGACAACGGCTACGGCGGTCTCGGTGCCGAACTCGCTTTCAACAAGACCGCCTTCGTCGGCCACATGAAGGATTTCAAGTCCTGGCTCGACGCCGGCTATGCCAAGATCCAGACCAAGCAGATGGGCAAGGACGTCGTCCAGGCGTTCGCCGACGGCACCTGCGCCGCCACCATCACCTCGATCGCCAACCACGGCACCGTGCACAACACCCAGGCCAAGGACCTGAAGTGGGACGTCGCCATGATGCCGGTCATCGATGCCGCCAAGCGCACCAATTCGATGGTCGGCGGCGCTTCGCTGTGGGTCATGGAAGGCAAGTCGCCGGCAGAATACGAAGCCGCGGCGGCTTTCCTGAAATACGTCACGGCTCCGGATACCGGCGAGAAGTACATCGCTGAAAACACCGGCTATATCCCGGTCACGACCAAGGGCTATGAGCTGCTGAAGGCAGAAGGCTTCTACAAGGATCCGAAGCGTGTCAACCGCGACATCGCGATCGCTTCGCTGACCGCGTCCGACGTCACCCCGCTCTCGCGTGGCATCCGTCTCGGCAACTTCACCTCGGTCCGCGCCGAGCTGCGCTCCGAGCTGGAAGCTGCCTTCACCGGCCAGAAGGACATGCAGACCGCCATCGACGCCGTCGTCGAACGCGGCAACCAGATCCTGCGTCGCTACGAGCAGACCTACAAGGGTGTCGCCCTGCCGTAAGCAGGCCTGACCTTATCCGGGCGTCGCGGCTGGCCGCGACGCCCCTTTCATAATCATGACCGGCAAGGAGCATCCGCGTGGAAAAGCGTGCGACTTTCTCCAATCTGTGGCTGGCGGCAGCTTTCATCGCTCCGCAGATGCTTCTGATCTTCGTTTTCTTCTACTGGCCGTCCGGCGAGGCGCTCTACTGGTCGCTCACCCTGGAGCCACCTTTCGGCGGCAGCAATCAGTGGGTTGGCCTGCAGAACTTCATGACCGTGTTCGAGGATCCGAAATACTGGAACTCGGTGCGGGTTTCGCTGACCTTCGCCTTCTCGGCCACGGTGCTCTCGCTTGCGATTGCCGCGTTGCTCGCGCTTTTCGTCGACCGCCGGCTGCCCGGCCACCAGGTCTACAAGTTCACCTTCTTCCTGCCCTACGCGCTGGCGGCCCCCGCCGTCGGCCTGGCGTTCCGCTTCATCTTCTCGCCGGATGCCGGCTTCGTGTCGGTGATCAACCATGCTTTCCCCGGTCTCTGGAACCCGGCGCTCAACGGCTACGACGCCTTCACGCTCATCGTGCTGGCGCAAAGCTGGAAGATGGTCGGCTACAATTTCATCTTTTTCCTGGCCGCCCTGCAGTCGATACCGCGCACGATTTCCGAAGCAAGCGCGATGGACGGTGCCAGTGTGCTGAGGCGGATGTGGGATATCCAGCTGCCGCTGATCACCCCGACACTGTTCTTCCTGATCGTGATCAACATCACCGACAGTTTCGTCGACAGTTTCGGCATCGTCGACATCACCACATCCGGCGGTCCGGCGCGGGCGACCGAACTGATGGTCTACAAGATCTACACCGACGGCTTCCAGGGCAAGGACTACTCGCTCGCCGCCGCGCAATCGATCGTGCTGATGGTGCTCGTCATCGCACTGACCTTCATCCAGTTCCGCTTCGTCGAGCGGCGCGTCCACTATCGCTGAGCGGAGGCCTGGCCGTGATCGAACGCACCCCCGTCCTCGATTTCCTCACCCACGCGCTGCTCATCTTCAGCCTCGCGGCACTGCTCATTCCGTTCTGGATCATCTTCGTGGCTGCGAGCCACGACTTCCATACGGTCAACCAGGTGCCGATGCCGCTATGGCCCGGCAGCCATTTCTTCGAAAACATGGCCACCGCCTGGGAACGCGGCAATTTCGGCCGGGTGATGCTGAATTCCATCATCGTCGCCGGCGGCGTCACCATCGGCAAGATCGTGATCGCCGCGCTTTCGGCATTCTCGATCGTCTACTTCCGCTACAAGCTGCGCATGGTGATGTTCTGGCTGATCTTCATCACCCTGATGCTGCCGCTGGAAGTGCGCATCGTGCCGACCTATGCGGTGGCGGCCGACGCGTTGAGGCCATTCAAGGCGATCTTCGGACTGTTCGGGATCTCGGTCGGATTGCCGGAGTGGAACCTGCTCAACTCCTATTCCGGCCTGATCCTGCCGCTGATCGCCACAGCGACCGGCACGTTCCTCTACAGGCAGTTCTTCCTCACGGTTCCAGACGAATTGACCGAAGCGGCCAAGATGGATGGCTCGGGCCCGGTCCGCTTCTTCCTCGAAGTGCTGATGCCGCTCTCCAAGACCAACATGGCCGCGCTCGCCACCATCATGTTCGTATGGTCATGGAACCAGTATTTGTGGCCGCTGCTGGTGGTGACCGACCAGTTGAACTTCGCCACCGCCACCATGCAGCTTCAGAAGATCGTGCCCGGGCCGGTGTTCGGCGAACCGCCGATCTGGAACGTTGCCATGGCCGCCAACCTGATCGTGCTGACCCCGCCGGTGCTGGTCACCATCTTCCTGCAGCGCTGGTTCGTGCGCGGCCTCATCTCCACCGAAAAATAAGGGATCACACCCCATGGCCGAAATCACCTTGCGCGACGTGCGCAAATCCTACGCCAAGAACGAGGTCGTGCACGGCGTGAATCTCGACGTCGCCAGCGGCGAGCTGATCGTCATTCTCGGGCCCTCAGGCTGCGGCAAGTCCACGCTGCTGCGCATGGTGGCTGGCCTGGAAACGATCACCTCGGGGGAGGTCACGATTGCCGGCCGCGTGGTCAACAGACTGGAGCCGCGCGAACGCGGCTGCGCCATGGTGTTCCAGAACTATGCGCTCTATCCGCATATGTCTGTCGCGAAAAACATCGGCTACTCGCTGAAGATCGCCGGGCTGCCGAAAGCCGAACGCATCGAACGCGTCAACAAGGTCGCGGCTACGCTTGGCCTGACCGATTTTCTCGAACGCAAGCCGGCCCAGCTTTCCGGCGGCCAGCGGCAGCGCGTGGCGATGGGGCGCGCCATGATCCGCGAACCGAAAGTGTTCCTCTACGACGAGCCCTTGTCCAACCTCGATGCAACGTTGCGCGTCGCCATGCGTGTCGAAATCCGCAAGCTGCACCAGCGGCTCGGCGCGACGACCCTGTTCGTGACGCACGACCAGGTCGAGGCCATGACGCTCGCCGACCGTATCGTCGTGATGAACAAGGGCGGCATCGAGCAGGTCGGGACGCCGAGCGAGGTCTATGGCCGCCCGGAAACCACCTATGTCGCCAATTTCATCGGCTCGCCCGGGCTCAATCTGCTGAAGGGTGCCGCTCATCCGGACGAAGGCGTCATCAAGCTGCCGGATGGCCAGCAGCTCGCCTATGACCGCAACCAATGGCCGGAGATCGGCCATGGTCCGGTCGTCGCGGGCTTCCGTGCCGAAGCGGTGAAATTCGGTTCCGGTCCGCTTTCCGCGCGCTTCGACTTTGCCGAAGAGCTCGGCATCGCCAAGCTGCTGCATGGCTCGTTCGGTGGACAGGGGATGATCGTGCACGTCGCGACACGCGCCGACCTGCAGCCGGGCCAGCCGTTCTTCTTCTCGGTCGATCCTGCCGATATCCAGTTGTTCGACGCCGACAGCGGTCGACGGCTGGAGGAGGTCAGCGCGCCCGTGGCCGCAGTGAAAAATACGACGCCTTCGCAGATCATCGCTTGACGACGACGACCACCGGCCGCCTTTCGGCTTACCGGTGGTTTACGACATCGCGCTAGGCTTGCTCATGTCCGATTCGTGAGGGAAGCCCCGTGAGCAAGATCGTCACTTCATTCGCCGTGGTTGCGGTGTTTTCCGCCTTGCTGATGGCGCTGAGCCTGGCGGTAGCGCAGCACGGCTATCCGTTCGGCGCCATCGGCGTGAAGCGGCTGGACGACATTGCGGATGCAACGACCTTCCTGCCGCTCGCCGCGCTCTATTTCTTTTCGGCCATGCTGATGATGGTGCTGCCGCTGCGCGCGGCGAGCATCGTCCTGCTCAATGCCGCCGATATCGTCGTCTGGGCGGTTGTGGTGCTGTTCGCCAGCATTGTCGGGTCGCTGGCGGCACGCTGGGCCTTCGGCCAAAGCAGCGCGCTGTGGGCATTGTGGAACTGGCGCTTCCTGTTTGTCGCGGCTGTGGTGGGCTGTCACCTCGTCATGAACGAGTTGAGGCGCAACGTTCTGTTGCGCAGCCTCTTCCTGGTCGTTTTTGCGGCAGCAACGCTCGCCTGCCTGTTCTGGTCCTTCGCGCTCTGAACCACGGTGGGGTGCAAGGAACGCGCCAACACTCGAAGCTACGTACCATGACTGCCGAAATCGATTTCGATTTTCAGGTCGATGCGCTAGCTTGGAGCTTCCGGCATGTGCGGGTTTACAGGCTATTATCCATTCCCGTTCATGCGATTTTATTGCGGTTAATTTAGAGGAAGGGCGAGGATAGCGCGTTCCTTCTTGGGTAGGGTGAGTATCGTGGGCGATGTAAAGTCGAAAATTCGTGAAATTCTGGCCGCGCGTGGCGGTTTGCCGGGCGGGATCGAAACGCTCGGCGACCAGTCGGACCTCTACGCGGCGGGATTGTCGTCCTTCGCCTCAGTTCAGATCATGCTGGCTCTGGAAGAGGCGTTCGACCTCGAATTCCCGGATTCGCTGCTCAACCGCAAAACATTCCAGAGCGTCGATGCGATTGCCGCAGCCGTGCAGGGCATCCTCAACGGGGCCACGGCGGCAGAATGAACGCGCCGGCCAGCACACGTCTTGCCGAACGCGCCGGCCGCGTGGCGGCGGTCGCCGCCGCTCATGCCGACGACGTCGACATCAAGAGCCGTTTTCCGCAAGAGGCGGTCGATGCCATGCGGCTCGAACGGCTGCTTTCCGTCCAGATCGCCGACGAGTTCGGCGGCGAGGATGCCACGATATCGGACGTTGCCGAAATCTGTTCGCTGATCGGCCAGTCGTGCGCCTCCGCGGCCATGGTCTTCGCCATGCACCACATCAAGCTTTCCAGCCTCGTTTCGCACGGCTCGGAGAGTGGCTGGCACCAGGCTTTCATGCGTCGCGTCGCCGACGAACAACTGCTGCTTGCCTCGGCCACCACCGAAGGGGGCATCGGTGGCAATCTGCGCAACAGCATCTGCGCCATCGAAGTGAACGGAGCCGATTGCCATCTGGAGAAGGATGCCACGGTCATCTCCTATGGCGAATATGCCGATGCCATCCTGATCACCTCGCGTGCCAATGCCGAAGCCGCTTCTACCGACCAGGTAATGACGGTGTTTGGCAAGGATCAATACACGCTGGAGCGTACCCAGGTATGGGACACGCTCGGCATGCGCGGCACCTGCTCCGACGGCTACCTGTTCAAGGGCGATGCGCCCGCCGTGCAGATCCTGCCGAAGCCCTTCGCCGAAATCGCAGCGCAATCGATGCTGGCGACCTCGCACCTTTTGTGGAGCGCGGTCTGGTACGGCATCGCCGTCAACGCCATGGCGCGCGCGCAGAGCTTCGTGCGCGCAGCTGCCCGCAAGAGCCCCGGCGCGCCGCCGCCAGGCGCGTTGCGGTTGGCCGAAGCGTCCAGCCTGCTGCAGCTCCTGAAATCCAACATCATTGCCGGACTGCGTGAGTTCGAGGCGGCGAAGGCCGATCACGATCGCCTGTCCTCCATCGGGTTTGCGGTGGCGATGAACAACGTCAAGATCGGCTCGTCCGAGACGATCCTCACCATCATCAACCACGCCATGCTGGTATGCGGTATCCTCGGCTACAAGAATGGCACGCCCTACAGCCTTGGCCGCCACCTGCGTGACGCGCACTCGGCGCAATTGATGATTTCCAATGACCGTATCCTCGGTAACACGTCGAACCTCCTGCTTGTGCACAAGCAGGACACGAGCCTGATGGGGTAAGCCATGGACCAGCAAACCTCGCTTCTGGACCGGCTGTTCGAAACCGGCCTGCTCATCGAAACCGGCGTCGAAGGGCTTTATGGCCGCAGCGGCCGGTTCGAGGACATCATCACCCGTTTCGAGGCTCTGATCGACAGGGTCGGTGGCGGTGACGGCGCCGAAGCGATCCGCTTCCCGCCCGGCATGAATCGCGCGCATTTCGAGGGCAGCGGCTACATGAAGAGCTTTCCGCAGCTCGCCGGCACGATACATTCCTTCTGCGGCAACGAACTCGACCACATGAATCTCCTGCAGTGCATGGAGACCGGCGAGGACTGGACCAAGACCCAGGAAGGCACCGACATCGTGCTGACGCCCGCCGCCTGCTATCCGCTCTATCCGACGGTGGCCAAGCGCGGTGCCTTGCCGGAGGGCGGCGGTCTGTTCGACCTGCAATCCTATTGTTTCCGGCGCGAGCCTTCCAATGATCCTGCGCGTATGCAGCTTTTCCGCATGCGCGAATATGTGCGCATGGGCACGCCGGAACAGGTGATGGCGTTCCGCAACGACTGGATGGAGCGCGGCAAGGCGCTGATGGCTTCCGTGGCGTTGCCGGTGGAGATCGACGTCGCCAATGATCCGTTCTTCGGTCGCGCCGGGCGCATGATGAAGAACAACCAGCGCGACCAGAACCTGAAGTTCGAACTGCTGATCCCGATCACCTCGACAGCCAAGCCGACGGCCTGCATGAGCTTCAACTATCACCAGGACCATTTCGGCAAGGGCTGGGAAATCAACACGGCCGACGGCGAAGTCGCCCATACCGCGTGCGTCGGCTTCGGGCTGGAGCGCATCGCGCTGGCGCTGCTGAACCACCACGGCCTCGATATCGATGCCTGGCCGGCGCCGGTTCGCAAGACCTTCGGATTCTGATCTTGACGCTGCCGACGGTCTTTGCCGGGCTCGACCCCGCCAGCTACAAACCACATGCGCTGCACCAGGCGGAGCGCATGTGGCCCGAGACCAATTGTTATGTCGATCTGTGGATCGAGACGCTGCACGCCTTCGGCAGCGAGCCGGAGGCGATGCTGGGTTTCACGCTGACGCAGGATTTCGAGGGCGACCAGTTCACCTTCTTCAAGGTGCCGCTGGAAGATCTCGAGGCACTGTACGGCATCCGTTGCACGGAACTCGCCATCTACGACCGCGTCGAGGCGCATGTCGCCGAACAGCTGAAGCGTGGCCGTCTGTGCCTTGTCGAGATGGACAGTTTCTATATGCCCGACACGCATGGTGTCGGTTACAGGCACGAGCACGGCAAGACCACGGTGGCGATCAACCGGCTTGATGTCGCCAGCCGCAGTATCGACTATTTCCACAATGCCGGCTTCTTCAACCTCGAAGGCGATGATTTCGACGGCTTGTTCCATATGAAGGACGGGCCGGAGGACCTGCCGTTCCTGCCCTATACGGAATTCGCCAAATTTCCGGCGCAACGGCCCGCGCACGACCATCTGCATTCGCATGCCGAGCGCCTGGCAATTCAGCATTTTGCGCGTCGGCCGGTCGACAATCCGGTGGCGGCCTTCGCCAAGGCCTTTCCCGGCCAGGTCGAAAAGCTGGCGGAGCGGCCGTTCGATTTCTTCCATAAATATGCGTTCAACACGCTGCGCCAGCTCGGTGCGAATTTCGACCTGGCCGCGGCTCACCTCGACTGGCTGTACCCCGACGGTTCCCTGGCCGGAGCGGCCGGTCATGCGCGGCGTATTTCCGAAGTTGCCAAGGCGGCGCAGTTCCAGGTGGCGCGCGCCGTGGCGCGGCGCAAGTTCGAACCGCTGGCCACCGCTCTCGATCCGGCCATAGAGGCCTGGGATGCCTTGATGCGCGACCTCGCCGGCAGGCTCGGCTAGAAGCGCCGTGAACGCGGCTACTCCAGCACGTGGCAGTCAGGGCGGCCTCCTCGTACAGGGCTGGCGGATGGCGCTCACACCTGCCGGTGCCTGGGATACGCCGCCGCCGGATGCAGGGCCTTTTCGGACGGTGTCAGCGCCTGTTCCCGGTACTGTTGCCGGTGCGCTGGAGCGGGACGGTCAGTTCGAGCGCACCGCGCCGCGACCGTTGAACACGTCCGACGCCTGGTACCTTCTCGATCACCTGGGAGAGCCGCCCGGACCGGCCATGCTCCATTTCGATGGGCTGGCGACCATTGCGGAAATCTATTGGAATGGCGATCTGGTCCTCACTTCCGGCTCGATGTTCATAGGCCATGAACTGGCTGTCACCTTGACCGGGAAGGACAGGCTGGCCGTCTGCTTTCGGGCGCTCGCACCCCATCTGGAAAAGCGGGGAACCCGCGCACGCTGGCGGCCGCAGATGATCACGCCGCCGGGTTTGCGCCTGGTTCGCACCACCGTGCTCGGCTACATGCCCGGCTGGTGTCCGGAGATCCATGCCGCCGGGCCCTACCGCCCGATCCGGCTGACCCGGCCGGACAGCGGCGAGCCGCAGGATGTCCGCGTCGCCGCGACGTTGGATGAGGACGGAACCGGCCAGTTGAAGGTAAGCTTCAAGGCGTCCGGCTTGAAGGGCACCGTCCACCTCATCTGCGCGGGCAGCGAAGCCGAGCTTTCGAGCGAGGGCGGGCACTTCGAAGGTCGCTTATCCATTCCGGATGTCGCGGTGTGGTGGCCGCGCACGCACGGAGCGCCGGTTCTGCACGATGTCGAAATCCTGGCGGGCGGTGAGCGCCGCACAATCGGCCGCACCGGCTTTCGGCGGATAGCCGTCGATCGAGGCCCCGACAGACGGGACTTCGCCCTTCTCGTCAACGGTGTGCGTGTCTTCTGCCGCGGAGCGGCCTGGACCAGCGCCGACATCGTTGACCTTCCCGGTGAGCGGGATCGCTACGCGCCACTTCTCGAACTCGCGGCCGACGCGAACATGAACATGGTCCGTCTTGGCGGAACCATGCTCTACGAGACGCCGGAATTCTTCGCGCTGTGCGATGAACTCGGCATTATGGTCTGGCAGGACTTCATGTTCGCCAACTTCGACTATCCGATCGGCGATGCCGATTTCGCGGCGTTGGTGCGCAGTGAGGCGGAGCAGTTCCTGCATGGCATTTCGTCCTCGCCGTCACTGGCGGTGCTGTGCGGAGGCAGTGAGATGGCGCAGCAGGCGGCCATGCTTGGGCTGCCGCCGGCATCGTGGTCGGGCCTGCTGACGGACGACCTGCTGCCCACCATTGCGACCGCGATCAGGCCGGACGTGCCTTACGTGCCGAACAGTCCAAGCGGCGGAGCGATGCCGTTTTCGCCCAATGAAGGCGTCACCCACTATTACGGCGTCGGCGCTTACTGCCGGCCGCTGGAGGATGCGCGTCGCGCCGGCGTCCGTTTTGCCGCCGAGAGCCTGGCATTTGCCAATGTGCCGGAACAGACGCTGCTCGACAGTGCGTTGCCGGTGCCGGCCGTTCATGATCCGCGCTGGAAGGCGCGCGTGCCGCGCGATCGTGGCGCGTCATGGGATTTCGAAGACATTCGCGAACACTATCTGGCACTGCTCTACGGTGTCGATCCGATACGGCTGCGTCGCGAAGATCCAGTCCGCTATCTCGACCTCTCGCGTGCCGTGACAGGCGAGGTGATGGAAGCGACCTTCGCCGAATGGCGCCGAGCGGGCTCAAGCTGCAACGGAGCACTGGTCTGGACGTTCCAGGATCTGCTGCCGGGTGCCGGGTGGGGTGTTGTCGATGCCAGGGGCATGCCAAAGCCAGCCTGGTATGCGCTAAAGCGCGCCTTTCGCCCGGCGCAGATCATGCTGACTGACGAAGGTACAAACGGTATCGACGTGCATGTCGTCAATGATAGTGGCATGGACCGCGAGTTCATCATCGAGATCGCCTGCCTGCGCGATGGGATGCAGCCTGTGGTGCGTGGCACGCAGACGATCATGGTTCCAGCCCGCCGGGGCATCGCCTTGCCGGCGACGGATCTGTTCGGCGCCTTTTTCGATACCGCCTATGCTTTCCGCTTCGGGCCGCCTGCGCACAATGTGACGGTTGCCCGGTTGGAGGACGACGGCGGTCAAGGCCTGGTTGCCGAGGCGTTTCATTTTCCGCTCGGGCGGGCCGAAGCTTTGACCGAAGCTGCCTTGACGGCGGTGCTGTCTGAAGCGGAGGGGCGCTGGCTGCTGACGCTCTCCACCGACCGTCTGGCCCAGTCGGTTCATATCGACGTGCCCGGTTTCCGGCCTTCGGACAACTGGTTCCATCTGGCGCCGGGAGACGCGAAGACCGTGCGGCTTGTTGCGCTTGGAGGCGTTGAAAAGCCGACTGGCGGTGTCAGTGCCCTGAATTCAAGGGCAACCGCACGGTTCTAACGGGACGTGGTGCAAGGTCGCGCAAGTCGAGCCCGATCTTCGAAAATCATCCGCCAGCTTGCGATGTCGGAGCGCCGTTTGCATGTGTGTTTGAACGTGCGCCGTCAGGTTCGCCCGCCTTCAGGGCA
The DNA here is from genome assembly GCF_042739655.1 of Mesorhizobium sp. NPDC059025. Classification (NCBI taxonomy): domain Bacteria; kingdom Pseudomonadati; phylum Pseudomonadota; class Alphaproteobacteria; order Hyphomicrobiales; family Phyllobacteriaceae; genus Mesorhizobium; species Mesorhizobium sp. NPDC059025. The sequence continues at coordinate 96,336 of NZ_JBHYIM010000007.1, read as the reverse complement.
GCTTCAAGAATGCGTTCGCGCACCACAGCCTTGGCAGCAGGTGGCGAGATGTTGTGGTCGGCATCGGCAATGATATCCAACGTGGCGTTGCCGTAGCGTTTCAGCCCTTCGCCGTCCTTGCCGAAATGGAAGCGGAAGCGGTCCAGGCCGATATCGGTCGCGCTGTAGATCAATGTCAGCGGCATGTGCCGCTGGGCGAGGCGCTTGAACAGGGCATGTGTCGCTTCTCCCAGGCGAGCATATTTTGAAACCGGCGCCATCAGCGACGGCATCATCCCGGCGATGCGCCTGGCGACCTGCTTGCCGATGCTGGTTACGGCACTGCGGACATCGATGCGGCCGGCAAACAGGCGGCGCAGGGTATCGCCGCTGACCATGCGGCGACCATAATCTTCGAGCGATCGGGCATTGTAGCGCAAGGCGTCATCCACCGCCTCGTCCTTGTCCCAGACGAATGTGAAGGGATTGACCAGAACGGCGGCCTTGCAGCGGTCGTCGGCAATGGCACTGCGGAAGGCGAGATAGGCGCCGCTGCAGCGACCGGCGAGCACAGCCAGACCGAGTGCCAGCCCATCGAGCAGGTCAAAAGCGGCGATCACGTCGTCCACCTGATAGTCGGTATACAACGTCTGTTCGGGCGCCCCGACCACCGGTGGACTGTCACCGACGTCAGCCCCGTCGAAACGCAGGGAAGCCACGCCTTTGGCCGCCAGATAGCGGGCGGTTTCAACAGTCATGCGTGCCCAGCCGGCCTGGCGGTCGTAGCCACTTCCAAGGCAGATGACGGTGGCGCCTCGCCTTTGACCTCGAGGCTGGCAGAGAACACCATAGAGGCGATCGTCGGCACCGAAGCGCAGCGGAGTCTCCACGAAATCGGGACCTTCCAGTCGTGCCGCGCCGGGGACCTCCGATGCCTGCAGGTGCGCTTTCTTGCCCTTCGACTGCGTGGCTGCCTCGGACACCCATGCCACGACCTGGCCAATGACCGTGAGTGGCTGTTTGGCGAGTGTCGGGTTGGAAACCAGATCATCATAGCCCAGATAGGGCAGGCGGGTGACCTTGGCGCCCAGCGTGGCCAGATGTTTCGAGAGCGCGACTTCCTTGTCGTGTGCCGACCGCTCCAGCATCAGGACACGGCCCGCCGGTGGCGTGGGCAGCGCTTCGATGTTGAGCTTCTTGATCTGCGCAGCGATTTCGTCGGGCATGACCAGGCCCGCCACTGCGACATGATCGGCAATTCGTTGATCCTTTCGAAGGCCGAGTCCCTCGTCCACCATCTTTGACCAGGCAGCCAGCTCGCGCAGGTAGGAGCGGCCGGTGACGACCGGCGCCATCAGGACGGCTGCGTCGACGGCCGTGAGCCTGGGAGCGAAGCTTGCAGCCAGCGTTGCGCCGATGCCATGACCGATCAGGATCAGGCGGGCGGCGCCGGACAGGCGCCGCAATTCTTCGGCGGCGCCAAGCACAGCCCTCTCCCAGACAGCGAGACCGTCGGCGAAGTCGGCTCGGTCCAGCGCGTCGCCGGTCCCCGGGTAGTCGAAGCGCAGGCTGGCAATGCCGGACATCGCCAGGCGCTCAGCGAGATCGCGCCAGAGCTTGCGCGTGCACATCTCCTCGAGGCCCCATGGGCTGAGGAAAAGAACTGCGCTGTCGCGCTTTGTGGAACCAGCTGCCGCTTCAGCGTAGAGCCCGACTGTGCCGCAGAACGTCACGGGCTGTGCCGCGGCCCATTGCCTGCGCATCTGGTTCTCGGTCATGCCTGGTGCCTGGCTCGATGAAACAGGAACAGATGGAGCATTCATTTCGAAGCCTGTGAGGTGGAAGGCAGTGGTGCGATCAAACCGAACAACAATCGCGCCATTCGTCCGATGCCAGATGGAAGACGCGATTGCAGGCGATTGATGGCTGCCGCGTCCTCCGATGGTATCGCCGCCAGCAGACGCATTGCAAACGCGTACACAAGCGCGCCGACCGCGATGCCGACAACAAGGCCGAAAATCCCCTGCAATGCGCGTGCTGCCAGATATGCAGCGACACCGCAAGCGATAGCAGCCAAGGCTGTCCTGACCACGACGAGAACAAGATCCTTCGCCTTTCCTTCGAGGGTGATACGACTGGCGAGGAGTGCGCCCATGGCCAGAAAAACGAAACCACGAACCATCGCTGCGCCGGCCAGGCCCCATGAGGGCACCGCGACAAGGCAGCCTACAACCATCAACAGGGCGCCAATACTGCTGATGACCAGGCGATCCGTCACCTGGTTCCTGGAGTAAAGATACTGGGTGACGAGCAGCATGAAGACATAGGCAGGCGAGCCGACAGCCAGGATCGCCACGGCCATGGCGGCTGGTTGGAACGCATTGCCGAAAACGGCGACGACCAGAGGCGAGGCAACCGCGGCCAGACCGAAGCAGAGCGGCAGGGTGATATAGGACAGTGAGCGGACCACGGCGGCAAACAGGTCGGCAGAGCTGATATCGTGCTCGGTTTCGTGTCGTTCGGCATAGAAAGGGATCAGGCTTCCCGCCAGTTGCACAGGCAGCTGAAGTGCAAGGTTCGCCAGGGACAGCGCGACCGCATAGAAGCCGACATCCTGTGTGTCCCGGAAATGCTGCAGGAAGACCAGCTCCGGTCTGGTCAGAAAAACAGCAGTGATAAGGAATTCGAAGAACAGCAGGAGCGACGTCGCGGCGAGGGCGCGGCCGCTGTGCCCGGCCTTTCGGCGTCGGGTCGAAAGAATGCGCAGGGTGTAGATAAAGAACACCGATTGGCCGGCTATGTAGCCGACCAGGACGCCTTCGGTGCCGGCAAGTCGCGCACCGCCCAGAACGATGCCGAGCTGCAGGATCGATGCAATGACGGTGAAGATGAAGAAGGTGCCGAGACGCGTCTCTCCGATCAGGTAGTTCTTGGTGAAGGAGCCGATCGACTGGATGAACAGCAAGGCGATGGCGAACGCAGCCACGCTGGCGGTTGAGTTGCTCCATTCAAGGCCGCCGCCCTTCCAGCAGAACAGTGCATAAAGCGCCGTCAGCAAGCTCGTGGCGAGGACGACCGGCACGGCCAGAAAAGCGGCGAAACCGCGCCGTTCGTCCGCGTCCACGCCCTTGGCCTTCAATTGAGGCAGCAGCCTCAGCAACAGGATTCCCGTGCCCAGTTCGGCCACCAGCGAGCCGGTGGCCGCCACCCATAGCGCGAAAGCGACAGTGCCGCTGGCAGCGGGGCCGAGCAGGCGCGCGACGATAACCGAGCAAGCGAAGCCGGTGACCAGAAGCAGCATGCCTGCTGCCGCATTGATCAGCGAATTCGACATGATGCTTCTGCTCAAAGAGTTCCTCGCAACTGCGCTACACCCCACCCCGATCCTGGTCTCAGCTTAAACGGAATGGTGTTTGCGCACACTTTACAAACCGCTACGCGAAATCGGGGCGCCATGAGGCGAAATGGGTGTTGGGGCGGTGCGCCAACCGACCCAGCGGCCGGCGAAGATGCTCCACGAGCGGTATGCCATACCAGGTTTGCCGGTAAACGTATAAACGACGACCCCGGCCAAGGGGCGCAGGAGCCGCGGCAGGTAGTCACCGAAGCCATAACCATGCTTGCGCATTACGTAGCCGAGGCCCATTGAATAAAGGCGCATCTTGGCCACTGCGGCAGGCGTGGTCCGGTTGGAGCGATCGTCTGGGTGGTGGCCGATAAAAGCGGGATCGTACCATCCTGTTCGTCCCGCGGACAAAAGTCTCAGCGCCAGGTCCTGGATTTCATAGCCCCCCCACTGCGTATCGGAGCCCGGGCCGATCGCGACGTCGAAGCCACCGGCCGCGTCGAAGTCAGATCGTTTAACAACCAGCATCCATTCGATCAGGGTTGTCCAGACCGTCGCAGGCTCGATCGGTACCGCCTCCGCAGCGAAGTCGCCCATGATTGTTTGACCCAGCGCATTGGTGGCGCGACCGCAGTAGAAATCGGCGGGATGATCCTTCCTGAGGGTGTCTATGCGAGCGAGCAGGTCCAGCGGATACCAGCAGTCGTCGTCCGGAAACATCAGCCATTGGCCTCGGGCCCGGGCAGCGCCAAGATTGCGCGCGCGGCAGACACCCTTCCTGTCGGTACGCAGGTGGATGATGGTCATGAGCCCGACGAAGCTGGCCAGTACCGGGACCAGCCGGTCGTCGGGATTCTGATCGACAATGATCAACTCGAAGTCGCGACGCTCCTCGGCAGCCAAGGAGCGCAGCAGCACGGCCAGCTCGTGCGAACGGCCCAGCGTGGCGACGACCATAGAGGTCTCGATTTCCGGACCGTTCCGGGACATGCATGCCCTGTCTGCGGCGAGGTTGCGGCTGTCGGACGAGGCCTCGTCCTGATACCGGCCTATCTTGGCTTCGACGCGTTAAATTGACGTGAAACCAGCCTGGATCGGGCTTATTGATTTTGCGTTGGAGAGCGACGCAGCAGCCTGCCTGCCAATGTGATCGTGGCGATGCCAATGAGCCCGGCAGCTGCCTTGATGACCATGTCCTCGATCCGCCCGTGGCGACCGGGATCGATCAACTGAAGCAATTCCAGCACTGTCGCGATGCTCACGACGAAAACGGCGATGCGTAGCGTGTGCCGCGGGAAGCTCAGCGCCAACGCACTGCCCAGCAGCATATAGGCCAAGGCCCGCTCCAGATTGGCATCGCCGAGATGCGGTCTCAGTCCGATCGGCGAGAGGGTGGCGAAGACGATCAAAGCCAGGAGGAAGATCGAAGCAAGGCGGTAAAGAAGAATCATCGCGCGTAACTAATGTCGGATTCAGGCAGTTTAAAGCACGCTTTTTGTCGCTGCCCAAGGGATGCTGCCGGTCAACAGAATTTTACTGCAGAGCAGGCGGGCCAAGATTCAAACGGCCGATTTAGCGGTTTGTTAACCATAAATTGGAACATTCGCGATACGCCAATCTGCGCGCGGCAGTTCGTTGCGTGAGGCAGAATGGGGGTTAGGTCGTGCCGCTTGCCCAGGCTCAGGCGTAACGACTTTTATCTCGGGGCACCATGGACATAGATATCCTTCAACTGCCTGGGGTTCTCAGACGCCGGTGGCCTTATGTGGTGCTGGCGGTGCTGGCGTCCCTGGCGTTGGCGGTGGCCTTTCTCGCCACCCAGAATGCATACTATCGTTCTACCGTCGAAATCCTGCTGGATACCAGCCGTGACGCTGCAACGGGCGACACCGGTTCGGGCGAAGCACAGGTGAGCACGCAGCAAACCGTCACCAGCCAGATTTACGTGCTCCAGTCGCGCGAGACATTGCGCAAGGTCGTCGACAAGCTCGACCTGACAAACGATCCCTACCTGGCCGCCAGTGGTGGTGGCTTGTTGCAGATCTTCGGGGGAGGCACGCCGGCACCGGCGGATCGTACGGACGCGGTCGTCGATGCGCTGGTGAAGAACCTGACTGTCGCTCAGGCTGGAGATTCGCTGGTGCTGTCGGTGACGGTGAAGCACCAAGACAGCGAAAAGGCGGCCAAAATCGCGCAGGAGATTGCCGATATCTATCTCAAGAGCTCGAATGAGGCTCGGACCGATGCAGAAGAACGCGCCAACACCGCGCTGCAGCAGCAGGCGGAAACCTTACGGAAACGCCTGTCGGATGCCCTGGCCGCAGCCGAAAAATTCCGAAGCGAGAATGGGTTGATCACCGCCGGGCAACAGGGCCTGGTGACAGATCAGCAACTGGCGGGCATCAATCAGCAACTGCTTGCGGCGCGGCAGGCAGCCGAGCAGCAGAAGGCGATCGCCGACCAGGCCAGCCAGCTCAACATGTCCAATGTCGAGACCGGCGCCATTGCCGAGGCGCTGCAGTCGCCGACGCTGATCGACCTGCGCAGCCGCTATGCGCAACTGCTGGACAGACAAGCGGAGGTCGCAACCAGCCTCGGTGGGGAGCACCCGCAAATGCGGGCCGTGCGTTCGCAGATCGCCGCCATGCGCGTCTCGATCGAAAACGAACTCGAGCGTGTCCGCAGGACCGCACAGTCCAATGCCGATCGCGCGCGCGCCAATCTCAACTCCTTGCAGACGCGCTTCGACGCCTTGGCCGAGATGAACAGCGAGAAGGGTGATGCCCGGATCAAGCTGGCGCAACTCGAGAATGAGGCAGCCTCGATCAATTCCGTCTACCAGTCCTTCCTGAGCCGCTCGGAGGATCTGGTCAGTCGACAGAACATCGGCAAGGGCTCTTCGCGGATCATTTCACCGGCCATCGCGTCGACGAAGCCAGTGCAGGCGCCGAAGAGCCTGGTACTCATTGCTGCGCTGCTGTTCGGTACGGCAGCAGGATCGGTGCTCGCGGTGCTGCGCGATGCGATCAGTGGTGCCGTCCGTTCGGAACGGGAACTGGTAGCCACGACCGGCGCTCCGGTACTGCGCACCGTCACACGCCTTGTGGACAGCGGCAAGATCGGCTGGCGTCAGCGGTTGAGCCAGATCTTCCAGCTGCGTCGCGCAGACGCCCCACCCGCCGAGGTGAAGGGCCAGCAAATACCGGAAATGGGTCTCGCCAGGATCAACAATCTGACGGGGCTTCGACGTTCCGACGGACTGCCTACCGTCGTCGTCGTCGCGGCAGCCGATCCGACCGTGGTCAGCGAGCATGCGGCGCCAGGGATTGCCCGCCAACTGCACGGCCTCGGCGAAGAAGTCTACCTGTTCAATGGCGCGCTCCGTACCGAAGCGCGGGCAAGGCCTCACGGCCGCGCGGATCATCATCCACTTAAAGACGTGCTGGAATATGAGCACATTGGCGACAGCCGTTCGCCCGCGTTGCTTTCGTTGGCCGCGGAGCTTGAACGCGTTTCCGGCGCGGTGCCTCCTTTCTTTGTGGTCGATGCTTGCGGCACCGAGGCGCAGGAGCTGTTGCCAGTCCTGCTCAAATTTGCCGACGGCATCATTCTGCAATCTGAGATCGGTTCAACTCACAAGAACGAACTGGCCTTGCTGATCAGCGAGATCGAACCGTGGCGCGAGAAGCTGGTTGGCAACATCGTCGTCGGAAGAGCTGCGTGAGTATCGGGGCGGGATCATGACCGCAGCGTCCGCGACCGTCCAAGGCTTGAGCCGTTCCCAGTCGACTATGGCAGGATCGGCGGATGACACAATGCCGGGGCTGATTAGGTTCCTGGCAATCGCCGCGCTTGTCGCGGCACTGGTGTTCAACTTCTTCCTCTGTTTCGTGAACACCAAGCTGATGGGCATCACCGACGGCTATGTAATCCTGTCGGAAATGACGATTGTCGGCACCGCGTTTGTCGTCGCATTGACGCGGCGCGCGCCAATCTACCTGCTGCTGGGAGCCTTCATCAGCTACATGTTGTTCATCTTCGCCCTGAGAGGCGGTGAACTCAATCTGAAATCCGTGCGCGACATCCTGATCCCGATCGCCTTCTATTTCGCCGGCATGCGCCTGCGCGATCCGAAACTGGGCGACAGCCTCGTGCTGGTTTCGGGGATCATCGTGGTTGCCGCCGGGCTGTTTGAATATCTCGCTGTCGACACCTACGTGTCCTACTTCAATATCGTCGGCTACTACATCGCCCGAGGCACCATAACGGCCGACCAGATTTTTGGTGTCAGGGAGGGCCTGTTCATCTCCGGCATGCGACCAGAGCCGCGTACGATCCTGCCTTTCCTTGGTCAGCATCGCGTCTCATCGGTGTTCCTGGAGCCGGTGTCGATGGGCAACTTCGCGGTCATAATCTATGCCTGGGCACTCTATCGCGGCCGCGCCTTCAAGGGTTTTTGGCTGGCGTTGACCATGGCGTTCGCGGTGATCGCGCTGGCCGATGCTCGCTTCGGTCTCTATACCTGCGTCCTCATTACCGTGTTCTACCCGTTCTACAATCTTGTGCCGCGGCTCGCCTGGGCCATTCTTCCCTTCCTGCTGCTGGCTGTTCTGGCGGCCTATGGCACGGCAAGCGGCACTGACGGTGGTGCAAACGATCTGGTGGGCCGCTTCATGGTGACAGCCCATATCCTGACGCAGTTGTCACCGGCGGTTGTGCTGGGCTCGGAGCAGACCTCGCAGTTCACGGCCGATTCCGGTCTGGCCTACTCACTCACCGCCTTCGGAATCTTCGGCTTCGTGGTGCTTTGGGCAATCCTGGTGTTTGCACCGGCGGCCGAAGCACGTGCCTGGCGGTTCCATTGCATGGTGATGGTCTATCTGTTGCTGCTGATGCAGATCAGCGACTCGCTCTACTCGATCAAAACCGCGGCGCTGCTGTGGTTCCTGCTCGGAACGTCGAATGCCTACAAGTCGTTCGTCGCGGATGAGACTTCGCTCAGGCCGGCTGTGAGGCCAGCGCCCGCGCGATAGGATTGCCTGTCAGCTTTTCTTTTCAAGCGCGGGGCAAGAACCCCTCGCAGCCGGGATCGCTCCTGCCGCCTCCAAAGCTTTGAGTTGCGGACGATCGCCTGCCTTGGTCGGCTGGATGTTCAGGCCCTCGCTTTCCGGCCACCAGTCGCCACCTGCCCAATAGGTCCAGCCGGTCCATGTTTCCGGATTCTTGCCAATGAAATCGGCCATGGCGGTGATGCCATCCATGCAGACCTTGTTGGGAGCGCCGCCAAACTCTCCAAGGAAACCGCGCTTGCCGTTCTTCCGCAGCCACCCCGTGACGTCCCTGAGGGCGGTCAATGCATCAGCTGCCCGCGAGCATGTTTCGTTCGTGCCGGAGAAGTCGCTGTCGAGATACTGGTGGACTTCGTAAGCGTAGTTGTTTGCGCTATCCTCCACACCGAGCATCACCACGCCATTGGCCTGCTCCGGATCATCATTCAACCAGCTGTGCGCGCCGGTCCAGTTGGTCCCCGGTACCAGGATCAGGTTGCCGGCACGGGCCTGGCGTATGGCGGAAATGGCGGCATTGGCTGCCGAAAGCCATTGTGTGGCAGCGACATCATATGGCTCGTTCATCAGGCCGAACTGCACCGCCGGATCGTTGCGGTACTCGCTGGCGAGGCGCTTCCACAAATCCGCGAAGGCGGCATTGGGCACTGCTTCCGAGCCGATCAGCTGGCCGCGATAGCGGGCGTAATTGTGCACGTCGAGTATGACGGTCAGGCCGGCACCCTTGAGCCTGGCGATCGCATCGGTGAGACGCGCGTGTTCGGCCTTGTCAAAGGCCTTGCCGAGGTGCGGCTGCAGATGTTCCCATCGGAAGGGCAGGCGCACTGCATTGAAGCCTTTCCCTGCGAAGTAGCCGATCGTGGCGTCGCTGGGATAGATGTAATCCTTGCCGTAGACGCCTTCAGAATTCCCGAATTCGGCGCCAGCCAGGTTGACGCCTCTGAGGCAGCCGGCCGAGGCCGCATTTGATGCCAGGATCATGGATGCAACCAGGGTGGCCATGGTTCTCCAGGAGCGGGGACAGGATCGAGCCATGCGATGTCCTAGCCTGCTTCCGATGCGACCGCCATGGCCGCAGCTGGTGCGCTTGCGCCCAGGACCTCGCGGTAGACTGCGAGATAGCGTTCGGAAACGTGTTCCCAGGAGTAACCGTCAGCTGCTTGCATCGCAGCGGTGCGATAGCCTGCCGTGTCCGCCGCAAGCGTGTCAAACGCCGTTTCCATCGTTGTGGCGGTGGTTTCACTGTCCGCGAAGTCGCTTATGGAGATTTCGGCATGTTGCGAGGCCAGATCGCTATAGGCGGTGTTGGTGTTGAGCACCGGCATCAATCCGGCACTGAGGGCCTCCACCGCAACAAGACCGAAGCCCTCATAGTCCGAGGCCGAGGCAAATAGCGAGCAGTTGCCGAGTATGCTGCGGATTGTCTCGTTGGAGGGGCCGATATGCATGGTGGCATGGCGGCCAAGGTCGCGCGCGGTGATCATGTTTTCAACATCCGCCACGCTCTGGTCGCCCGGCACGCCGACAATGTCGAGATGCCAATCCCCGGATCTTGCGACCAGCGCCCGAATGGTATCGAGCAGATTGTCGAGACGCTTGTTGATCGAGAACCGGCCAAGCGTGACCACACGGCGCACTGCCCGAGGCGAACCTGCATCGACGAATTTTCGCGTGTCGACGCCGTTGTCGATCTGAATGACGCGGCTGCCGGCAATTGCCTGGAAAGTTCGCGTATCCTGGGCGCTGCAGCCGACAAGGCGGCGATAGGCACGCGCGGACAGCCGCGTCGCCGTGTTGAACCATACGGTCTTCAAGCCGGCGTATTTTTCGGTGTGGAAAAAGCCGCCATGCGTCGTGGCAATCATCGGTTTGCCGTGAAGGAAGCGTGTCCAGGCCAGTGCATCGAAGAAGAAATCGATGGCGTGCACGTGAACGATATCGGCGTCGCCGATATGCCGGAAAACCTGCGGCGCCAACGGATAGCGCGTGCTGCCGGAGAACGGAATCCGCACCACCTCGACCCCGTTGATGGTTTGCCTGGGCGGCAAGGTCTCGTGAAGTACGGTAAACCGCCGGTCGAGCGTCACGACGCGAACCCGATACCCTTGTTGCAGCAACTGGCTCGCCAGGTTGGCGACGACTTCCTCAAGCCCGCCTCTATTGGGCAGATATTGTCGCACCACCTGCACAGCAAGCGGAGCGCCGCGGTCGAAGGTGAGCTTGTCGGCTGTCAAAGACATGAAATTCTCGAGCTGCGGCGGCAGACCTTGGCATACCCGATATCACAAGGGGTGGTGAGAGGCTAAGACCTGGTTAATTGAAGCGGGGTCGACAGCCCTGCGGGCGCAAATTCATTGCGGGAGACGGTGAGCCGCCGGCATGCATCCGCCTATTTGCAGGTCACGTGCACTCGCCCATCAGCCTGTTTTGCCTCGCCGCAAGCAATTGGCTCAGACGTCTGAGAAGCAGGGGACGGGGTATTCAGTCGTGGGGCGGATGCCGTCCGGGCAGGCCGTCGCTTGCGCTGGACTACCGGTCTTTGCGGCGCAACCGGTTCTGCCGTCGGGCCAACCGGGAAGACCTCGGTGCCGCTTTCGACAGGTGGTGTCTGCACGGAGGGGGCGTCGTGCAGCCAGGCACGCCGCATGTCCATGGAGGGGGGAATAACGACGGTTCCATCATCGGTACGCGCACAGCCACCTGCCGCCATGGGCAGGCAGAAAATCATTCCCAGGACGTAGGGCCGTATCCGCATCATTCCGAAGACATCCATTACTCATATGTCGCATCCCCCGCAACTGCCTATCGGACAGAACAGGCTGGCACGTGCGCCGGTTCCGATTTGTTAAGGTTAATCGCCCATTAAACCTTCTCGGGCAGATTTGGCCGCCGGCTTGGGGAAGGCGGCGAGGCTTTTGGGCGAGGGGGTGGCTATGATGGACGACGCGATCGGAGCAGGCTTGTCTCCGGCGGCAAACGGACATGGCGTGGCCCACCTGACGACCGCCGATGACGCCTTTTCCCGCGAGACAGTTCACGAGTTGATCGAGGCCGACTCCGCCTGGTTGTGGGAGACCGATGCGGACCTGCGGTTCTCCTGGCTTTCCGCGAGTTATCACGCGGCGACAGGCAACGAGCCGGGCACCGTCATCGGGCATTTCCGCTTTGATTTTCTGGATCAGGTGCAAAAAGGCAGCGAGAATGCAGCCGCTCACCTGGAGAATCTGCAGGCGCGCCGCCCGTTCAAGGATTTTCTCTATCAACCCAAGGACAGTGGTCCCGGGTTCCGCTGGATCTCGACATCAGGATTTCCAAAATTCGATGCCGATGGCCGTTTCACCGGCTATCGCGGTATTGCCCGCAACGTCACCGCCATGGTCGAGGCAGTGGAGGATGTCAAAGGGCTGTCGAACCGGGGCGCCCAGCCGCGCGAGGAGCACATTGACCACATGATGGCAGCGCTCAACGCGATGAGCGATGCGATATGCTATTACGACGCCGAAGACCGGCTTGTGCTCTACAATCATGCCCTGCCGGCAATGTATCGCGGCATTGCCGACATCATCCACAAGGGCACCACCTTTCGCGATATCGTAGACGTCGGGCTGGAGCGCGGTTTCTGGGATACAGAAGGTCGGAGCAGCGACGAATGGCGCGCTGCAGTGCTGGACAAGCGGCGCAACGCGCAATCGTCGTCCTCGATCCTGCGCTTTGCCGACGGTCGCATCATCATGCATCGCGAAATGCATGGGGCCGAAGGCGGCACCATCTCTATCTGCACCGATATCACCGAATTCGAGGCGAATCGCTCCGAGGCGGCAGCGGCTGGCGAACGTGGCCGCGAGTTGGAGTCGGATCTGCAACGCACCATCGATTCCATGACCATGGGTGTGATCATTCTCGATGCCACGATGAATGCGGAGATCATCAATCGCGCATTCTATGACATCTGGAAGGTTACGCCCGAGCAGGTTGCCGTTGGTTGCCCGTTCCGCGCGCTGATGGACGTCAATCGCTACAACGGGGTTTACGATATCGCCGACGAGCATTGGGAGGACTATGTCGCTTCTCGTGTCGCGGAAATCAAAATCGGCGACGTCGCCCCACGCGAATTCCGCCGGGCTGACGGCCGCACCATGATTTATTCGGTGACGAAGCTGTCCGGCGGCAAGCGGCTGATCTCCTATGTCGACGTTTCAGAGGGGAAGAAGCGTGAAGCCGAAGCGGAAGAAGCGCGTCGCTACCTGGCAAATGTGCTGGAGTCGCTTCCGGCCAGCGTGTTGATCTACGATCGCGACGATCGTTTCGTCTTCGCCAACAGGAAGCTTCTGGATTCGATCCCGGCACTGCGACCTGCCTGGCAGGAGGGCAAGACGTTCCGCGACTCGTTGGAACTCGGCCATGCCAATGGCTGCTTCCGTCTCAGTGGTGACCCCGCCATTGACCAGCTCTACGATGTCGATCCCGATGCCTGGCTGAACGCCATGCTGCTTCGTTGCCGGCAGCGCTATTCGAGCTTCGAACGACAGAATCCCGACGGGCGCTGGTATCAGGCCTTCGACATGCGTGCGGAGGACGGCACGTTCATCGGTGTGCGCGTCGATATCTCCGACCTGAAGGATCGTGAGCGGGCATTGCAGGAATCGATGAGCGAGAACGAGGTGTTCCGCTCGCTGATCGACAATGTTCCGGTGTCGATCTACGCCAAGCGTTCGGACCTCAAGCTGTTCTATGTGAACGAAGGCTGGTGCGAGCTTACGGGCGTGGCTCGCGAGGACGCGATCGGCAGGACGGATGTCGAAATCTTCGGCGAGGAAGGCCAGGCCTTCGTCGAAGGAGATCTGGCGGTTCTGCGCACAGGCAAGACCTACGAGGTCGAGGAAGAAGTCACCGCGGCCGATGGCTCGACGCGGCATCAGTTCGCGCGCAAGGGCGCGATGATTGCTTCGGACGGGTCGCTTTATCTGATCGGCTCGACCACCGACATCACAGACCTGAAGGAACGTGAGGTCGAGTTGAAGGAAGCTCGTCAGCGCGCTGTACTCGCCGACCGCGCCAAGTCCGAATTTCTCGCCAATATGAGCCATGAGATCCGTACGCCGATGAATGGCGTGCTCGGCATGGCTGAGTTGCTCGCCAAGTCCGATCTCGACGCCAAGCAGAAGACTTTCACCGATATCATCGTGAAGTCGGGCAATGCGCTGCTTACCATCATCAACGACATCCTCGATTTCTCGAAAATCGATGCTGGCCAGCTCGTGCTCGATCCGGCGCCATTCAATCTGGCGGAAGCCATCGAGGATGTGGCCACGTTGGTCTCGACGAGAGCCAAGGAAAAAGATCTCGAGCTCATCGTACGTGTCCAACCTGGGCTGGACGGGCTGTTTGTCGGTGATGTCGGGCGCATCCGCCAGATCGTGACCAATCTGCTTGGCAACGCGGTGAAGTTCACCGACAATGGCCATGTCCTGGTCGATGTCACCGGTCAAAAGATGCCATCCGGCACGAAACTGACGATCTCCGTCACCGACACGGGGATAGGCATTCCCCAGGAAAAGCTCAGCCAGGTCTTTGAGAAATTCAGCCAGGTCGACACGTCTTCGACGCGGCGACACGAGGGAACTGGTCTTGGATTGGCGATCACGTCCCGGCTCGTGGAGCTGATGGACGGCGAAATCGGGGTTGAAAGCGCCGAAGGCAAGGGTTCGACCTTCTGGTTCACGGTGACATTGGCCAGCGCAGAGCAAGCCGAGAAACAGCGCGTGTTGCCGATCGACGTCACTGGCGCGCGCGTGCTCGTTGTCGACGACAATGCGGTGAACCGCTCGATCCTTAGCGAGCAGATGGCATCGTGGTCGTTCGATTCGTGCGCGGCGGCGAGCGGACCCGAGGGGCTGAAGGTTCTGGCTGCCGCGGCAGCGTATGGCGTGCCAGTCGATTGCGTGGTGCTCGATTACCAGATGCCTGAAATGACCGGCGCGGAAGTCGCGCGTGCGATCCGCAACACCGAGGGCCTTTCCAGTACACCCATCATCATGCTGACGTCGGTCGACCAGACACTGTCCAACGCCAGCTATCGCGATCTTGGCATCGCCGCGCATCTCATCAAGCCGGCTCGCTCTTCGATATTGCTGGAGGCATTGGTTTCGACCATCCAGAAGCACAGGGGCGGGTTGGCTACCCGCCCGCCGACGAGCGATGTTCTGAAAACACCGGCCTCGGTCCCGGATCGCGGCAATGTCGAAACCTGGGCGCCGGTCGTGCCGGTTCCATCTCAGCCACCGGCCGCGGACGGCAATGGAGCGCTCGATATTCTCGTTGCCGAGGACAATGAGGTGAACCAGCTCGTCTTCACCCAGATACTGGCCGATACCGGCTACAGTTTTGAAATCGTCGGCAATGGCAAGCTGGCGCTGGAGACGTCAGGCCGACTGAAGCCACGGATGATCCTGATGGATGTCTCAATGCCACAGATGAACGGCCTGGAGGCGACCGGCGAAATCCGCAAACGCGAAGCATTGGATGGAACACACATACCCATCGTCGGCGTGACCGCCCACGCGCTGAAGGGAGACCGGGAGCGTTGCCTCGAAGCCGGTATGGATGACTACCTGCCCAAACCGATCAGCCCGAAAGCCTTACTTGAGAAGCTCGATCGCTGGCTCGGCGGTAAAGACACAGCCTATCGCAGCGCCGGATAGAAAGCCGGCGTCGAGATCAGGTAGAGTTTTCGTAAATCTGGCAGAAAAGTTGTTTGCCGGCTCCGATTAAGGTCTGGCCCTGGCAACCTGCTGATTCACAGCCAGAATCCAAGCTTTCACCAAAGTGGACTCGGCGGCGCTTTGCCGACCTGCCGAAAGCGCGTTACCGGGGTGACACGAAACTGTCATGTGACTGTAATAAACGAGCGCTATGGCCTCAGCCGGCGCCGCAGGAAAGGCGTCTAGAGACCACCTTCCTAACAGGAGCAGGCCCAATGAAAAAAGCCCTTCTTACCGCGTCGGCTGCTGCCTTCGCGCTCGCTGCATCGGCTGGCTACGCCGCCGCGCGCGACCAGATTCAGGTTGCCGGTTCGTCGACCGTGCTTCCCTACGCCAAGATTGTTGCCGAGCAGTTCGGCGAGACGTTCTCGAAGTTCAAGACCCCGGTGGTCGAGTCCGGCGGTTCGGGCGCCGGCATCAAGGAATTCTGCAAGGGCGTCGGTGAAAACACCATCGACATCGCCAACTCCTCGCGTCCGATCAAGAAAGACGAAGTGAAGTCCTGCCAGGATGCCGGCGTGAAGGACATCCAGGAAGTGAAGATCGGCTATGACGGCATCGTCTTCGCCACCGACATCAAGGGTCCGGATTGGGCGCTCGTTCCGGAAGACGTCTACAAGGCGCTCGCCGCCAAGATCGTGGTCGACGGCAAGCTGGTCGACAACCCGAACACCAAGTGGAGCCAGGTCAATCCGAAGCTCCCGGATTGGGACATTGCCGCTTACATCCCGGGCGAAAAGCACGGCACCCGTGAAGTCTTCGAAGAGAAGCTGCTGATCGCCGGCTGCAAGAAGCTCGGCGGCGTGGAAGCCGGTAAGGCCGGTGGCCTCGACGACAAGGCCGCGGAAGCTGCCTGCAAGGCGGTTCGCAAGGACGGCAAGGCTGTCGACATCGACGGCGACTACACCGAGACGCTCGCCCGTATCGACAGCAACAAGACCGGCGTCGGCGTGTTCGGCCTGGCTTTCTATGAAAACAACGCCGACAAGCTGAAGGTTGCCACTGTTTCGGGCATCACCCCGTCGACCGAGACCATCGCCAAGGGTGAGTATCCGGTATCGCGTCCGCTGTTCTTCTATGTGAAGAAGGCGCATCTCGGCGTCGTTCCGGGCCTGAAGGAATATGTCGACTTCTTCCTCGCCGACCAGATGGTCGGTCCGGAAGGCCCGCTCGCCGAATACGGCCTGGTTGCTGCTCCTGAGGCAGAACGCAAGGCTCAGCGCGAAGCTTTCGACGTCGGCAAGTCGCTGTAATCCTCCCAGGTGTCCGGGGTGCAGGTCCGACCTGTGCCCCGGTCGCCGCTGCCGGTCGTTGACCGGTAGCCCTTGTGACCTTTCAGAGGCCGCTCCATGTCATCCATGCTTGTGCTGGCAATCGTTCTCGTCATCGGCATCGTCGCCTTCGTCGTCGCAAGACAGCGGGCTCTTTCGCAGGATGACGGCAAGGTCAAACCGCATTCCAGACCTCACTACCATGGCTGGTGGGCGTTGCTGCTGGGTGTTCTTCCGGCGGTGCTTTTCCTTGCTGTCTGGAGCATCGGCTCCTCCGTCTATCTCAACAGCCGCCTGCATGCGCAGATGCCGGCTGAAACTGGCGTGGCCAGCGAGCCGCTGGCGGTCAGCCTGACCAAGAGCCTTGCAAATGGCCTGCGCAAGCTCGATGCCCAGCAGGTGGCGGCTCTGCCCGCGACCTTCGCCGAATTGCAGCCGCTTCTCAACGCCAAAGGCGTCGCGCTCGCCACCGATACGCAGGATTACATGATCCCGATCGCGGCGGAGGCCAACCGGACCACCGACTGGCTTGGTCTGATCGGCGCCATTATCACGATCGGACTGACGCTGGCTGGCGCCTTCTACGGAATTTCGCAGGTGCAGCTCCGCGCCCGCGCCCGCAACAATGTCGAAAGGCTGATGCTGTGGGGACTGCTTGGTGCCTCGACCATAGCCATCCTGACGACGATCGGCATCGTGTTGTCGATGCTGTTCCAGACACTGAACTTCTTCAACCGCGTGCCGCCCATGCATTTCTTCTTCGGCACGGTTTGGGATCCGCGTTTTGCCGCG
This sequence comes from Mesorhizobium sp. NPDC059025, assembly GCF_042739655.1. Lineage (NCBI taxonomy): Bacteria > Pseudomonadati > Pseudomonadota > Alphaproteobacteria > Hyphomicrobiales > Phyllobacteriaceae > Mesorhizobium > Mesorhizobium sp. NPDC059025. The sequence continues at coordinate 79,121 of NZ_JBHYIM010000007.1, read as the reverse complement.
GCCGGTGCCGGGGCGTCCGAAGGCCAGTTCGGTCTGATCCCGCTGCTGGCCGGTACGCTGTATATCGCCTTTGTCGCCCTGCTTGTCGCGGTGCCGGTTGGCCTGATGTCGGCGGTCTACATGTCCGAATATGCCGCGCCGAAGGTGCGAGCCGCGGTCAAGCCCGCACTCGAACTGCTCGCGGGTATTCCAACCATCGTCTACGGCATCTTCGCTCTCGTCACACTTGGACCCTTCCTGCGCGATCTCAGCGCGGCTCTTGCCGGCGGCACGTCGTTCATTCAGGCGCAGTCGATCCTGACCGCCGGCCTGGTGATGGGCGTGATGCTGATCCCGGTGGTGTCTTCGCTGTCGGACGACATCATCACCGCGGTGCCCCGGGCGATGCGTGACGGTTCGCTTGGCCTTGGCGCCACGCGCTCCGAGACGATCAAGCGTGTGATCCTGCCGGCAGCCTTGCCCGGCATCGTCGGCGCCATCCTGCTCACCGCCTCACGCGCCATCGGCGAAACAATGATCGTGGTGCTGGCCGCGGGCGTGGCCGCCAACCTCACCCTCAACCCGTTCGAGGCGATGACAACCATCACCGTCAAGATCGTCAACCAGCTGACGGGCGACCTTGAATTCAACTCGCCGCAGACGCTGGTCGCGTTTGCACTCGGCATCACGCTGTTTGCGCTGACGCTGGTGATGAACATCGTTGCCCTTTATATCGTGCGCAAATACCGGGAGCAGTACGAATGACCGACGTCACCCTGGATACGGTCGCCACCGCAACCCCTCCCGCGCGTCGCGACATCGGCCTCAAGCGCCGCTATGCCGCCGAACGCCGTTTCCGCCTCTATGGCGTGCTGGCCATCTGCATTGGCCTCGCCTTCCTGGTTGTCATGCTCCTGTCGATCCTGACCAAGGGCTATACGTCCTTCTGGCAGACGACGGTGTCGCTGCCGGTCACCTTCGATGAGAAGGTGATCGATCCGGACAACAAGCGGGCAACGGACCCGGAAGTCCTGTTGACCGCCAACTATCCGGCACTGGCACAGAAGGCGCTTGCCGAAAAACTCGGCATCGACGCGAAAAACAAGCCGATGATGACGAAGCTGAAGGGCTTCCTCTCCGAAGGTTCTCGCGTGCAACTGCGGGACGTGGTCGTTTCCGATCCGAAGGTGATCGGCACCACACGCACCGTCAATATCCTGGCGGGCGCCAACCTCGATTCCGCCTTCAAGGGCCAGATCGATCTCACTGTGCCCGAAGATCGCCGCAAGGTGTCGGACCAGCAGGTCGAATGGATGAACAAGCTCAAGGCCGAAGGCGCGATGGCCGAGCATTTCAACACCGGCCTGTTCACATTCGGGGCTTCGAGCCGCCCCGAGACGTCGGGCCTCGGTGTTGCCATCATCGGTTCATTCTACATGATGGTAATCGTGCTTCTGCTTGCATTGCCGATCGGCGTCGCCGCCTCGATCTATCTCGAGGAGTTCGCCAAGAAGAGCCGGTTCACCGACCTGATCGAGGTGAACATCAACAATCTGGCAGCCGTGCCCTCGATCGTGTTCGGTCTGCTCGGCCTCGCCGTATTCGTCAACTTCCTCGGCATGCCGCGCTCGGCCGCTTTCGTCGGCGGCCTGGTGCTGACGCTGATGACGCTGCCGACGATCATCATCGCAACGCGTGCCGCACTCGCGGCCGTGCCGCCTTCGATCCGCTCGGCCGCGCTCGGTCTCGGCGCTTCGAAGATGCAGATGGTGTTCCAGCACATCCTGCCCTTGGCTGCCCCCGGCATCCTGACCGGCACGATCATCGGCCTGGCGCGCGCACTCGGTGAAACGGCGCCGCTGCTGCTGATTGGCATGGTGGCATTTGTCGCAAACTATCCCGCAACCCCATTTGATCCCGCGACGGCGCTGCCGGTGCAGATCTATATGTGGGCCAACGAAGCTGAACGCGCGTTCGTGGAACGCATGTCCGGCGCAATCATCATCCTTCTGGTCTTCCTGATGGCCATGAACATCACAGCGATCGTGCTCAGGCGCCGCTTCGAACGGCGCTGGTAGAAAGGGAGCCTGATATGAATATCATGACGGAAAAGACCCTCGAACAGGCAGTGAGCAGCCAGATGAGCGCCCAGACGAACGAAATCATCAAGATGCGCGGCGACAAGGTGACCGTGCACTACGGTGAGAAACAGGCACTCTTCGACGTCAATCTCGACATTCGCCAGAATCAGGTGACGGCGCTGATCGGCCCTTCGGGCTGCGGCAAGTCGACCTTCCTGCGCTGCCTCAACCGCATGAACGACACGATCGATGCGGCCAAGGTCGGTGGCAAGATCACCCTCGATAGCGAAGACATCTACGATCCGAAGATCGACGTCGTGGAACTGCGTGCCCGCGTCGGCATGGTGTTCCAGAAACCCAATCCGTTCCCCAAATCGATCTACGAGAACGTCGCCTACGGACCGCGCATCCATGGCCTTGCCAAGAACAAGGCGGAGATGGACCGTATCGTCGAATCCAGCCTGCAGAAGGCTGCAATCTGGAACGAAGTGAAGGATCGCCTCAACGAGCCCGGCACCGGCCTTTCCGGCGGCCAGCAGCAGCGTCTGTGCATCGCGCGCGCCATCGCGGTGTCGCCTGAAGTCATTCTGATGGACGAACCGTGCTCGGCGCTTGATCCGATTGCGACCGCCAAGGTCGAGGAACTGATCGACGAACTGCGCCAGAACTACACGATCGTCATCGTCACCCATTCGATGCAGCAGGCCGCCCGCGTCTCGCAGCGCACGGCGATGTTCCATCTCGGCTACCTGGTCGAGGAAGGTGCTACCGACAAGATGTTCACCAACCCCGACGACAAGCGCACGCAGGACTACATCACCGGCCGTTTCGGCTGAGTGAGCGATTGCTGCCGAGGAAAAAGAGGACATAGATATGGGCGAACATACCGTCGCATCGTTCGACGAAGAGCTCGGACAAATCAGCAGGCTCATCAGCGACATGGGTGAACTGGCGAGCTCGATGGTCGAAAGCTCCACCAAGGCGCTGCTGAAGTCAGACAATGGACTTGCCCAACGGGTCGTGTCGGACGATGCGATCATGGATGCGCGCCAGCGCGAGCTGGACACCAAGGCAATCACGCTGATTGCCAAGCGCCAGCCGATGGCGCAGGACCTGCGCGCCGTGGTCGGCGCCATCCGCATGGCCGGAGATCTGGAACGCATCGGTGACCTGGCCAAGAACATCGCCAAGCGAGTCGGCGCGGTCGGACAGGGCGCCACGCCGCGCGACCTTTCGCATTCGATCGACGCGATGGCCCATCTGGTGCTCGACCAGGTCGACGGTGTCGTCGAGAAATATGCGGCGAGGGACGCAGAGGGGCTCGCCCAACTGAGGGCTGACGACGAGCGGATCGATGTGAAATACACGTCCGTCTTCCGCGAGCTTCTCACCTACATGATGGAAGATCCACGCAACATCACGGCCTGCACGCACCTGTTGTTCTGCGCCAAGAATCTCGAGCGCATCGGTGACCATGTCACCAACATCGCCGAGAACGCCTTCTACGTGCTGACGGGCGAGCAGTTGCCGCCCAACCGGCCAAAGCTCGACGAGACGGCTGCTGCCGTTCCGGCGGCCTGACCACGGGACGGACGGCAAGATGATCGCGCCGCGTGTCATGGTGGTGGAAGACGAGGAGCCGTTGGGCGTCCTCCTCCGCTACAATCTGGAATCCGAGGGCTACCAGGTCGAGGTAGTAGCCAGGGGCGACGAAGCCGAAATCCGGCTTCAGGAAAATGTGCCGGATCTCCTGGTGCTCGACTGGATGGTGCCGGCAGTATCCGGCATCGAATTGTGCCGGCGGCTTCGGATGCGACCGGAGACCGAGCGCCTGCCGGTGATCATGCTGACGGCACGCGGCGAGGAAAGCGACCGTGTGCGCGGTCTGTCCACCGGCGCCGATGATTATCTGGTCAAGCCATTCTCGATGCCTGAGTTCATGGCACGCGTGAAGGCACTGTTGCGCCGCGCGAAACCCGAGGTGCTGTCTTCCGTGCTCAAGGTCGGCGACATCGTACTCGACCGCGAGTCGCACCGGGTCTACCGCAAGAAGAGCGAGATCCGGCTCGGGCCGACGGAGTTCCGGCTGCTGGAATTCATGATGCGGCATCCCGGGCGGGTCTTCTCGCGCAGCCAGCTGCTCGACAATGTCTGGGGCGAGACGATCTATATCGATGAGCGTACAGTCGATGTGCATGTCGGGCGCCTGCGCAAGGCGGTCAACAATGGCCGCATGCCGGACGTCATCCGCACGATACGCGGCTCGGGCTACGCCATCCGCGAGGATTGATCAGGGACAAGGCCGGTTCATCGCTATTGCGCCCTGATCGCCGGCTCAGACCTCCAGAAGCTGAGGGATGGGAGCCATCGGACCGCCAAGCGCGAAGATCTCCTGATCGATGAAGGTCAGCGCGCGCATGGCGCAGCCTTCGCGGATCAGCATCTGCTCCTTGGGTTCCGTATCAAAGACAATTGAATTCGAATGTTGTCCGCCGGCGGTCTGGGCAATTGCCCGCCGCAATGCCGGCTCGATCAGATCGAAGGCCGTTGCACCGATGCCGACAAAGGTTACCGGGGCAGGGTCGATGACGGCGAAAAGTGAACCGAGGCTGTAGCCGAGGGCTGTGCCTGCGCGTTCATAGGCCTCGCGTTCGGGGCCGACGCCTGCGCGTGCTTTTTCAGCCAGCCTCTGCATTTCGTCGTCGGGAATGTCAGCGGCCGGTTCGGTGTTTTCATCGAGCCCGTGGGCACTGCGCCAGATTGCATAGTTGCCGGCATAAGCCTCGACGCAGCCATGGCGGCCACAGCGGCATCGCGCGCCATTCGGCCGGTGGATCATGTGTCCGAATTCGCCGCCGGACGACTGGGTGCCGATGAACAATTCGCCATTGAGCACGATGCCCATGCCGATGCCGTGCGAAAGCAGAACGGCAATGAAGTCGTCACGATAGCGGTCCGTGCCGCGCCAACGCAGCGCGACCGCCATCATGTTGCAGTCGTTCTCGACGATGACGGGAATGCCAAAAGCGTTTTCCAGGATATCGGCAAAGGGGATATCGCCATGCGGGGTGATTGGCGTCCACAGCATGGTGCGCGCATGCGAATCTGCCGTGCCCTGAACTGCGAAAGCTATGCGCAGGACCCGATGTCTTGCCAGGCTCCGGTCGTGGAGCTGTCGCCGGACCATCTCGACGCATTCATCGACCAGCGCTTCCCGGGGCAGAGACAGTGTGTCCAGACGGCGTGTTTCTTCCGTCAGGACCTTGCCCGAATAGTCGATGGCTGCGGCCGTCAAAAGGTTGAGCGACAGAACGACCGTCAGCACAGCCGCTGCGCCGGGATCGAGCTGCAGGCCCACTTGCGGACGCCCCCGCTTCGATGCCGTCGGTTCACTGCGGCCCTCGCGCAGAATGCCCTCCGCGATGAGATCAGACGAAATCGCTGAAATGGTCGAATGGCTGAGGCCGGTGATGGCGGTGATTTCCGTGCGGGACGGCTCACCGGAGCGACGCACGGCAGCAATCACCATCGCGCGGTTCCTGCGGCGCAAATCGTCGTGACGGATCCCGACAGTCATGTCCTTGCCGTTCCTCCCCCGCCGGCCCCGTGGACACCGAGGCCGTTGCGCTTGGGCCGCCAATGGCGTTCCAGATGCGCTGTTCGTGCATAGGTCGATGCATGAGCGAATGCAAAACCCGTTTCGCTCCTGCCGTCGCGACAGCGCGCTCCTCCACAGATAGTGGCAGAACATGCCCTCGTCGTCACTATTATTTCGTGATCCGAAAAAAATATCGCGAAGGACTCGAATCCCGTTGACAGAAGGCTGTGCCTGCGCGATTATTTTTTCGAAGCTCGAAAAAAAGCTTCTCCAACGGCCAACGCACACAAGCGCGCCCTTGGGCGCGGGGAGGAAAAAATGAGGAAATTTACGGCCGCCATTCTGGCGGGTGCCGCCATGACGCTTGCGCTTTCCGCTGTCGCCGAAGCGAAGGACAAGGTAATCGGCGTGTCCTGGTCCAACTTCCAGGAAGAGCGCTGGAAGACCGACGAAGCCGCCATGAAAAAGGCGATCGAGGCGGCAGGCGACAAATATATTTCCGCTGACGCGCAGTCGAATCCCGGCAAACAGCTCACCGACGTCGAAAGCCTGATCTCGCAGGGCGCCAACGCCCTTGTCATCCTGGCGCAGGACACCTCCGCCATCGGCCCGGCTGTGCAGAAGGCCGTGGACGAAGGCATTCCGGTCATCGCTTATGACCGTCTGATCGAAAACAAGGACGTCTTCTATCTGACCTTCGACAACAAGGAAGTCGGGCGGTTGCAGGCGAAGGGCGTCTTCGACGTCAAGCCGGAAGGCAACTATGTCTTCATCAAGGGCTCCAGCACCGACCCGAATGCCGATTTCCTGTTCTCAGGTTCGATGGAAGTGCTGAAGGCAGCAATCGACGCAGGCAAGATCAAGAATGTCGGCGAGGCCTACACGGACGGCTGGCTGCCGGCCAATGCTCAGAAGAACATGGAGCAATTCCTGACCGCCAATGACAACAAGGTCGATGCCGTCGTGGCCGCCAATGACGGCACCGCCGGCGGAGCGATTGCCGCCTTGGCGGCACAGGGCCTGGCGGGTTCCGTTCCGGTCTCGGGCCAGGACGGCGACCATGCCGCGCTGAACCGCATCGCGCTGGGCACGCAGACCGTTTCGGTGTTCAAGGACGCCCGTGATCTCGGCAAGAATGCCGCGGAAATCGCGGCGCAACTCGCCGACGGCAAGAAGACGAGCGACATCGCCAACGTCACCGACTTCACCACCCCGGGCGGCAACAGCGTCAAGTCGGTGTTCCTGACCCCGGTCGCGATCACCAAGGACAATCTCAACGTCGTCATCGACGCCGGCTGGGTTTCCAAGGATGTCGTCTGCCAGGGCGTGAAGGCCGGTTCCGTCAAGGCTTGCAACTAAGCGCGCCCGCGGCAACAAACGAGACCACGGCCTGAGAGCCGTGGTCTTTTTGCAATGGCTCCCACCCCCGGAGCTCAAAAGTCCCTGTAAAGTGGCACGCCATGCCGCCAAAGGCGGTGTGTGGTCTGGGAGGAATATCATGACTGATACGGCCTCGAATGCGCCGGTCGATCGCGCCCGCGCTGCGGAACTGTCCACGGTCGGGCGCTTTCTCAAGGCGACCGAACTGGACACCCGCATGCTTGGGATGGTCGCTGCCCTGCTGATCATCTGGGTGGGATTGCATCTGCTTTCCGGCGGCCTCTTCCTGACGCCGCGCAATCTCTGGAACCTGTCGGTGCAGACCTCGTCCGTCGCCATCATGGCGACCGGCATGGTGCTGGTTATCGTCATGCGAAACATCGATCTGTCGGTCGGTTCGGTCGAGGGGGTGATCGGCATGGTCATGGGCGTGGCCCAGGCCGAATTCCTGATCCGGGTGATGGGCATGCAGCTCGGCAATCCGTGGCTTTGGATCATTGCGCTGGCAACTGGCATCGTGGTCGGCCTCGCAATCGGTGCACTGCAAGGCTTCATCATCGCCTATCTGGAGGTGCCGGCTTTCATCGTCACGCTCGGTGGCCTGTTGATCTGGCGCGGGGTCGCCTGGTGGATCACCAGCGGCCGCACGGTGGCGCCGATGGATGCAACTTTCCAGCTCATGGGTGGTGGTCCGGCCGGATCGATCGGATCGACCTGGAGCTGGGTGCTCGGCCTTGTGGCGTGCGCCGGAGTGGTCGCCATGCTGTTCAACGGCCGCGTGCAGCGCAAGCGCTTCAAGTTTCCCTTGCGTCCGGTCTGGGCGGAAGCTTTCCTCGGGGTCATTTCCTGCGCGGTCATCCTCGGGGCGGTGAAGATCGCCAATTCCTATCCGTGGCCGGTCGGCGTCGTGAACAAATATGCTGCCGCCAACAACATCACGGTCCCCGAGGGCGGTCTCTTCATCGCCCACGGCATCGCCATCCCCGTGCTGATGGCGGTCGCGGTCGGGCTTGTCATGACCTTCGTCACCAACCGCACGCGTTTCGGCCGCTACGTCTTCGCCATCGGCGGCAATCCGGAAGCAGCCAATCTCGCCGGCATCAACACGCGCTGGGTGACCATGAAGGTGTTCATGATCATGGGCGTGCTGGCTGCGATCGCCGCCGCCATCTCATCGGCTCGTCTCAATGCATCGACCAATTCGCTTGGCACGCTGGACGAACTGCTGGTGATTGCGGCTGCCGTCATCGGCGGCACCTCGCTTGCCGGCGGTTCCGGCACGATCATTGGCGCGATGCTGGGCGCCTTGCTGATGCAATCGCTGCAGTCGGGCATGGTTCTGCTCGGCCTCGATACGCCGCTCCAGAACATCGTCGTGGGACTGGTGCTGGTCGTCGCCGTCTGGCTCGACACCATGTACCGCAAGCGCGTCTAGAGCAATTGCGCAGCGGTTTTGCGTCCGCAGTTGCGTAAAACAAAGAGCCAGAGTGTTTCCGCGTTTCCGGAAATCGGAAACGCTCCAGAAAGGGCAGGACCATGGAACAGACCCAAACTCCGCTCGTCGAAATGAAGGACATCTCCATTGCATTCGGCGGCATTCGTGCCGTGGATGGTGCCAGTTGCGATCTCTATCCCGGTGAGGTCGTTGCGCTGCTCGGCCACAACGGCGCCGGCAAGTCGACCTTCATCAAGATTCTCTCGGGCGCCTACAAGCGCGATTCCGGTCAGATATTCATCAATGGCGAAGAGGCGGCGATCGCCAATCCGCGCGATGCCAAGAAGTATGGCATCGAGACGATCTACCAGACGCTTGCCCTGGCCGATAATGTCGACGCCGCCGCCAATCTTTTCCTCGGCCGGGAAGTGATGACCAGATACGGCACGCTCGACGACGCGGCCATGGAAGCGGAGGCGCGCAAGGTGATGGGGCGCCTCAATCCGCGTTTCCAGCGTTTCAAGGAGCCTGTCGTCAAACTGTCCGGCGGCCAGCGCCAGTCGGTGGCGATTGCCCGCGCCATCCTGTTCAACGCCCGGATCCTGATCATGGATGAGCCGACAGCCGCGCTTGGCCCGCAGGAAACGGCGCAGGTCGGTGAACTGGTCAAGCAGCTCAAGGCGGACGGTCTCGGTATCTTCCTGATCAGCCACGATATCCACGACGTGTTTGACCTGGCGGACCGCGTCTGTGTGATGAAGAACGGTCAGGTTGTCGGTACGGCCCGAACCCAGGACGTCACAAAGGATGAAGTGCTGGGCATGATCATTCTCGGCAAATGCCCGCCAGGCGCGATACCGGGGCCGGGTGCACTCAAGGAAGCTGCCTAGAACGTTTTCGGTGGATTGTTCCGGCATCATTTGTCAGCAATGCCGGAACAGGGGCTTGTCGCTACCAGGCTAACAAAGCATACCGCTTTCGGTTTGTTTTTCCGTAGTCTAAAAGGACCACGGGGGCTCTTTCGGGCTGGCGGCTGATTTTGAAGAAGTTTTTCCCGACGATTGCTTTTGTTGCCGTCGCCTTGGCCAGCCTTGTCTTGGCCGGCTTCGCCTATTTTGCGTCGCGCGATGCAGCCCGAATCAAGTTCGAGGCCGCCGCCGACGACGCTGTCAGTCGCATGGAAAGCAGGCTCGACCTGCATATGTCGCTGCTGCGGGCAACAGAAGCGTTCTTCAGCGCCCGGTCGGGTGATGTCTCGCGTGCCGAGTTCGAAAATTTCTACAAGACGCTCGATGTCGACGGGAATCTCGCTGGCCTGCTTGGCCTGGGCTACCTCAAACTGGTCAAGCCGGGTGAAGAAGCTGCCGCCGAGCAGGAGATAAAAGAAAACTACGGCTTCAGCCGGACGATTGCACCGGCGGCGGGTGTTCCCTGGCACGCGCCGGTGATGTTGCTCGAGCCGGCGGAAGAAGAAAGCAAGCGCTATCTCGGTTTCGACGTCGCTGCCGATCCTGCTTCGCGAACGGCCATGGAGCAGACCATGGCCGACAACAAGCTGCACACAAGCGGCCGGCGTATGCTCGATCCACTTTCCAGCTGGAAAGATCAGGCGCCGGCTATGGTCACGGGATTCGTGATCTTCGCCAGGCTTGGCTCACCGGAGGCGGCGCGGAGTGCAGACCCTGTGGCCGCCACGAAGGGGTTCCTGTACGCGATTTTCCGCGCGCGCGACCTGTTTGATGTCATCCTCGGCAAGACTCCACGGCTCCCCGTCAACATCGAGGCCTATGATCAGTCGATCGGACCGGACAATCTGCTGTTCCGGTCGGAAGAGCCACCGGTGCATGGTTTTGGCCTGAAAACCGTGCGCATGATCGAGGTTGCAGGCCGGCCATGGGCTATCGTCTTGCGGCCGACGGCCGAGTTCACCGAGCCGTCTTCCCCTTTCGTTCCCGTGGTGCTCGGTCTGTTCGGTCTGCTGCTCGCTGGTACGATCGCCATGATCGCGCGCTACCAGGAGCGAGCGTTCGATGCGGCCTCGCAACTTCACGAGGCCACGGAAAAGAGTCTCTTGGAGAAGGACCTGATGCTGCAGGAGATGCGGCACAGGATCAAGAATTCCATTGCCCGCGTCCTGGCGATTTCGCGCCAGACAGCGGCACACTCCGCCGATCTCAAGGATTTCTCCAATTCGTTTTCGGCAAGACTGCAGTCGATGGCCGCTTCGCAGGACATGCTGACGCGCTCGCGTCGCCAGCAGGCTGATCTGGGTGATCTCCTGCGCGTCGAACTCAGTCAGGTCTTCGGCAAGGACCTGCCAGAAGACCTGCTGTCGGGTCCGCAAGTCATGCTGGACGAGACCATGACGCAGGCTCTCGGGCTCACCTTTCACGAGCTCGCCACCAATGCCTTGAAATATGGCGAGGCCGGCAATTCGGTCGGCGCGCTGAAGGTTGCCTGGAGCATCGAAGGCAAGGGGCGCGAACGGACCCTGGCATTCAACTGGATCGAAACCGGCAAGACCAAGCTGGAGGCGCCCTCCAAGACCGGTTTTGGCACCCGCCTGATCGATATGAACATCACGCGCGAATTGCGTGGCACGATCGAGCGGGAGTTCCGCGATGACGGTTTGCGGGTGAAGATCCGGCTTCCCTACTCAAGCTAGAACGGTTGCAGGGCGGGACGATAGCCAAGCAAAAAAAAGAGGCCGGCAAGCCGGCCTCTTTCGTTTGATACCGCGCTGATCAGTTGCAGCGGCGGGTATAGATACGGCCGGTGTCCGGATCGCGATACTGGCAGTAGCCATTGCGCAGGTTGCGGACCAGCAGGCCCGAGCCAGCGCCGACGGCCGCGCCGATGGCAGCGCCCTTCCAGCCGCCGACAGCGCCGCCGATCAACGCGCCGGCTGCGGTGCCCACGGAAACGTCCTGTTCTGTGGTGGTGCAAGCGCTGAGGGCAAGTACACCCGCCAGAGCCAAAATAGTCTTACGCATCAATTCACTCCTCTCGCTTGAAGTCCCTCGCATTGCAGCGCGGCGTCCACTTCCAAGCGGTTCTTTAGCATGGGTGGATGGATTTTGTCTGCCCCCTCAATCGCTTGGCTCGCAAGGTGGTCTTTTTCGAGGCAGGTGAAGGCGTCGAGATGTGCTTCGGCGAAGGGTTATCCCATCAGCAGTATCAGGGCGACGATCAGCGTCATCGCGCCGGCAATGACAAGCAAGACGGGCACGGGCGTCAGGTTTCGGGATTTTGCTTCCGTGGTCGCTGGCTCTTCGAAATTTCCCAGCGAAAGGCGCGCTGCGCGTTCCAAGCCCTGCATGTCGCTGGTCACCGCGATATCTCCCCGCTCCGAACTCCCTGCGCCGACCTTGTCCGGACGCCGGCAAAGTATCGGAAATCATGGTGAATATCGGGTTAAGGCACGGCCTGGATCAGTCCGCGGCGAAGTTGCCGGCCGGCACCACCAGGTGGTACTCGACCCGGTCGTCCGAGATTTCGAATGTGGCCATGCCGTCAAGCGCGGCGGGAACCACCCGCTCAAGCGCCACCGAACCGAAACGCTTCTGCTCGGGGCCGCCGCAGGACGGGAAACGTTCATTCCAGCGCAGCCACAGCGCCGGTGGGTTTGCATCGAGATCCGCCAGTCCGGCCGTGACGTCGACAACGGCATCCGATTGCGACAGCGCGCCGTAGCTCATCGAATTGACGACGAGTTCATGCACGGCAAGGCCAATGTGCAGTGCCGCGTTTGGATTGAGGAATGGGTCTACGCCTTCGAAACGCAGGCTGCGCGAGGGATCAGCGCCGTAGCGCTCCATCTGGCCTTCGATCAATTCGCGGAGCCGGGCACCACGCCAGTTGGAAGAGGTGACCAGGTCCTGCGACGAGGAAAGCGACTGCAACCGGCCTCTGAAGCGGGTCAGGAAATCACCGATATCGCTCGAATAGCGGCCGGTCTGGCTGGCGATGCCCTGGATGATGGCCAGCAGGTTCTTGGAGCGATGACTGACCTCGCGCAACAACGTCTTCAGCGTCTGCTCGCGACGTTTCTGCTCGGTCACCTCGATCCAGGTCGACACGATGCCCTGCACTGTACCGTCTTCGTCGAGGTCGGCATCGAGCCAGATGTCGAACCAGCGCACGCCGTCCTCGTGCGGCATGCTGACCTCGATGCGTCCGGATTCGCCGGTCTCCAGCACATGGCGCTGGGCAGCTTCTATCCTCTCCAGCTGCGCTGGAGGCAAGCCGCCGCCCTTCTTCTTTGGCACCAGCGGGGCAAGGATGTTCCGCGTCCAGACCTTGGTCAGCGACCGATCATGGTAGGCGACATAGATACCGGTATGCCGCAATGCGATGTTGAACGCTCGCCTAATCTGGGCGTCGCAACCCGGAGGCAGGTCATCCTGGTCAAGTCCCTTGACCTGATCGATATGAGCCGCCGCGGCGGCTTCAGCAACGACCGTCTGGATGTTCTCGTTGGCCGGCAGGCTCATAGCACGCTCTGCTTTTCCGCAATATCGGTTGCGGAGCCATTCATGCTCTTTTGAAGATGCCGGCGAGCAGGGAGATCACCAGGAAAGCCAGGAAGATGAAGAACAGAATCTTGGCCAGACCCGCTGATGCTCCGGCGATGCCGCCGAATCCAAGCGCGCCGGCCACGATCGCCACGACCAGAAAAACCAGCGCCCAGTAAAGCATGAAACGACTCCTTCGTTAGATGCGGCAGAACGTGTTGCTGCCCTTGTTTGTTCCGCTCAGATGCGAAAAACACGATCGGAACCGCCTTCGTCAAGCCGCCGCCCTGGCGTGGCGGTCAAAGAAGAGCGCCTGGCTGATCAACGCCTTGACCATGTCGGGGTTGAACGGCTTGGTGACGAGGAAAGTCGGCTCCGGCCTCTCACCCGTCAGCAAGCGCTCGGGGAAGGCCGTGATGAAGATGACCGGTACGGAAGCCGATCTCAGGATGTCGTTGACAGCATCGATGCCGGAGCTGCCGTCGGCGAGCTGGATGTCGGCCAGCACCATCTTCGGCCGTGCCTTGGCAAAAAGTGCCACGGCTTCGGTCTGGGTGCGGGCGATGCCGACAACACGATGGCCGAGGCTCTCGACCATCTCCTCGATATCCATGGCAATCAGCGGCTCGTCTTCGATGATGAGGATATCGGTCGCGACCTGGCGGGAAATCTCATTGCTCGCCTCGACGAGAAGTTCAGTGAAGCGATCTTCTCCGATGCCAAGAACCTCGGCAGCTTCTGCCTCGCTGAAGCCTTCGACTGCAACCAGCAGGAAGGCCTGGCGCGGCAGCGGCGCAAGCGCATCAAGGTTGGCGGCCGCACGTTCCTCCCAACCTGTCGGCTCATCGCCCTTCGGAACGCGGATCGCGACGGATGTGAAGAGTTTGGCGAAAATCTTGTAGAGTGCGATGCGATCCGAGGAACTTTCGGGGAAGATCGACGTATCTGCTATGATCGCCTCGAGCATCGTCGCCACCATGGCATCGCCGCTGTGCTGGGAACCGGAAACGGCGCGGGCAAATCTGCGCAGATAAGGAAGATGCGGCGCGATAGTGGCGGACAAACCCATGACAAACGGCTCCCTCGGATGGCGTCTCTAGAATGTAACAGATAGAAGTATACACATATCCGGGACAACGAACGTTTCCGCCATGAAAAAGTTCCACCATGGCGGAACCATTGTCCAGGGGCACACGTTACGAGCCAACCAAGCGAATGGATGAACGACAGCTTGTTGGATCAAGCCGAAAACAGCTCGGGGGACTGGATAAAAGGCGAATGAAGGACACCACCAAGACTGGCGCCGCCGCGCGCCAGGCCGGTTCTGCCGACGCGCTCGGCACCAATTCTGAAATCGGCCGCAAACTCAAGCAATATTACGATGAACTCGTCTCGGACGAAGTTCCGGATCGCTTTGCCCAGTTGCTGGCGCAACTGGAGCAGGTCGAGCCAGGGCGCAAGAAGGACTGACGCATGTCCGCATCCGAGGGCTTTCGGACCGACCTGCTCGGCGCCATTCCAAGTCTGCGTGCCTTTGCCGTCTCGCTGACCCAGAATGCCGACCGCGCCGACGACCTTGTCCAGGAAACCCTGGTCAAGGCTTGGGACAAGCAGGACAGCTTTCAACTGGGCACCAACCTCAAGGCCTGGCTTTTCACCATCCTGCGCAACGAGTTCTATTCGCAGATGCGCAAGCGTGGGCGTGAGGTCCAGGACAGTGACGGCATCATGACGGCTCGGCTCGCCATCCATCCATCGCAGCACGGGCAACTGGATCTCAAGGATTTCCGGGCCGCGCTGGAACAGTTGCCGGAGGATCAGCGCGAAGCGATCATCCTGATCGGCGCATCCGGCTTTTCCTATGAGGAAGCAGCGGAAATCTGCGGCTGCGCCGTCGGCACCATCAAAAGCCGCGTCAGCAGGGCCCGTACCCGGTTGCAGGAAATCCTTCAGATTTCCGGCGATGAAGATTTCGGCCCCGATGCGATTTCTGCGCAGGTGACGGGATCATCCGTCCTTTGAAGGCCGCAGTCTTGCGGCTGGACTGGGCGGCTGGACTGGAGTGTCAAAACCATCTTTTATGGAACCGGCCGTTTGTGAACGGGTTGAGATGATGTCGGGCGTGTGGGCTCGGCAAGATGCAAGGAGTTCAGCATGGCCAAAACCACGGATAAGATCAGCGCAACCGCTAAGTCCACCGAGGATCTGGAGGCCGATATCCGCCAATTGCAGGCCGATATCGCAAGGCTGACCCAACAACTGGCCCAGACCGGCGAGCATGGGCTTGGCGCCGCGCGTCGTGCTGCCGCGCAGGGTGCAGAGCATCTGCGCGAACGCGGCGAGGCGGCGATGGAAAAACTGCGCGGCAACGCGCATGACATCGAGGACCAAATCGCCACCACGGTCCGTGAGAAACCGATGACGTCGCTCGCGGTGGCCGCGGGCGTCGGCTTCCTTTTCGCCCTTCTGTCGCGGCGTTGAGTTCCGGCGGCACGTGGGACCGCTGGCTTCCCTTCTGATAAGCCTTGTCACCGGCGAGGCAGGCACCGTCGCCCGGAATATCCGTGGCGCTGCGATCGCGTATGGGATCGCTCTTCTCGCAGCCTTGATTGGTGCGAGCTTCCTGCTGCTGGCAGCCTATCTCTGGGCCGCGGCGCGATTTGGCGCGATCAATACGGCGCTCGCTTTTGGGGCGGTGTTCCTCGTGTTTGCCGGGATCGTCGTCCTGGTCTACCGCTTGACCGCGAAAAAGCGCGCGCGTCGCCGCGCGGAGCGTCGTAAGAGTGATCTCACCGCACTTGCAATCGCCGCAGGCATTGCTGCGTTGCCTGAGTTGCTGCGCAGCAAGGAGGGGCTCGGAGCACTTCTCGGCCCGCTTGCGGCGTTTCTTGCCTATGCTGTCTATCGGGAAAACTCGACCAAACCGGATCAAGGGGAAGCGGGAGACGAAACGTCCAGTCCCGACGTTTCAACCAAACCCTGATCTACTCTTTGAGTGAACGATTGCTGCGCCATCGTTCACAATTAGAGCACAGTCCATTCTGTCTTCGCTGTCTTTGCCTGTGTCGGCCGTACGCTCATATTGGCGTCGAGAGCGGCCAAGGGGCCGAGCCGGACAGAAAGGGCAAAATCATGCTCACCCAGATCAAAGGCCTGCATCATGTCACCTCGATGGCTGCGGATGCGCGCCAGAACAATGATTTCTTCACGCACAAGCTTGGCCTGCGCAGGGTCAAGAAGACGGTCAATTTCGACGCACCGGACGTCTATCATCTCTATTACGCGGACGAGTTCGGCACGCCCGGCTCAGTGATGACCTATTTCCCGTTCCCGAATATCGGCAAGGGTCGCCAGGGGGTTGGTGAGGTTGGAACCACGGTGTTCTCCGTACCCGAAGATACGCTGCCTTATTGGCAACGGCATTTTGCGGATCAAGGCGTTGCGGGCGTCGCAGCCGACGAGATTTTCGGCCAGAAACGGTTGAAGTTCCAGGGACCGGACGGCGATGGCTTTGCGCTTGTCGAAGACAAGGCGGACGGCCGGGATCCCTGGCTCAAGGGTGGGGTGCCGGGAGACGCGGCGATCCGCGGATTTCATTCCGTATCGATGCGGCTCAAGGACGGCGGCGCCACCGAAGAACTGCTCAGGTTCATGGGCTATGAAGAAGTCGACCGTGCCGGCAATGTAGCCAGGATGGCACTGAAGAACGGCAATGGCGCCGATGTCATCGATATCGAAACGCTGCCGGCAGCATCTTTCGCCGGGCTGGGCGCTGGGTCAGTGCATCACGTTGCCTTTGCCGTCGAGGACCGCGCCGCGCAACTCGAAGTTCGCAAGGCGCTGATGGATACCGGCTATCAGGTGACACCGGTGATCGACCGTGACTATTTCTGGGCGATCTATTTCCGTACCCCCGGCGGTGTGCTGTTCGAAGTGGCGACCAACGAACCCGGTTTCGACAGGGATGAAGATACCGTGCATCTCGGCGAGGCGTTGAAGCTGCCTGCGCAGCACCAGCACCTGCGGCCTTATCTCGAGAAACATCTGCAGTCTCTGGAGAGCTGAAGGAATGATACCCGCCGCTGTCGCGGCGGGTATCGCCGAAATGTGGACAAGGAGGTCAGAATGTCGCGTAGTTCTTATATCCATGAAATCCTGCCGGGCGCTCCACGCAGCCCGATCCTGTTCGTTTTCCATGGAACAGGCGGAGATGAGCGCCAGTTTCTGGCCTTCGGGCGTGAACTGCTGCCAACCGCGACGATCGTATCGCCCCGTGGCGATGTGTCGGAGCTCGGCGCCGCGCGGTTTTTTCGCCGCACCGGCGAAGGTGTCTACGATATGGACGATCTGGTCCGGGCGACCGCCAAGATGGCCGATTTCGTCCAGTCGCATATCTCGGCAGTGCAGCCATCGACGGTGTTCGGGCTGGGTTATTCCAATGGTGCAAACATCCTGGCGTCGCTGGTCTTCGAGCAGCCGAAGCTGTTCGATGCCGCGGTGTTGATGCACCCGCTGATCCCGTTCGAGCCGCAGGTGAACGGTAGTCTCGCAGAGAGCCACATCCTCATCACCGCCGGCCGACGCGATCCCATCTGTCCACCAAACCTCACCAGCCGGCTCGACGCCTATTTGCGCGCGGCAGGTGCCGATGTCACAGTGGAATGGCACGACGGCGGCCACGAGGTGCGGCCGAATGAGATCGAAGCGGCGAGACGGCTCTTGGCCGCCGAACCAGTGAAAGGAGCATAGCCATGGTCGATGCGTTGCCCGAGGTCGAACTCGAAGATCATGGCTCCAAGGGTCGCTATGTCCTGCGTGGCCCTGATGGCGCCGAAGCCGAGATGACTTTCACCAAGGTCGGTGAACACAGGATCATCATCGACCACACCGAGGTTCCGGATGCATTTCGTGGGCAGGGTGCAGGTCTCAGGCTTGTGACACGAGCCGTTGAAGATGCGCGCGCTTCGCAAAAGAAGATCATTCCGCTTTGCCCATTCGCGGCAGCGCAGTTTCGTCGACATGCTGAATGGGCTGATGTTCTTGCCACATAAGCCCCCATATCGTTCGCCTCAACGAATTTTGACGTGGATTTGAGATCTCTGTCGCGTAACAAATCGCCATGTCGATGCGAACACTCCAGGAGTGGTGCCTGTGGCGGGCCTGAATGAAGCCGAGCTTGCCCGATTGATGCGGGCGGCAACCGCAGGTGACGAGAAAGCCTATGCCGAGTTCCTGCGCGGAACCGCAGCGATCGTTCGCGGCTTTGCGCGGCGTAAGATCGTGCAAGGCGGTGTCGATCCCGAGGATGTCGTGCAGGAGACTTTGCTGGCCATTCATCTCAAGCGGCACACCTGGCGTCAGGATGCGCCGATCCTGCCGTGGATCTACGCCATCGCCCGCTTCAAACTGATCGACGCTTTTCGTCGCCGCGGTCGGCGCATCGAGGTGGCTGTGGATGATTTTGCCGAGACGCTGGCCGAACCGGAACAGGAAACGGTCAGCGAGCGCGACATAGGTCGAGCGCTCGACAGTCTGCCTCCAGGGCAGCGTTCGGTGGTGTCATCGATTTCCGTCGATGGCCATTCGATTGGTGAGACGGCGAAAAAGCTTGGCATGAACGAGACGGCGGTGCGGGTGGCGCTGCATCGTGGGCTGGCGGCCATCGCAAAGCGGTTCGCGCGAGGCTGAGATGAAGACGGACGAATTGATCAAGACATTGGGCGCTGATGTCAAAACGACGGCCATGCCGCTTGGCAGGATGTGGCTTGCGGTGCTGGCATTTGCGGCGGTTGCCGCCGCTGCCGTGTTCTTCATGACCATCGGCATGCGGCCTGATTTCATGCAGGCGATGCAGACGATCCGCTTCCTGTTCAAGTTCGTCTTCACGATCACCCTGGCAATCACGGCTTTTCTGGCGCTGCGGATGCTGGCAATGCCTGGGGCGCCGGCAGGCAGATATGGCCGCTGGCTGCTGGTCGCGCCGCTCCTTATGGCAGCCGCCGTCGTGCTTGAATTGTTTGCGATGCCGTCGAGCGACTGGGGCAAACGTCTCGTAGGCAACAATATGATGATTTGCCTGTCGTTCATCCCATTGATCGGTCTTGTTCCTCTTGCAGCTCTCCTGGTTGCCCTGAAACAGGCTGCTCCCACGAGGCCGGCACTGTCAGGCGCGGTCGCGGGATTGCTGGCAGGCGCTTTGGCGGCTACGTTTTATGCCGCGCACTGCACGGACGACTCCCCGCTTTTCGTGGCAACGTGGTACAGTCTGGCCATTGCTGCCCTGGGCGGCATCGGAGCGATTGCGGGGCGCTTTATCCTGCGTTGGTAAAGCGGGAGATAAAACAGCAAAATCTTATAGATACAGACTGTTGCCCAGTTGCTTCACTACACCTTTAAATGGTGGACGCGCCCTCTATGCAATCATTGCTTAAATGAGATACTCCATAGTGTAGGTGAAGGGATGCGCCTAGGTAGATAACGTTGTGACGTTTCACCAGTACGAGGGACGTGCTCCGGGCAAGTATCTGTCAGCGATTGTGCTGGGCTTGGGGTTCTGGTTAGCAGCGGTGGTTTCGATCCTGCTGTCGCGGGTTGGCGACGGCGTTGCCACGATCTGGCTGGCTTCGGCGTTCGCTTTCGTGATGCTGGCCAGACGCCGGTACGCAGCCAGCTGGATCGACTATGCGGCCATCGCGGTCGCCACTCTGGCTTCGAATGTCGCCTTCGGCTCATCCTGGATGATGGGCGCACTGTTTGCCGTCATCAATGGTGGCCACACCGCACTATCGCTCTGGTTGGTCGATCGTTTCGCTGGTGGTTTGCCGGTGAAAACCGACGTATCGGCCCGCGCGTTTTCGCTCATTCTTTTTCTGACTGCAGTGCTGACTGATGCGATTACCGGCCTGGCTTTTGCGGGGGTCACGTATTTTCTGCATGGCTGGCCAGTTGTGCCCACCGCCTGGACGTTTCTCTCCGGCAATGCGCTGGGCTTCGCGTTTCTCTTGCCACTGCTGATGTATGCGTCGCGGTCGGAGGTCGCGGCGGTACTCAAACCGCAAGCCGTGCTGCGCGTGGTGGTCATGGCGGCAATCTGTGCTGGCCTCGCTTATCTGGCACTCAGCCAGAGCCGCTTCCCGTTCGCGCTGGCAATGCTGCCCTTGATGGTTATCGCGCCAAGACTGGCTCATCTCGAATTGGCGCTCGTTTGTGGTGTGACGGGAGTTACATGTGTTGCCGTGGCGATGAGCGGCTTCATGCCGGGCATCAATGGCGGCGTTGAGATGTTGAGCGACGGCTTCCAGGTCTCGGTCGCCATCATCGTTTCCACTCCGTTTCTGGTCGGCCTGTTCATCAAGCAGATCAGCGAAGACCATGCGCGTCTTGCCGAAGCGGAAACACGTTGGAATTTCGCTCTTGCCAGCGCTGGGCAAGGCGTCTGGGACGCCGACATGCGCAACAACACCGTTCACTACTCGGCGACGTGGAAGCACATGCTCGGCTATGAAGAACATGAACTGGGCAATGACCCAGACCTTTGGCTCGAGCTCGCGCATCCCGACGACGTTGCGCGCATGGCTGCTGCCGATCGAGACCACATGGAAGGACGTACGCTCGAATACAAACTTGAGTACCGCATGCGACACAAGAGCGGGCGCTGGATCTGGGTGGAGGATCACGGCAAGGCGATCGAACGAGAGCCCGACGGGGCGGTAGCGCGGGCGATCGGATCGATGACCGATATCACCGAGCGCAAGGAGGCCGAAGAGCGATTGATGGTTTCGGCAGCCCTTCTTGCCGACGAGAAGGAGCGGCTGCGCGTCATGCTGCAGTCTATCGGCGATGCCGTCATCGGTACCGATGCCGAAAACCGCATCACGTTCATGAACCCCGTTGCGGAAAAGCTGACGGGAACCACCAGCATTGCTTCGCTCGGCAAGCCGCTTGGCTTCGTCTATCGCGCCGTGGATGAGGAAACGGGACGTCGGCTCGACGAACCGCATCTGGCCGATAACAGGCTGGAACGAACCGAACAGAACAGCCGCGCACTTCTTACCCGCAACGACGGCACACGATTCAGCATCCGTCAGATGGTATCGCCGATCCTGAACGAACTGAATGAGTTCAGCGGTTCCGTCATCGTCTTCCAGGATTTCACCGATGCACGCACATTGCAGCGGCAACTCGCTTATGCCGCAACCCACGATGCCCTGACCGGCCTGGCCAATCGCCCCAGCTTCATACGGACGGTGGAAGATCTGCTCGACAAGGCCAGAAAGGACGCATCCCACTACCAGCTGATGTTCATCGATCTCGATCACTTCAAGCCGGTCAATGATACCAGCGGCCACGCAGCCGGTGATGCATTGTTGCAGAAAGTGGCCTCGACGATCAAATCGGCCCTGGCCCCGGCGGATATCGTGGCCAGGTTTGGTGGCGACGAATTTTCGGCCGTGCTGATGTCGCCTTCCCTTGTCGAGGGCGAGAGGGCAGCTTTGGCGGTTCTCGATGCTGTGAGCGCGCTGGAATTCACCTGGGAAGGCCAGACGCATCGTGTGTCCTCCAGCATCGGCCTCACGTCGATTGCAGCCGATTCCGGCGAGGCCAACGAGATTATCGCGAGGGCTGATGCTGCCTGCTATGCGGCCAAAGCGGCCGGCCGCAATTGCGCTTTCGTGGCGCTACCTGGTTCGGAAGCAGGTGTTGCGATCCCGATGACAAGGGTGGCGACTGGGACCTGAAGCTGCGGAAGCGCTGGCCTACCGGCGCGACCGAACAGACGCGAAACACCCGCAAGTCGGAAACACTCTAACTCTTTGTTTTTACGCAATTCCGGACGGAAACCGTTGCCTGGAATTGCGCTAGCGCGTCGGCACCGGATGTTCGCCTCGATAGTCGTAAAAGCCGCGGCCGGACTTGCGTCCGAGCCAGCCAGCCTCGACATATTTCACGAGCAGCGGACAGGGGCGATATTTGGAGTCCGACAGACCTTCGTGCAGCACCTGCATGATCGACAGACAGGTGTCGAGGCCGATGAAATCGGCGAGTTGCAGCGGTCCCATCGGGTGGTTGGCGCCGAGCTTCATGGCGGTGTCGATGGCCTCGACCGTGCCTACGCCTTCATAGAGCGTGTAGATGGCCTCGTTGATCATCGGCAACAGGATGCGATTGACGATGAAGGCCGGGAAATCCTCGGAGACGGTGATCGTCTTGTCGAGCTGCTTCACATAGGCCTTGGCCAACTCGAAGGTCTGGTCCTCGGTCGCGATGCCGCGCACCAGTTCGACCAGTTTCATGACCGGCACGGGGTTCATGAAGTGGATGCCGATGAACCGCTCCGGCCGATCGGTCTGGGCGGCGAGGCGGGTAATGGAGATCGAAGAGGTGTTGGTGGCAAGTACGGCTGTCGGGTTGAGCTGCGGGCAAAGCTGCGCGTAGATTTTGCGCTTCACCGTCTCGTCTTCGGTGGCTGCCTCGATGACCAGGTCCGCGGCGGCGAGATCGGCCATGGCCGCGGCGGAACCGATGCGTGAGACGGCGTCCTTGCGTTCCTTTTCGTCGAGCTTGCCGGACGCGACCTGACGGGCCAGGTTGCCGCTGATCGTGGCGATCCCCTTCTCGATACGGTCGACGGAGACATCGTACAGCAGGACGTTGTAGCCGGCCAATGCCGAGACGTGGGCAATACCGCCTCCCATCTGGCCTGCGCCGATAATGCCGATCGTTTCGATCTTGCCGGTCATTTTTTTTATCCCGCCAATGCTTCTTCTTGGTTTTGTGCAATGCAAACTAAATGGCCGGGGTAGGTTTCGTCTACCCCGGCCATCACATTTAATACCGATCCAGAAAGAGCGTCAAAGCGCCTTCTGGAGTTCAGGCAGCACCTGGAAGAGGTCGCCGACGATACCGTAGTCGGCAACCTGGAAGATCGGCGCTTCCTCGTCCTTGTTGATGGCGACGATGACCTTGGAGTCCTTCATGCCGGCGAGATGCTGGATGGCGCCCGAGATGCCGCAGGCGATGTAGAGGTCTGGCGCCACCACCTTGCCGGTCTGGCCGACCTGCCAGTCGTTGGGAGCGTAGCCGGCATCGACCGCTGCGCGGCTGGCGCCGACGGCGGCACCCAGCTTGTCGGCCACGGGAAGGATGACTTCCTGGAACTTCTCGGCCGAACCAAGTGCGCGGCCGCCCGAGATGATGATCTTGGCCGAAGTCAGCTCCGGACGGTCGCTTTCCGACAGCTTGTTCTCGACGAAGGTCGAGAGGCCGGGATTGGCGGCGGCCGAGACAGCCTCAACCGAAGCCGAGCCACCTTCCGGTGCGGCCTGGAACGAGGCGGTGCGCACGGTGACCACCTTCTTGCCGTCGGTTGCCTGCACCGTCTGGATGGCGTTGCCGGCATAGATCGGGCGCTTGAAGGTGTCGGCCGAAATCACCTCGATGATTTCCGAAACCTGGGCAACGTCGAGCAGTGCAGCGACGCGCGGCGAGACGTTCTTGCCGGTCGAGGTGGCAGCTGCAACGATGGTGTCGTAGTTGCCGGCCAGCGAGACGACGAGAGCGGCGGTCGGCTCGGCGAGGCGTTCGGCCAGTTCATCGGCTTCAGCCAGAAGCACCTTGCGGACGCCCTTCAGCTTGGCGGCGGCGTCGGCTGCTGCCTTCGCACCCTTGCCGGCGACCAGGACGTCGACGTCCGCGCCGATCTTGAGGGCAGCCGACAAAGCCTTGGCGGTCTGGTCGGAGAGCGAGGCATTGTCATGCTCGGCGATGAGGAGGATTGCCATGTTGTTGATCCCTTTCCGCTTCGCTTAAAGCACGCCGGCTTCGTTCTTGAGCTTGTCGACAAGCTCGGCAACCGTCTTGAGCTTGACGCCCGCCTTGCGGCCGCCCGGTTCCTCGGTCTTGATGACCTTGAGGCGCGGCTTGATGTCGGCACCGAAATCTGACGCGGTCTTTTCGTCGAGCGGCTTCTTCTTGGCCTTCATGATGTTGGGCAGCGAAGCGTAACGCGGCTGGTTGAGGCGCAGGTCAACCGTCACGATGGTCGGCATCTTGAGTTCGATCGTCTGCAGGCCGCCGTCGACTTCGCGGGTGATCCTGGCCTTGTCGCCGGCCAGTTCCACCTTCGAGGCGAAGGTGCCCTGCGACCAGCCGAGAAGAGCTGCCAGCATCTGTCCGGTCTGGTTGGAATCGTCGTCGATCGCCTGTTTGCCGAGAATGACCAGGCCAGGCTGTTCGGCATCGACGACGCCCTTCAGCACCTTGGCGACGCCAAGCGGCTCGACGGCTTCATCGGCCTTGACCAGGATCGCGCGATCGGCGCCCATGGCGAGAGCGGTACGCAGCGTTTCCTGCGCCTGCGCCGGACCGATCGAGACCACGATGATCTCCTCGACCTTGCCCGCTTCCTTCAGGCGGATCGCTTCTTCGACCGCGATCTCGTCAAACGGATTCATCGCCATTTTCACATTGGCGAGTTCCACGCCCGAGCCGTCCGCTTTCACACGAACCTTCACATTCGCATCGACGACCCGCTTCACGGGCACCAGGACTTTCATCTGTCTCTCACCTCTCAAAGATGCATTCGGGGCGCTATAACAGTACCGGCCCGCTCAGGGTTGTCGAATGCCGACATTTCGGGCGCAATTTCTGTAGTTTGCCCGCCAGCTTCGGCCGCCTGGACGGTGGCTGACAGGGCTGCCGCAGGCGCGCGGACCGTAGTTGCGGGCGCTATCCGCGTCAATATCGGCAAAAGGTCCAAATCGGTTGAAACCATACTGGCGCAACGGGAAAAGGCAGCGATCTACTGCCTGCCCCAACGTGATGCCGGCTTCGTTTCCGCCGCGGCAGGGAGGGGAGGCGAGGCCGTTTCGGCGGGGGTGACAGCCGGAGCGGTTTCCTCTTCATTTTCCAACAGGGGAACGCCGCGGCTGCGCAGTACCAACACCAGGATGGCACCCGTCACGATGCCGCCGATATGGCAGGCCCACGATATCTGCTGGTCGCCACCCATCGCAAACATGACGAACTGCAGCAGCACCCACAGGATCAGGACGATATAGGCCGGCAATCTGAGCGGAATGCGGGCAAAGGCCAGCACCCATACCTTCACGCGCGGATAGAGGATCAGATAAGCAGCCACCACGCCGGCGATGGCCCCCGACGCGCCGATCAGCGGTTGCTCGGACCCTGGAGCCACAAAGCCGTGGAAGAAGGCACCTCCGGCTGCGCAGGCAAGATAGAAGATCAGATAGCGGACATGCCCGAGCGCATCTTCGACATTGTCGCCGAACACCCAAAGGAACAGCATGTTGCCGCCAAGGTGCCAGATATCGGCATGGAGGAAAGAGTAGGTGAGATAGCTGAGCTGTTCCGGGATGACGATGAATTGCGGCGACAGTTCCGCGATGTCGTGGACCACGGAAGGGATGAAGCCGTAGCTGAGCGTGGCGCCCGCGGCATAGTCATCGCCGCCGACGCGCGTGACCAGATAGATCGCGACGTTGAACAGAATCAGCGCGATATTGACGTAGGCATAGCGAATGCGGCGCAGGTGATTGGAATCGTAAAGCGGAATGAACATGTGGCCGGTTTCCGCCCCTTGTCCGCTGACGCCAAATCAGCGGTTCTTGCCCGGCACCCATAACACGTCGGACTTTCCATTGTCATTGACCGTGCGCGCGGCCACGAACAGGAAGTCGGACAGGCGGTTGATGTATTTGAGCGCCTCGGCGCCAACCTGCTCGTCCGGGTTCTGGGCCAGCGCCACCATGACGCGTTCGGCGCGGCGGGTGACCGTTCGGGCGAGATGCAGGGCGGCAGCAGCGGGCGTGCCGCCGTTGAGGATAAAGGATTTCAGCGGCTGCAGGTCCTTGTTGAGCAGATCGATGTCCGTCTCGACACGTTCGACCTGCGAGGCAATGATGCGCAGCGGCTCGTATTCCAGCGGCTTGCCATCGTCCGGCACGGAAAGATCGGCCCCCAGATCAAACAGATCGTTCTGGGCTCGGCCAAGCATCACATCGATCGCAGGGTGGGCTACAGCCGTGTGCAGGCGTGCCAGGCCGATGCAGGCATTGGCCTCGTCCACCGTCCCGCACGCCTCGATGCGCAGGTCGGATTTCAGCCGCCTAGCACCGGTCCCGAGCCCTGTAGTGCCGGCATCGCCGGTGCGGGTGTAGATCTTGTTGAGCTTGACCATGCGTGTCCTCTCGCCCGCCCTGAGCCTGTTTGGGCTATTTGCGCGTGAAGTAGACCGCGAGCATGATCAGGACCAGCGCCAGGAACTGCAGCAGCACGCGCGCCTGCATCAGTTTGTTCGAGGTGACGCCCGAACCGCCCCGCATCATGTTGACGAGGCCGCGGATCAGCACCGCGACCACGGCCACCATCACGACGATGGCGAGGATGTTGAAAACAGTGCCCATGGCGTATTCCGTTCCGTTCAAGCGCGCTTGGCGAGGATGCGGTAGAGCATTGAAGCCGGCAACAGGCGTTTCAGCACTACCCCGATTCTGGCCGGCATCGTTACCACATAGTGGGGCCGGGGGCGTTGCGACAGAAGCGCATGGGTCAGCACTTTGTAGACGGCTTCCGGTCCGAGCTTGTAGGGCGAGCGGATTCCGCCCTGTTTGAGCCGCTGCAATTGCGCCTGATAGGCCGCGCGGTGCACCGAATTCTCATGATCGATATGCTTCAGGAACCAGGGCAGGCCGTTGCTTGCAAACTTCGAGGCAATTGGGCCGGGTTCAATCAGCGAGACGTGGACGCCACTGCCTTCCAGTTCCTGACGCAGGCACAGCATCAATCCCTCCAGCGCGTGTTTGGACGACGCATAGGCTCCGCGAAACGGCACCGGCGTAAGGCCGAGGATAGAAGAGCAGTGAACGATGCGGCCATGACCCTGGGTGCGCATCAGAGGCACGATCCGGCGGGTGAGATCATGCCAGCCGAACAGATTGGCTTCGAACTGTTCACGCAGCGCTTCGACGGGCAGGTCCTCGACCGCGCCGGGCTGGGCGTAGGCGCCGTTGTTGTAGAGTGCGTCAAGCCGGCCGCCGCTGCGTTCGAGCACGGCCTCGACCAGGATCCTGATCGACTCCGGTTCGCGATAGTCGAGATAGAAGGCCTCGATGCCGTCGGCTTCCAGTGCTGCAATGTCTTGCGATTTGCGGGCCGTGGCGAACACGCGCCAGCCGTCTGCCTTCAAGGCTCGCACGCAATGGGCGCCAATGCCCGACGATGCGCCGGTGACGATGATCGTGCGCGGCGCTTGCGATGACGTGCTGGAAGATGCGGCGAGGCTTGCCATTTGCCGCAATCACTTCCCATATTCGCCGCCTGGAAACAACTGGAGGAACACTATCGTTGCTGCGTACCATCGTCGCCCTCCGCCGCGTGCTCTACGATGCGGCCGGCCATTTCAACAATGACGACGGCTGGGCGATGGCCAGTCACCTGGCGATTACCTCGCTGATGGCGCTGTTTCCATTCCTGATCTTTGCCACCTCGCTGGCGAGTTTCCTTGGCGCGCAGGCTTTCGTCGAGACGATCGTGCCACTGTTGTTCGACACCTGGCCGGAGCAGATTGCCAAGCCGATCGCGCGGGAGGTCATCAACGTACTGACGGTCCGGCGAACGGACCTTCTCACCTACGGCGTGCTGCTCGCCGGTTTCTTCGCCTCCAACGGCATCGAGGCGGTGCGCACTTCCTTGAACCGGGCCTATCGCATGACGGAGACACGTTCGATCTTCTTCCGTCGCACACAGAGCATCGTCTTCGTGCTGATCGCCGCCGTCGGCTTCCTGGCCATCAGTCTTCTGCTGGTTTTCGCACCGTTGATCGCACGTCTGGCGGAGGCGCATTTCCACTGGATCGGCCCCTATATGGGCACGATCACGCTGTGGCGGTTCGTCATCGCTTCGGCGGTCATCGTGTTCGCGCTCTTTGCCGTGCACATCTGGCTGCCGATGGGGCGGCGCAGCATCGTGTCGATCCTTCCAGGCATCGGCTTCACACTGATCGGCTGGCTGATCGGGTCGACGATCTTCGCCTCATACCTCGACCATTTCTCGTCCTATGTGACGACCTATGCCGGCCTAGCCTCGATCATGATCGCCGTGGTTTTCCTCTATATCGTCTCGGTGGTCTTCATTCTGGGCGGAGAACTCAATGCCGCCATCAGCCGCTACGCCGAAGCACGCGCCCGCGTCGGCTGAGCCGTGGCCAGCCCGACACCGAAGGTGGTGATGGCCATGCCGACGATCTGGACCAGGTTCAGATGTTCACCGAAAAGGACCCAGGCCATCACTGCGGTCACCGCGGGAACCAGGTAGAACAGCGACGCGACCTTCGACATCGCTCCCTCGCGGATCATCACCATCAGCAGGAAGATGGCGCCGACCGACAGCACCAGAACGAGCCAGGCCATGGCGAAGATGAAGTCGCCATTGACGGTGAAGACGCGGGTCTCGAAGACGAAGCTCGCGATCACCATCACGGCCGTGCCGCCGACATACTGCCAGAAGGTCGACGCGACGAGGTTGCCGGATGATCCGAAACGTTTCTGCCAGACGGTGCCGGCGCTCATGGCAATGACCGAGATGACGGAGGCCGTGAGCGTGGCCGCCGTGACGCCGCCGCCCAAGGCACCGAGCTTGGGCCACAAAACGGTGACGACGCCGACGAAACCGATTGCCAGGCCAGCCCAGTGTCGGGGCTGGATTTCCTCACCGAGAAGTTTGCCGGCCATGACCGCGGTGATCAGCGGCTGCAGGCCGACGATCAGCGCCGAGATGCCGGCAGGAAGACCACGGTGGATCGCCCAGAAGACCGCTCCGAGATAGATGCCGTGCATGAGAATGCCGGCGATGACAGCGTGCTGGGCCTGCGTACGGTTCGGCCACGGCGCCTTGAGGAACACGATCAGTACGGCGAACAGCGCCGCGGCGATGGCAAAACGGATGGCCAGGAAGGTGAATGGCTCGGCCCACGGCATCGCGTAGCGTGCGCCGATGAAACCGGTTGCCCACAGCACGACGAAAGTGGCGGGAATGAACCGCTTGAGCTCGTGCATGGAAGGACCGATCGCTTTCTGATGAGGAATGTGCCGCTCTAGCCTGCTAACCGGGCCGGGCAAAGCCAAAATCGCTTACTTTTAAAGTAACGCGAATTGAAGCTGCTGGCGGAGCGGTCCTATAGGCCAATCATATTGCGAATGGCCTCAACCGTCGCACCGTCGGTACGCAGTGCGGCGAGTCCCGTGTCCTTGATGCTCTTCGAGAGTTTGCGTCCGTCCGGACCCAGGATCAGCCGGTGGTGGAAATAGGCGGGTCGCGGCAGGCCGAGCAGTTCCTGCAACAGTCTCTGCACGGCCGTTGCGTGGAACAGGTCCATGCCGCGCACGACATGGGTGACGCCTTGCAGGGCATCATCGAGCACGACGGACAGATGGTAGCTGGTCGGAATGTCCCGACGCGCCAGCACGACGTCTCCCCAGTCCTGCGGCTTTGCCGGGATATGACGGGCCGTCGACAGGCTCGTGTTTTCGAATTCCGTCCAGGAGAGATCACCACCGACCCGAGACAGCGCGGCCGCAACGTCGAGGCGCCAGGCGAAAGGTATCCCTTCGGCAATGCGCGCCTTGCGCTCCTTCCGGGACAAAGCCTTGTCTAGTGCCGGATAGAGTGGTGCGCCATCCGGATCGCGTGGCCAGTCGCGCCCGCGCCGTTCGCGGTCGCTGATGAACGCGCGGATATCGCCGCGGCTCATGAAGGCAGGGTAGACGAGGTCTTCGGCGATCAGCCTTTCAAGGGCTGCCTGGTATTCGTCGAAATGCTGCGACTGCCGTCGCACCGGTTCCTCCCAGCGTACGCCAAGCCATTCGAGATCACGGAAGATGCCGGTCTCGAATTCCGGTGTGCAGCGCGTGGTATCGATGTCTTCGATGCGCAGCAAAAGGCGTGCTCGATTGTCGTTCGCCAGTTGCTGGTTGAGCAGCGCCGAGTAGGCGTGGCCAAGATGCAGGTCGCCATTCGGGCTGGGGGCGAAACGAAATGTCAGGAGTGTCATCGATCGGCGGCAATCGGGTTTTGCAAGCGTTAGCCGGATTGCTACCTTGCCGGCCTCTCCCGGACAAGGAACATGCAGCGTATCACCTCTCTCAATGACATCGCCGCGGGCCTGGATGCCTTGTGCGGCATCGATCCGCGCCTGGAAACGGTGCGTGCCTTTGCCGGCGACGTGCCGCTGCGGCTTTCGGAACCCGGTTTTGCCAGCCTCGCCTCGATCATCGTTTCGCAACAGGTATCGCGCGCCAGCGCCGACGCCATTTTCGGCCGACTGACCAGGTTGCTGGATCCGCTGACGGCTGACGCCATCCTGGGTGCAGGTGAAGACGTCTTTCGCGAGGCCGGATTGTCACGGCCCAAGCAGCGTGGGCTGCTCGCTGTCGCTGGCGCAGTCGCGGACGGCCTCGACCTGCATCATCTCTGTTCCCTGGAAGCCGGCGAAGCAATCACCACATTGACGGCTGTTCCGGGCATCGGTCCATGGACGGCGGAATGCTACCTGCTGTTCGCTGCAGGGCATCCGGATGTGTTTCCTGCGCGGGACGTCGCGCTGCAGAGCGCGGTCGGCCACGCATTGTCGATCGACCCGCGTCCGGCCGAGAAAAGGCTCATCCTCCTGGCCGAATCATGGGCGCCCTGGAGAGGTGTCGCGGCGCGACTTTTCTGGTCCTATTACAGGGAATTGAAGGGCAGGGACGCCGCTCCACCGGTCTGAGCCGCAAAAAAGCTTAAAAATCATGCTCTTTTGAGGGGTGTTCGGCACGGCTTCCCGCTTCACATCCCTGTCATGTCGGGCTTACAGTATCCGCGTCGTTCGGTTCGGGAACGAAGGAGGCAAACAACGTGACGGTTGCCGTATCTCCGGATGGGCTTCCAGCACTGGTGCTGAATGCGGATTATCGTCCGCTCAGCTATTACCCGCTTTCGCTCTGGTCCTGGCAGGATGCGATCAAGGCGGTGTTCCTCGATCGCGTCAATATCGTCGCCGAATACGAGCACGCGGTCTCCTCGCCGAATTTTTCGATGAAGCTGCCGTCCGTCGTCAGTCTCAAGGCTTATGTGAAGCCTTCGCGCTACCCGGCCTTCACGCGTTTCAACGTCTTCCTGCGCGACCGCTTCCAGTGCCAGTATTGCGGGACGCCGGAGGATCTCACCTTCGACCACGTGGTCCCGCGTCATCGCGGCGGTGCGACGACGTGGGAAAATGTGGTCGCCGCCTGTTCTCCCTGCAATCTGCGCAAAGGCGGCATGATGCCTTCCCAGGCCAAGATGTGGCCGCTGCAGAAGCCCTACCAGCCGACTGTGCACGACCTGCACAACAATGGCCGTCTCTTCCCACCCAACCATCTGCACGAAAGCTGGATGGACTATCTTTACTGGGATGTGGAACTGGAGCCGTAAGGCCCGCTATCTTTTCAAACGCGCTTGAAAGCCCCGCGGAAGGCAACTGCCGCCAGGATCACGCTGGCAATGGCATTCCAGCCGGCCAGGGACAGCCCGAGGATGCGCAAAGCGGCCTTGTCGCAGGAAGGCGGCACGAACTTGTCAAGCGCATCGAGCACGCCGTTGCCGCCGGTGTCGACCGGGCCGGCGACGTTGGTGCAATCGGTCGGGCCTGGCCACCAGCCCCATTCGACGCCGGAATGGAATACGCCGAGATAGAGGCCGTAGACCATGAGCAGGCCGCCGACGATCAGCAGGGCGCGAGTGATCCAGGCCGGCAGCTTGAAGACCGCCGCCAGAACCGCAAGCAGCATAAGTGGTGCACCGACGTAGTAGGGGATGCGCTGCTCGTAGCAGAGCTTGCAGGGGATGTAGCCGCCTATGTACTGGAAGGCGAGCGCTGAACCGACCGTGGCGGCCATGGCCACTGTCAGGAACGCGGCGGTAAGCATCGGAGCGCGTTGAGTGGGCGTCGTCGCTTCGGACATCTGGTTTGCTCCTGGTATCGGCGGCTGTCGCCTAGAGGGCGTATTTGGCCGCGAAATAAAGCAGAATGAGGATGACGGCAGCGGCCCCGGCCAGCAGGCCGAGCCGCTTCTCGATGAAGTCACGGATCGGTTCGCCGTAGCGGCGCAGCAGCCAGGCAAGCAGCAGGAAGCGGCCGCCGCGCGCCACGATGGCGAGCACGATGAACAGCAGCAGGTTCACGCCGATGACGCCGGAGAGGATCGTTACCACCTTGATCGGCGGCAGATGCGCGGCTCCCGACGTGATCAGCATCAGGATGATGAAGCCGATACCGGACGAGGTGCGCAGCGCTTCGAATTCGTCGTACTTGCCGTAGAATTCCAGCACCGGCTTGGCCACGGCTTCATAGGCATAGTGGCCGATGAACCAGCCGGCAACGCCGCCGAGGACGGAAGCGATGGTGGCGACGAGCGCGTAGCGGTAGGCGCGGTCGGGGCGGGAAAGCGCCATGGGCAGGTAAAGCACGTCTGCCGGCACCAGGAAGACCGAGCTCTCGACGAAAGCGATGAAGGCCAGCCACCACTCGGCCGATTTCCTGGCCGCAAGCGACAGTGTCCAGTCGTAAAGTCCGCGAAGCATGCAGCCCCCTTCTTGGTCAGCGTCATGCTCTAGAAAGAATTTCTTGGCCACACAATGGCCGGAGGCTTCACGAAACCGAAAGGTCGCACCTGGTGGGCTGGAGGTTTGTGGCAATTTCAGTTGCCGGATGCATTGCGCCAGTTGACGAACCAGTGCGCGACCGTATAGTCCGCGCCCATCTGGACCGCCCGGTCCGGGGCCCCTATGGCGGAATTGGTAGACGCGCTCGACTCAAAATCGAGTTCCGCAAGGAGTGCTGGTTCGATCCCGGCTAGGGGCACCAAACTTTATCTCATGCCAGTTCGCTTCGCTCACGGCTCCGATGGGACGGCCGACGCACGGTCGTCCTTGCACATCCTTCGAGTTCGAGTGCGCCCGGCCACGATGCGCTGGCTACCGGCGCCCCAAACCGATCCGGGCCATCGTTTCGGGTGACTTCGCAGCCCCAACGAGCCCGCTTGCCGGGGTGGGGTTGGGGGGTGTGGCAAGCGGGCTACGGTAACACGACGTGCCTTCGTCCTACCGTAGTTCCTGTGTACTCCATTCGGACGGCGTTAGGAATGAAAACTTTGAAAAGATGATACATATCAATAGTTTAGATTAAACTAAAGTATGGGCAGTAAAAATCTCAGGCGGGCGGTCGAAGCTCGCCATGGTTTGCCGCGCGGGAATGTCGACAGCCGGTCCGTCTTCAATTCAGTTGCGGCTGAACAGGCTCCTCACCCTGTTGCGCAGCAACCGGGCGAAGTTACGGGTCTCGCGATAGAGGTGCAGATGGGAAGCGGCCTGCCTTGTCGCCTTGTCGGCGTCCGGCGTAAGGCCGATCACGAAAGTACCGACCGGCCTGCGTTCCATCCACAAGCGGCTCATGACGGGATGGTCGGGCACCGCGCATGAATCGGTCATGATGATGTTGGGATCGTCGAGGTGCTGCTTGGTCACCTCGATCATCAGCAGCGTGCCTGGTGAGAACGAGGCCAGCGTCTCATCATAGGCAGTCTTCCACGTATAGGCGTGGCCGGCTTCGACAAAGACGATGAGGCTGGCAATGGTGCGGCCATCCAATGTCAGCGCATGGATACGGCACATGTCCTGCTCGGCGAGGCGATGCACCGCTTCGCGGGCGAAGGCGGCGCGAAAGCGATCTATGGCCATGGCCGTGCGCTCGCGCCCTTTCCAGCCGGACGCTTCCAGCGTCAGGAAATTCTCGATTGCCTGCCGGATCTCTTCCGGCCCACGCGCCACTTCGTGCTGCAATTTTCCGGTTTCGCCAAGCCGTCGTTTCAGGCGGCGGAACTCGCGGTAGTGGTGTGAGCGCAGGGATTGCTTGAGGTAGGCCTCACCATCAAGCTTGCTTTGCAGGAATGGACGCTGCGTTTCGCCCGTGATCACCAATGGCAGGTTGCGTGCCTCGGCGAGCGCCCGCAGCAGGCTGGCCATCGGGCCATCGAGGCGCATGTCGGGCAGGGCAAAGACCTTGGGAAGCTTCAGATGCGGTCGTGACAGCATCGCGAAGAAATCTTCGATCACGCCGATGGGATCGTCCCGGTCGACCAGCGGGGTG
This sequence comes from Mesorhizobium sp. NPDC059025, assembly GCF_042739655.1. Lineage (NCBI taxonomy): Bacteria > Pseudomonadati > Pseudomonadota > Alphaproteobacteria > Hyphomicrobiales > Phyllobacteriaceae > Mesorhizobium > Mesorhizobium sp. NPDC059025. The sequence goes on along the minus strand of NZ_JBHYIM010000007.1, from coordinate 44,953 downwards.
CCGACGGGGCCGAATGGACTTGCCCAGGTTCGCATGATGGGGGCCGCCAGCGGAATGCCGGGCCGCTCGACTGAAAAAGGCACCAGGAGCCGCAGCCGGCTGCGATGTTCGTTACCGTCGCGGATCACGGCGAGCCGCACTTCCCGGTCTTCAAGGCGTGGCATTGCCGGTGCCAGGAAACGCGGGTTGAAGAAGACGTTGGGCTCGACGGTCCGGTTGCACAGATAGTCGAGTTCCTCGACCAGATCGAAACCCGCCGAAGCCGGATAGACGGCGAGCGTCCGTTCCGGCCGGCTGGAAGCCAGCAATTCGATCTCGGCAAGGTGGGCGGCATCGGCAACGACACCAGCCAAACCAGTCATCAGGGTCCCGGCGGGACCACCACTGGTTTCCTCGATCAGTGGGACGGCGGCCATCAGGCGGCTCCTCTGGCGGGAATGAAGATAGCCATTGTGATGCCGAGCTTGCGCCAGACCGTGAACGACAGGGCGACAGCCTCGAACACCATGGCGAGCGCCGTGGCCAGCGCGGCCCCCCAGAGATGGAAGGTCGGGATCAGCACCACATTGAGTGCAATGTTGAGGGCCAGCGTCACTGCGAAAACGGCAGCGCAGATATTCTGATGGCCACTCATGGTGAGCAGGCTCTCGCAGGGGCCGACAGCTGCGCGGGCAACGACGCCACAGACCAGCAGGAACAGCAGCGGGTAGCCGCTGGTGAATTCCGGCCCGAACAGGATCAGCATCGGCTTGCCGAGAAGAAGAACCACAAGCGCCATCAGCAGCGATGGCCAGAAGGTCCACGAAACCGTTTCTCGGGCAAAGGTGGCGAGTTTTTCCCTGTCGCCATGGGTATAGTGGGCATAGCGTTGCGCGACACCGGCCTTGACGGCGAAATAGACGAAATGCACCAGTGCCAGCGTCTTCACCGTGGCGAAGTAGACGGCGACATCGTCGGGTTGCAGATAGAAGCCAACCATCAGAACGTCGGCATTGGTGAGCAGAAAAAAGAAACTCTCCACCAGGAAGATCGGCAGGGATACGGCGATCCAGTCGCGCATATGGATGGCTCTGGGGCCGGAGGGTACGCGTGCATCGGTGCGCGCGGTGATCTCGATCAACTGGAAGATGGTGGTGGCATAGGTGGCGACGATCGAGGCGATCAAGGCAGTCCTGGCATCCGCCGGCATGCCGATCAACAGCGCAAGCCCCATGCAGGCAAGGATCGCGATCGGGCGGACGATGTAGACGAGCGAGAGGGCCGAAAGTGTCCAGGAATGGGCCCGGGCGATGCCCTGGAGCAAGTCGGACATCGCGATCATCGGCAGGCAGAAGATGCCAAGGATGAACGGCACCACATAATAGTTTTCGAGCCAGCCGGAAAACAGCCAGACTCCGGCGATACCGATCAGTGCAATGAGGGTCGACGCAACCAGTACGAAAATCCGGCTGGCCAGCAGGATGCCGCGCAGTTCGTCAAGCTTGCCATGCTCGCGAAACTCGGGAATGAAGCGGATGACAGAGGTGTGAAAGCCGAGGCAGGACAGGTTGCCGACGATCACCATCGTCGTCCAGACCAGTACCAGAATGCCGTACTCGAAGGAGCCCATCCAGCGAGCCATCAGCACCTGGCTGACAAAGGCGATGACGGCGCTGATCACGCGGATGGCGAAGGCGATCAGCGAGATGCGTCCTGCTTGCCCACGTTCATCGGACGAAAAGAGGAGCGCATCGAGCTTGCCGAGCAGAGGCCGTGCACGCAGCGCCAGGCGCTGCGGCAGAAGCCGCTCGGCTGTCGTGGCTGCAGAAAAGCGCACGCGATACTCCAGGTCCTTGCCCTGGACCTTAACAGGCCCCGACATGGCAGACTATGTATGACGGACAGCTTAAGAAACGGTTCGGGGTAGGATGATCGACGAAACCGAGCGCAAGGCAATGCTCAAGGCGCATTCGATCGGGCCCAGGATGATTGCCTGGTTGGAAGAGATCGGCATAGAGCAGCTGGCCCATCTGAGAGGTGCGGATGCCGATGAGATCGCCATGCGTATCAACATCGCGCTCGGTCGCAGGCATTTGAACCGGCTTGGCGTCGAGGCATTGCGAAACCTTATCGCGCTGGCAGATGCACAACCGGATCGGTGAACCAGGTTTGTGATGTCGGTGCTGAGTTTGGCAGGCATAGTCAGGAGACTGTCGGCATCTCCCCGCGAAATCGCCTCCTGGGTTCCAATGACGAGATTTCCGCACTAGTTTGCCACGCGGTTGGCGGGCGCAAGATTCGGAAGGCTTCATGTTCGGCGGCGCCCGTTCAAAGCTCAAAGCCTGGCTTGTTGGCGGTATCGGCACCTTCGCGGCACTCGCGGTGGGTAGCGCCCTTGGCATGTTCGATGCGATCCAGAAACCGGTCGTCGTGCTGCAGCCGGGCCAGCCGGTCGAGACCGGCCCTTGGGAAGTCAGGCCCTTGCGCGCCTATACGGTCGACAAGGGCGTCTACGGGCTGCCGCTGAAAGCCGGTGAGAAGGCCCTGGTCTTCGAAGCCGAGATGACGAACCGCACGGCGCTATCGAGCAAGGACTATTTCACGACCTTCAAATCGACCGGCGGGACGGACGACAAGCCCTATATCGTGCTTGTTCGGGACTCGTCGATGTCGCCGGCGCTGCAGCCCGGGCTGCCGGAGCGCATGGCCTATGTCTGGGGGGTGCCGGCAGACGCAATGCCACCCGAACGTCTCGTGCTCGCCGTGAATGGCGAGATCTACAAAAAACGCGACAATCTTTACGGTGTGCCCGGCTGGTACAATGAACATGTCATAGGCACAGTGGCGATGCCCGTTGGGGCCGGGCCCGATACTCCGGATATCCGGCCATGATGCGGCGGATTGCCAATATTGCGGTTCTCCTTCTCGCTGCCCTGCTTTGCTACGGCATGCAGACAACCAAACCGCACTATGCCGATCTGACCGCTCCGATTCCGGTTTACGGCAAGATCGGCGAGACGATCCAAACACGGACATTCGACATCGCGGTCGACAAGGTCGTCTTTGCCCGTACGCTGAAATTCGACCGGTTCGGCCAGAAGAAACTGCTCACGACCGGCGGCATATGGGCCATCGTGACGGCCAGGCTCGACGCAAGGGACCGTTCGGCCATGGTCGCGGCCGCGACCTGGCAAGGGCCGGATGGTCTCAACTATCGGGCCAGCGAGCGCGCGTCGCTTGCAGCCGGTGCGTTGCCTGTCGCGCTGGATCCCGGCGTGGCCGGCAGGACGAGACTGGTGTTCGAAATCCTGCCCTCGCAGGCTGCCGGTGCCGTGCTGCTTGTATCCGGCAAGCTGGCGGGGCCGCTCGATTCGGAAGCGCGGATTGCGCTCGGAGCAATCCCCGCACAGGCCGACGGGCTGCCGGAAGGCACAATCGAAACCTATGAACTCGGCGACGCATTCTGAGGACCTGTCTTGAGCATCGCGGCACAGCCAATCGATGAAACCGGGAACGAACGTAAGCCGGCCGAGAGACGCTGGTGGCTGCGTAGCCTGATGGCGCTGATCGTGCTGATCCCCGCAGCGCTGGCGGTGATGTCGTATGAGGACGTAAGGGAACTGCTGCGCAACCGGGACTTCTTTGCCAGGGACGTTGCCTGGGGCAGCAAAGCGCGTTTCGGTGGCAGCGACTGGCAATTGAGCGACCTGCGTGCCGCGCTCGGGCGCGCCGACATCCCGCCGGAGGTGGTTCCGGTGCTGGTCGACCTCACGGTGACTGTCGGCGAGACCGATCTGCAGAGCTTGTGGCTGGGCTGCAGGATCATGCTCATCGACGGCGCAGGCCGCCGTTGGCTGCCGACGGCAGCAGTGTCGTTCAGGCAGACCGAAGATGCCATGACTTGCAACTCGGCGATCTTTTCCGGTGCCAAAACTGGCGATGCGCTGAAGATACGCGAGACCTTCCTGGTGCCGAAAGATGCCACGGCGACCATCCGGCCAGCGGTAGGCGTAGCCAGTGAGCGACCGGGCTTCCTGCTGTTTCAGCGGCCGCAGAACTGACACAGGGCTGCCTGCCTGAGTTAGGTAGCCTCGCTGGCAATCTCCGCAGAGGTTCGTTTCGGCAAGGCGAACGCGCATTCCAGAACGGCGGCCAACAGGCAGATGCGCAGGGGCTCGACCAGGATGCCGGTGGAACTGTCCTGGAACGGGCTGCCGAACAGGAACGTCACGCCATTTGCCAGCACCTGCCAGCTGTCGAGATCGTGGGGGCCGATCAGTCGTGTTGCACCCAGCCAGGCCCAGGCGGCAGCCCAGTCGATCAGCCGGTAGCCGACGATCAACACGATGATCAGCAATACGCCGGAATTCAGGGTCAGGCGCACGCCGTTGGCGATCGGCAGATAGCGCGAGCGATAGCCGCTGATGAAGTGTTCGACGAAATCGCGCAGGAATTTCGGGATCGCCCGGTAGCGCTCGCCAAGGCGCTCGACACGCTGGTGGACGCGCATCAGCTCCCTGTCGTCGCGCACGTCATAGCCATAGATCAGCGCGGCAAGCACCAGCCAGATGACCGGTACGAGCATGTAGAAGAACAGGTTGATCAGTGTGGCTGAAGTGCCGGCGGGGGTCATTTCGACGGGCACAATCGGCGCTGCCGCCATGGCGTTGCCGACTGGCGCGGCGATGGTGTCCAGCGTGGCTTGAAAAAACGAGCCGATGTTGCGGCTCATCACCCAGGAGAGGACGTCATCCTTCCAGCGGCTGATGACGTAGATACCGATGAAGATCCAGTTGGTCTCGCAGATGACGACAATGATCTGCCAGGCCGAAGAAGCGCCACCGCGTTTCTGCATTTCCTTGGCGCCACGGCGGATCAGCCAGGAAATGGCGACGGAAAACAGCAGCCAGCGTGAATCCAGAACATCCAGCACGTTTCCCGATTCGCCGAACGGCGCGAGATCGAGCGCCGCGCGCGAATATTGCCGCACGGTGTCGCTGAGAAAGCCCCATGCGGCGTAGTAGGCGAAGAACGGCAGCAGCGCGACCGTGACCATGTTGGCGAGGCGGGCGCTGCCGCTCGTCCCGGGTTCTTCAACAGTTCCACCGCTGGCGGCTGCCTGGGCGGCACGCACGGCAGGCAGGGCCGGCCGCAAGGTCTGGAACATGGCGACGGTGACAACCAGCTGAGATAGAGCAACCAGCGTCAGCAGCGCCAGGCCGGCCATGTGGTTGGCAATCGCGACATGCGTGGCAAGCCGCATGAACAGGCCATTGGCGATCAGCCCAACCAATACCAATGCAATGAGTTGCGGCCAGAAACGCCAGAGCAGGCGCAGCGTCAGTCCGATCGGCCTTGCGATCTCAGCAAGCATATCAACCTCGCGACGCCCCCGCAGCCTTTTAACAAAGTTTCGGGGAATGTCTTCCCTTGCTCCCGCCATTGCAGTCGGCTGCTGACAGCCTTGTGGAGAAGGCGGGTCATCGCAGGCCGCGACAGCAGAAACACGCTCTCGAAAAGCTGATTGGGCCAGTGGAACAAAAGCCTGTCGGTCATCATTGAAAAATCGTCGGACGAGGAGGGAGCCGACGCGGAGGAAACCACAATGAAAATCGCATCCGGTATCGTGCTGGCAGCCCTGACCGTCGGGCTGTCGGCAGGAACGCTGTCGGCTGAACCTTTGAACACGATGGGAGAGGTTGGGTCTGCGCTGCAGAGCTGCTGGGCCCCATCTTCCGACGCGGCGAAAGGTTCAATCACGCTGCAATTCAGTTTCAAGCGCGACGGAACGTTGATCGGCCAACCGAAGGCGACCAGCATCCGTGTCGACGGTGACGCCGACCAGCGCAAGAAGCTGGTCCAGGCGGCGACCGAAGCCGTTCAGAAATGCGTTCCGCTGACCTTCGCGCCGAAACTGGCAGACGGCATGGCAGGGACCGTCTTCACCCTGCAACTTGCATCACCAAAGCCGCAATAGCGACGCCTGGCTGGTGCCATGGTGCGCCCGGCCGATCAGCCGAAGGCGCCGTGGCAGTGCTTGAATTTCTTGCCCGAACCACAAGGGCAGGGCTCGTTGCGGCCGACCTTGCCCCAGCTTGCGGGGTTTTGCGGGTCGCGCTGCTCGGCAGGAACGATGCGCGCGTCTTCAAGGACAGCTACGTCCGTGCCCTCGCCGAAATCGTTCTCGCCGGTGCTGGCATCGATATGCTGGCCGAACATCTCAGGGGCATCCGGCAACGGTGCGTCGGCTGCCTCGCGCACCAGTTCCACGCGCATCAGCTGTGCGGTCACAGCCTGGCGAAGATTGCCCAGCATGGCCTGGAACAGCTCGAAAGCCTCACCCTTGTATTCGTTAAGCGGGTCGCGCTGGGCGTAGCCGCGGAAGCCGACCACAGAGCGCAGATGGTCAAGATTGACGATGTGCTCGCGCCACAAATGATCGAGGGTCTGCAGGACGACGGAGCGCTCGACATAGTTCATGACGTCCGGGCCGAAGCGGCCGGCGCGTTCGTTGGCGGCTTCGTCGGCGGCCTTGGTGATGCGTTCGCGGATATCGTCTTCGGCAATACCCTCTTCCTTGACCCATTCCTCGATCGGCAGATCAAGATTGAGGTACTGCTGGGCCTCCGCCTTGAGGCCGGCGATATCCCATTGCTCGGCATAGGCATTTTCCGGAATGGCCTTGGCGACGATCTCGTCGATGACGTCGTTGCGCATTTCGGCAACCGTCTCGGAGAGGCTTTCGCCGTCCATCAGCGCGATGCGCTGCTCGAACACCACCTTGCGCTGGTCGTTGGAGACGTCGTCATACTTGAGCAGATTCTTGCGGATGTCGAAGTTGCGCGCCTCGACCTTCGTCTGCGCCTTCTCGAGAGCCTTGTTGATCCAGGGATGGATGATGGCCTCGTCTTCCTTCAGGCCGAGCTTCTGCAACATGCCGTCCATGCGCTCGGAGCCGAAGATGCGCATGAGGTCATCCTGCAGCGACAGGAAGAACTTCGAGCGGCCGGGGTCGCCCTGACGGCCGGAACGACCGCGCAGCTGGTTGTCGATGCGCCGGCTTTCGTGGCGCTCTGTCGCGAGAACGTAGAGACCGCCGGCAGCGAGCGCCTTTTCCTTGAGTTGCTTCACATCCTCGCGAATGGCGTTTTCCCGCGCCTCGCGCTCGGGACCCGCAGGCATGTCGGCGAGTTCCTCGGCAATGCGCATATCGGCATTGCCGCCCAGCTGGATGTCGGTGCCGCGGCCGGCCATGTTGGTGGCGATGGTGATGGCGCCGGGCTTGCCGGCCTGGGCGACGATCGCCGCTTCGCGCTCGTGATGGCGGGCGTTGAGGACTTCGAAATCCTTGAAACCGTCCTGGCGCAGGCGTTCGGCCAACTGTTCGGACTTCTCGATCGATGTCGTGCCGACAAGTGTCGGCTGTCCCTTGGCATTGGCTTCGCGGATCTCCCGGACGATCGCCTTGTATTTCTCCTCGACCGTCCGATAGACCTCGTCGTCTTCATCGATGCGGCTGACCGGCAGGTTGGTCGGAATCTCGGTGACTTCGAGATTGTAGATGTTGCCGAACTCTTCCGCCTCGGTGAGTGCCGTACCGGTCATGCCGGCAAGCTTTTCGTACATGCGGAAGTAATTCTGGAACGTGACGGAGGCCAGTGTCTGGTTTTCCGGCTGGATCTGCACATGCTCCTTGGCTTCGAGCGCCTGGTGCAGACCTTCCGAATAGCGGCGGCCGGGCATCATGCGGCCGGTGAATTCATCGATGATGACGATCTCGCCGTTGCGAACGATGTAATCCTTGTCGCGCTGGAACAGGCGATGCGCCTTCAGGGCGTTGTTGACGTGATGGACCATGGCGACGTTCTCGACGTCGTACAGCGATTCGCCTTTCAACAAGCCGGCGCCGCGCAACATGTTCTCCACCTTCTCGGTGCCTTCTTCGGTGAAGATCGCCGTCTTCTGCTTTTCGTCGACTTCGTAGTCGACGGGCTGCAATTGCACGATGAAGGCATCGACGGTGTTGTACATATCCGAGCGGTCCTCAAGCGGACCGGAGATGATCAGCGGGGTGCGAGCCTCGTCGACGAGAATCGAATCCACTTCGTCGACGATCGCGTAGTTGTGGCCGCGCTGCACCATCTGCGCGCGCTCATATTTCATGTTGTCGCGCAGGTAGTCGAAGCCGAGTTCGTTGTTGGTCGCGTAGGTCACGTCGCAGGCATAGGCAGCGCGCCGCTCCTCATCCGACAAGCCATGCACGATGATGCCAACGCTGAGGCCGAGGAATTTATAGACGCGGCCCATCCATTCGGCGTCGCGCGTGGCGAGATAGTCGTTGACGGTGACGACATGAACGCCGTTGCCGGAAAGAGCGTTGAGGTAGACGGGAAGTGTGGCGACCAGCGTCTTGCCTTCACCCGTGCGCATTTCGGCGATGCCGCCATTGTGCAGGACCATGCCGCCGATCAGCTGCACGTCGAAGGGCCGCATGCCGAGCACGCGTCGGGCCGCCTCGCGGGCCGTAGCAAAGGCCGGGATCAGCAGATCGTCCAGCGACGCGCCATTGGCGATATCCTGCCGGAATTTTTCGGTGCGGCCGGTAAGCTCTGCATCGGAGAGGGCGCGCATCTCGTTTTCCATGGCATTGATCGCTTCGACCCTGGGCCGGGTCGATTTGACTCGGCGGTCATTGGAAGAGCCGAAAATCTTACGGGCGAGACCGCCGAGACTGACCATTCAATGGTCCTTTCGCTTGCAATCCAGGGCACGGGAGCGGACGTGGAGGCATCCTGCAGACCCGCTTGAACGGAAAAACACCAAAAAGCGCCCGGAAAACGGTTCTGGACGCCAAGTGGTTGGACAGATAAGAGGGGGCACAATCGATGTCAACGCTGCGTTACTGACCCGCAGAGCGCCTAATTCTGCCACATTCCGGCTGATCAAAAGACCCAATCATCCTCATCGGAGCTCTTTCGCATGACCTTGTTGTTTCGCCGCGCGTCGCTTGCCAGCCTCGGTCTGGCCATCGGCCTGTCGGCTCTGGCGGTTTCGCCGCTTGCTGCCCAGGAAACCAAACCGGCAGATGCCGCTGCAGCTCCGGCCCCGGCTCCGGTCGATCCCAACGCGGTTATCGCTACCGTGGATGGCAAGCCGATTACCGAAGCGGATCTGACGCTTGCCGAAGGTGAGCTGTCGCGCCAGTTCGCGCAGCTTCCCGCCGAACAGCGTCGCGCCGCGGCACTGTCGGCCGCCATCGAGATCAAGGTTCTGTCGGCCAAGGCCATCGCCGACGGGCTCGACAAGGATCCCGAATTCCAGCGTCGTGTCGCTTTCCTGCAGCAGCGTGCCCTGCATGGCGAACTGGTCGAGAAGGAAGTGGTCGGCAAGATCACCGATGCCGAAATCCGTGCTCGTTACGACAAGGAAATCGCCTCACAGCCGCCCGTCAATGAAGTGCATGCCCGTCACATTCTCGTGAAGACCAAGGAAGAAGCCGACGCCATCGTCAAGAAGCTCGATGCCGGCGAAGATTTCCAGAAGCTCGCCAACGAGAACACCAAGGACCCGAGCGGCAAGACCAATGGCGGCGATCTCGGTTTCTTCGGCCCCGGCCAGATGGTGCCGGAGTTCGAAAAGGCGGCAATGGCGCTGGAAGTCGGCAAATACACCAAGGAGCCGGTGCAGACGCAGTTCGGCTGGCACATCATCAAGCTTGAAGACAAGCGCCAGCAGCAGCCGCCGGCCTTCGACCAGGTCAAGGACCAGGCCAAGTCGGCGGTGATCCGCGACAAGTATTTCGAAGCCGTCAAGGAAGCGCGCAAGGCCGCCAAGGTCGAGATTCCTGATGAGAATCTGCGCAAGGCCGTCGAGGCGGCTGAAGGCAGCGCCACCAAGTAAGTTGCGACTTCGCCGATCCGGCTCTTCAAAGGGTGGCGCCTGCAACGGCGCCGCCCTTTTTATTCCTGGTGAAAGGACCTGCGTCCGATGGCTCTACCCTGAACGCGGGGTCTTCATGCCGTGGACGATGATCCGGACCGCGGCCCGGATCCTGGCCTCATCTTCGTCCAGGCGCCCCGTCAGAAGACGGACCCAGGCGTAGGACGACACCATATCCGCCACCTGCAGCGGGTCGACGTCATCGCCCACTTCGCCGCGCGCCTTCGCGCGTTCGGTTATCTTGCCCTGCTCGACGCGGCGGCTGGCCGCATAGGCCGTGAGTGCTTGCGCCGCAGCTTCGTCCGACTGGGCTTCGGCGATGATCGAGCGGAAAATCGATCCTGAAGGGGTGTCGCGCCAATGCGCGAGCAGGCCGGTGAGGAATGCCACGAGGTCGCCTTCCAGATCTCCGGTGTCCGGATAGTCGAGATGCTTCTGTCGCTGATAGACATCGATCAGCAGCGCGGCCTTGCTCGGCCACCAGCGGTAGATGGTCGGCTTGCCGGCGCGGGCGCGCCGCGCCACCGCCTCGATGGAAAAGCCGGAATAGCCGTCTTCCTGGAGTGCGGCTTCGGCCGCCTCGAGAATGGCCTCGGCGCTGGCGGGGTTGCGCCGGGCACCGATCGAACGGCGGGCCTTTCCTTCACTTGCGGTCAACGCGTCCACACTCCTCGAAACTCCGCCCGCAACCATACATCAACTCTTGACGAAACGAAACGGAGCGTTCTATATATGCAACGAAACGTATCGTTCTTATGGAGGCTGTCTTGTCCAGCACGAGCGCATCGCCTGTCGTCACTCAATCCCGGTTTTCCCGCCATCGATTTGCACTGCTGGTGCTGGCCGGCGTCTATCTGCTTATCACCACGATCCTCTATGTGCTGGCACCGCTGACGGAAGAGTGGGAAATCTGGCAGCGTACGCTGGTCATCGCGCCAACGATGGTATCGGCGATGATCTGGGGCCTGATACCGACGGTTCATCGCGTCTTTGGCCGGTTCATCAATCCAGCGGTGGGTTAGAGCAGGCGCGGCCGCGGGCGTCAGAAAACGCCTTGCGAAGGTTCGCACTATCGGGCAAACGGAGCGTATCCTTCCCGTTTATCGGACCGCCGAGGTTCCTTATGTCCGCTACGATTTCCCCGCTCGCCCCCAAGAAATATCCCAAGATGCCGGCGATCGAGGGGGTACGCATCGCGACAGCCGAGGCAGGCATCAAGTACAAGAATCGCACCGACCTCCTGACAATGGTCTTCGACTCCGGGACTGCCGTTGCCGGTGTGTTCACCCGCTCGAAGTGCCCCTCGGCTCCGGTCGACCTGTGCCGGGAAAATCTTGGCCAGGGCAAGGCCCGAGTGCTGGTGGTCAATTCCGGCAACGCCAACGCCTTCACCGGGAAAAAAGGCCGTGAGACGACGTCGATGACCGCCGCGGCCGCCGCCAAGGCTGTCGGCTGCGGCTCCGATGAGGTTTTCCTGGCTTCGACCGGCGTGATCGGCGAACCACTCGACCCCGGCAAATACAGCCATCTCCTGGCCGGCATGGCCAAGGAAGCGCGCCCGGAGCAGTGGACCGAGGCAGCCAGGGCGATCATGACCACGGACACCTATCCGAAAGTGGTCACTGCCACGGTCAAGCTGGGTGATGTCGATGTGACGCTCAACGGTATCGCCAAAGGTGCCGGCATGATCGCGCCGGATATGGCGACGATGCTGTCTTTTGTCGCGACCGATGCTCCGATCGCCGCATCGGTGCTACAGGATCTCCTCTCCAAAGGGACAGCCAAGACATTCAATGCTGTAACGGTGGATAGCGACACCTCGACCAGCGACACGCTGCTTCTGTTTGCGACCGGAGCGGCCGCCAAACGTGGCGCACCCAAGATCACGGATGCCAAGGATGCACGTCTCGGCGGCTTCCGCCGCGCCCTCAACAAGATGTTGAAGGCACTCGCGATCCAGGTGGTGCGCGACGGTGAAGGTGCCCGCAAGCAGATCGAAGTCACTGTAACAGGCGCGAAGTCGGCGCGTTCGGCCAAGCGCATAGCGCTGTCGATCGCCAATTCGCCGCTTGTGAAGACTGCGGTTGCCGGTGAAGATGCCAATTGGGGCCGGGTCGTCATGGCGGTCGGCAAGGCTGGCGAGCCCGCCGATCGCGACAGGCTGGCGATCTGGTTCGGCGACAATCGTCTTGCCGTCGATGGCGAGCGCGACTCGGCATATTCGGAAGCTGCGACCTCGGCCTACATGAAACGCGACAGTATCGTCATTCGCGCGGACATCGGCATAGGCCGCGGCAAGGCGACGGTGTGGACCTGCGATCTCACCAAGGAATATGTTGCCATCAACGGCGACTACCGGAGCTGATTTGTTGAATCCGCAGCATCCTGCCACCGTCCTGGCAAAGGTCCGCCGCTACGAAGCGGCAGGCTTTCGCGCGTGGCCGGCGGCAGCGGCGCACTATGACGGTACCTGGGTGGTGCGGTTGACGGCCGGCCATCCAGCCAAGCGGTTGAATTCGATCAATCCGCTCGACCCGAATGATGTTCATCACCTGCCCGAACGCATTGCGCGTGCCGGCCGGCGCTTCGAAGCTTACGGGCGGCCGCTCACCTTCCGCATTTCGCCGCTCGCGGGAGCTGCCCTTTCGCGACATCTCGACGCCGAGGGCTGGTCGCGTTTCGGCGAGTCGCTGGTCATGCGCATGCCGCTCGCAAAGGCGCCGGTCGACGATGTCCTCGATCAGATACCGCTCAAGGACATCAGCCGATTCGTTTCGGCGACGCTGAAAGTGCATGGCGCCGACGCTTCGTTGCGGCCCGGTCTGTCGGAAATCATTGGCGCGATCCAGCCCGAGGCTGGATTGTTCGCGCTGGAACGCGGTGATGAGGCGATGGCAACGCTGATCTGTGTGCATGACGGCGATCTGGCCGGCCTGTTCGAGATTGCCACGGACAAGGCCGTGCGGCGGCAGGGATACGGCCGACAGCTGGTGTTGTCAGCGCTGAAATGGGCGCGGCTGCGCGGCGCTCGCGAAGCATGGCTGCAGGTCGAGGCCGACAATGCTCCGGCCCTTGCCCTGTATCATGGGCTCGGCTTCGAGGAAGTTTATCGTTATCACTACAGGCAGCCGGCCGCCGCATGAGCTTCGAACCGTCCAAACCGAAGCGGCTGCTTCTGGTCGTTGCCTGTGCGCTGGTCGATGCCGATGGCCGCGTGCTGATCGCGCAGCGGCCCGAAGGCAAACAGCTTGCCGGCTTGTGGGAATTCCCGGGTGGCAAGGTTGAACAGGGCGAAACACCTGAAGATTGCCTCGTGCGCGAACTTCGCGAAGAACTCGGCGTCGAAACCAAGACGGCCTGCTTGGCACCGCTGACCTTTGCCAGCCACAGCTACGACGACTTTCATCTGTTGATGCCCCTTTACGTCTGCCGCCGCTTCTGGGGCACGCCGGAGCCGAAGGAAGCGCAGGCATTGAAATGGGTTCGCCCGAAGCAGATGCGCGATTATCCGATGCCACCGGCGGATGCGCCGCTTATCCCTTTCCTGATCGACCTGCTCTGATCGCCACAATTAGCGTTAACAGAGGTTTAATCCACTCATGAAAGAGTAATCCCGGGGCTGCTGCGGCAAGGTGCCGTCTTGGGGTTGGCGCATGAGCATTGATCGGGACTGGGCGGATATCCGCCCGCAGCGTTCGCTGGGCATGATCGGCATGGGCATGCTGAGGGTCACGCTGCTTTTTGGGTCGGCGGCGGTGGCGCTATCCATCCTTGGTGCTTCCTATCTCAACAGCCAACTCGGACAACGGTTTGCCAGCGCGGACCCTCAGGCCGGGCTCGACATGATGAGCACCGGATCGATCAGCCGGATGAACACCTATACGGTGCGGCGCAGCGTGTTGCAGCCCAGCCCCGAAGCGGTATGCATCATCCGCGACAACGGCACCCGTTCAGGCGCGTGCTGAGTGCTGTCTGGCAGATTCACCGAGCCTTAAGCCTGCTCCGTTAACCTTTGTAAATCAGTTGTCGCTAAGAGAGCTCGAACGGGAAGGGGCGACCATGTCATTGCTGTGGCGATTCTTGGCGGATAACAAAGGCACGACCGCCATTGAGTATGGCTTGATCGGAAGTTTGATAACCCTTGTCATCATCGCCGGCGTTGGCGCCTTCGCCGACCGGCTGGCATGGTTATGGAACAACAACAGCAGCGAACTCGTCCAGGCTCTCAGCAAGTAATAGGGTTACCTACTTGTCTGCCCCGTTGTCGCCCAGGATCTTAGCCAGCGATACCGTAGCCGATCCAGGTTTCAGTGGCTTCTGCTGTGAAACATCCGGTGCCCAGCCGGACAGCCAGATGATCGAAAAGCTTGCCCTGATACGTCCATCGGCGTCGGAGAATCTCTCGAAATAGATTTCAGCTGCGCGGGCAAGCAGTGCGCGGCCGGCCGGTCGGCGGCTGCGATCGATCAAGACATTGGTTTCACCCATCGCCTTGAGGTCGTTCATGAGGCTGAATGGCGTGCCATAGCGCACGGTCACCGTCTCGATGTCGGCAACGGGCAGCGCGAACCCGGCCCTTTGCAGCAAAGCGCCGGCATCTCGCACATCGGCAAAGGGAATGACCCGGGGGCTTGCGCCGCCATGGAGCTCGGTTTCGGCTGCAAGCAGGCTTTCGCGCAGTTCGCTCAGCGTGCCGGCGCCAGTCATCGCACCGAGAAAGAGGCCGTCCGGCTTCAGGGCCCTTCGGATCTGGGCGAACATGCCGGGAATGTCGTTCATCGATTGAAAGGCCAGCAGCGATACGATGAGGTCGACGCTGCCGGGTTCGAAGGGAACTGTCTCGCCGGTTGTGATCACTCCCGGACCATCGGCAAGAAAGGCGGGATCGGCTTCGACGCGGATGACTTCGTCGACCTTGCCGCTCGCAGCAAGAACATCGGCCGCATGCCCGGTCTGGCAGAACAGGGTTGCGCCACGGTTGAAGCGGCGCTCGACCGCAGCCAAGCGGTCGGCCAGATCATCGGCGGCGCGTTGCATCAGGAAATCCGCGCCATTGCTGGGCCGAGCCAGTGCCCGGCGCTTTCGCGTCAGAAAGAGGGCGGTGTCGAACAAAGGCTGCAAAGAAGGGACCTGCTTCTGCTATGCTTGCGGATCTGGTGACGGACAATCACGTGGCCGATCCGATGGCGGATATCAAGGGGCTAGCCCAGACAGCGCTGCAATGGCCGGCGCGGATGCTGTTTCCGCCGGTCTGCGCTGGTTGCCGCCGCCACGTCTCCCAGTCCGGTGTTTTATGCGGCGATTGCTGGCCGAAGCTGCGGCTTATCGAGCGGCCCTGGTGCCCGGTCATGGGTACCCCGTTCACACATGACATGGGCGACGGTTTCCTGTCCGCCGAAGCGATTGCCGATCCTCCTCCCTTCGAACGTGCGCGTGCAGCGGCCGCATATTCGGGGGTGGCGAGGCAGATGGTGCAGGCGCTGAAATACAACGACCGCACTGACCTGGCGCCGTGGATGGCGGGTTGGATGGCGCGCGCCGGCGCCGACTTGCTTGAAGAGGCAGATGTCATTGTACCGGTACCGCTGCACTGGCAGCGGTTCTTTCGGCGCAAGTTCAATCAATCCGCCGAACTGGCGCGCGCTCTTGCCGGACGGTCAGGGCGGCATTTCCTGCCGCAGGCGATAAAACGCATAAAGCCAACGCGCCAGCAAGTGGGGCTGGAGCGCGCTGCGCGCGAGGAAAATGTGCGGGCCGCTTTCCAGGTGCCGCCAGAAGTCGAGATCGAAATCGCAGGTCGACGTGTGCTGGTGGTGGACGATGTCTACACCACTGGCGCGACCGTGAGAGCGGTGGCCAAAGCCCTGAAAAGAAAAGGTGCTGCCGCTGTCGATGTGCTTACCTTCGCGCGCGTCCTGCCGGGGGACTTTCGGGCCGACGAGTCCGAGACTATATAGGTTTCATGACAAGGCAGGATTGTTGACCCATGGTCGACGTGACGATCTACACACGCATGATGTGCGGCTATTGCGCAGCCGCAAAACGCCTTCTGGACAGGAAGGGCGTAACCTACACCGAGCACGACGCATCCTTCTCGCCGGAGCTGCGCCAGGAAATGATCCAGCGCGCCAATGGCCGTGCGACCTTCCCGCAGATTTTCGTCGGGGATGTCCACGTCGGCGGATGTGACGACCTGCACGCGCTGGAAGACGCCGGGCGGCTCGATGTATTGCTTGCCGGTGCTGTGGCGCGCTGAACGCACAGGACGATCAAAAAGCGAGGACGAAACGATGGGTGTTTTCAAGGCAGCCGCCATTCAGATGCGCTCCGGTACCAGCCCGGAGCGCAATGCTGCCGACATGGAGCGCCTTACGCGCGACGCGGTGGCACAGGGGGCCACCTATGTACAGACGCCCGAGATGACCGGCGCGCTGGTTCGCGACAAGGATGCCAAGCAGTCCATATTCACCAGCGAGGACAAGGATGTCGTCGTCGCCAAGGCCAGGCAATTGGCGCGCGAACTCGGCATCTATTTTCACATTGGCTCGACAGCCATCCTGCGGACCGACGGCAAGCTTGCCAACCGCGCCCTGCTGATCGCGCCGGATGGCAAGACGCTCGCGTCTTACGACAAGATCCATATGTTCGATGTCGATCTCGACAACGACGAGAGCTGGCGGGAGTCCTCGGCATATGAACCAGGCGCCGAAGCCGGTGTCGTTGATCTTGCCGGTACGAGACTCGGCTTCGCCATCTGTTACGACCTGCGCTTCCCGCAGCTTTTCCGCACCGAGGCGCTCGGTGGGGCCGCGGTGCTGTCGGTGCCTGCCGCCTTCACCCGCCAGACCGGTGAAGCGCATTGGCATGTGCTGCTCAGGGCGCGTGCGATCGAGAACGGTGCCTTCGTCATCGCCGCCGCGCAGGGTGGCCTGCACGAAGACGGCCGTGAAACCTATGGCCATTCGCTGATCGTCGATCCGTGGGGGCGCGTCCTTGCCGAGGCAGACCACAACGAGCCGGCGGTCATCGTTGCCGAAATCGATCCGGCCCAATCGGCGGCAGCACGCGCCAAGATCCCGAATCTGAAGAACGCGCGCGACTTCTCGCTGCGCCGGTTCGAGCCAGAGCCGGCCTCGCTCAGGGGAGCCGCGTCTTGATCCGCTTTTCCCTGGTGTGTGAGCGGGAGCACGATTTCGAGGGCTGGTTCCGCTCCAACGATGACTTCGACAAGCAGAAGAAGCGCGGTTTCGTCGAGTGCCCGAGCTGTGGCTCGCACAAGGTCGAGAAAGCGTTGATGGCGCCGGCGGTTTCGACAAGCCGCAAGCAGGAAAGGATGGCGCTGGCCATGGGTGAGCAGCAGCGCCAGGCGATGGTGCAGCTCAAGGCGCTGGCCGACAAGATGCGCGAGAATTCGGACTATGTCGGCGACAAGTTCGCCGAGGAAGCGCGCAAGATCCATTTCGGGGAGGCCGATGCGCGCGGTATCTACGGCGAAGCGACCATCGAGGAGGCCCAGAGCCTGGCCGAGGACGGCGTCGAATTCATGCCGATGCCGACTTTCCCGGACGATCGCAACTAGAGCGTTTCCGTTTTTCACGGAAACGCGGAAACGCTCTAAGTTTTTGTTTTCGTCGCATTTTTGTAACGCCAAGTGATTCCACTTGGCTACAAAATGCTCAAGGCCGTATTCCATCAGCGCGCAGATCCGCCAGCGGCGTTCGGCCTCTGGTCGTCAATCGTTTGCGTCGAGTCCCCTGATCAGCTTCTCGAGCAGCGCCGCCAACTGATCCTGTTCGTCCCGCGTCAGCGCCGAGAGAACCTGGTGCTCGTTCGCGACATGGGCGGTTACCGCTTCGTCGATGAGGGCGCGGCCTTTTTCCGTCAGTTGCACGATCACGCCGCGGCGGTCCTGTGGATGAGGCGCACGCGCGATGAGCCCTGCCTTTTCCAATCGATCCAGCCGATTGGTCATGGCGCCTGAGGTCACCATCGTGGCTTCATAGAGTGCTGTCGGCGTCAATGCGAAAGGCGTGCCCGAGCGCCGCAAGGTCGCCAGAACGTCGAATTCGCCATTCTGCAGGCCGAACTGGGCGAACAAGGGGTTCAGCTTGTCCCGCGCCACCACCAGGGCGGCGTAGCTGAGGCGCCCGAACACCGCCATGGGACGGACATCGAGATCCGGCCTTTCCTTCTGCCATTGCGCCACAGCATTCCCAGCACGGTCCATTTATCTCACCATAAAGTATCTTGACACTAAGATTCTTTCTATTAAATGATATGTCATCGATCAGCAATCGCCAAGTGGCCAAGCCTGCCAGGAGATCAAAATGAGCAAAATCGCAGTCCTCGTCGGCAGCCTGCGCCAGGAATCCTTCAGCCGTAAGGTGGCGAAAGCGGTGGCGGAGCTCACGCCGGCGCTTTCCCTCGATTTCATAGACATCGGCGCCGTATCCTTCTTCAACGAAGACCTGGAAGCAAATCCGCCTGCTGACTGGCAAGCGTTGCGCGATCGAGTCTCCTCGGCCGACGCCGTGCTTTTCGTCACCGCCGAATATGTGCGTTCGGTGCCGGGTGTGCTCAAGAATGCCATCGATATCTGCGCCCGGCCGCAAGGGCAGGGTGCATTGGGTGGCAAGCCCGCAGCAATCATCTCGACATCACTTGGCGCAATCGGCGGTTTCGGTGCCAACCATCATCTCAGGCAATCGCTGGCTTCGCTCGACATGAAGGTGCTTGGCCAGCCTGAAGCCTACATTGGCAACACGGGCGCGCTTTTTGATGCCGGCGGCAAGTTGATCGATGAGCGTGCGCGCGCATTTCTTGCGGCTTTCGGCACTGCCTTCGAGACATTCATTCAACGTCAGGTTCCGCCGTTCGAGCAGCGGCAGGTCGCCTGAGCGCGTAAAGGATATCGTCATCATGACCACGCTATCTGAAGAAAATCACGCGGGCGCCTCGATGAAATCGGTGTGGGATTCGGCCTTCGGCCTGCTTTTGATCACCGGCGTCCTGCTGGGGCTGACGCTGCCGCTCGGCAAGCTGGCGACGGCGAATACCGTGCCGCCGATGCTGTGGGCATTCATGACGTCGTTCGGCATTGGCGGCGTGCTTCTGCTGGTTCTGTTCTACCGGCGCCATCGCCTGGTGATGACGGGTCACAAGCTGCGCTACTACATCATCGCGGCGGCCATTTCCTTCGCCATCCCGAATTTCCTGATCTTCTCCGCCATCCCGCATCTCGGCGCCGGCTATACCGGCATCATGTTCACGCTTTCACCGGTGGTGACGCTTACTCTGTCCATCCTCTTTGGCGTGCGCCGCCCCAATCTGCTCGGTGTGATCGGCATCGTGATCGGTTTTGGGGGAGCCCTCCTGGTGGCGTTGACCCGCGGTGAGGCCGGTCAGCCAGCCGATCTGTTCTGGGTGCTGATAGGCCTGCTGATCCCGGTCTTCCTCGCCGCCGGCAACATCTATCGCACCATCGACTGGCCCACAGGCACCGACGCCATCGAACTGGCGGTCGGCAGCCACCTTGCGGCAGCAGCTATGCTGCTTGGCGGACTGCTCTTTTCTGGCCAGGCCGCTTCGTTCGGCATTCTGGTCGAGGTGCCCTGGCTGGTACTGGCCCAGGTGGTGACGGGAGCGGCGATGTTTGCCTTCTATTTCCGCCTTCAGGCGGTCGGCGGTCCGGTCTATCTCAGCCAGATCGGCTATGTCGGCGCTGCCGTCGCGCTGGTCTCCGGCACGCTGTTCCTTGGCGAGAACTATCAGCTGCTGACCTGGGCCGGCGCTGCCATCATCGTGGCCGGCGTGTTCATCACCACCAAGGCGCAGCGACAGTCGGCCTGATCTTCTTTCAGTCCTCGTCGTTCTCGCGAACGCCGATTGCTTCCGGCTGCGGGTGGCGCCTGCGGTGGGTGGCGGCGGCGCGAGCGGACTGTTCGTAGATACCTGTCATCAATTCCAGCGTGCGTGCCGCATCTTCCAGCCTGTCTGCAAGATCGGGCACGCGCGTTACCGCATCGATCAGCAGTGCCGAGCGGATATCGGCGTAACGTTCCGTCACGCGGTGCCCCAGCGGCGTGACCTCATAGGTGACCCCGGCGCGGCCGCTGCCCTGACGCTTGACGAGATCAGCCTTAACCAGCTTGCGCAGGCTGTACTGGATGTTGGGAATGTCATCACGATTGGTCATCTGCGCGAGGTCGCGGATGCTCTTCGGCCGGT
This sequence comes from Mesorhizobium sp. NPDC059025, assembly GCF_042739655.1. Lineage (NCBI taxonomy): Bacteria > Pseudomonadati > Pseudomonadota > Alphaproteobacteria > Hyphomicrobiales > Phyllobacteriaceae > Mesorhizobium > Mesorhizobium sp. NPDC059025. The sequence continues at coordinate 24,808 of NZ_JBHYIM010000007.1, read as the reverse complement.
CGTTCATGCGGATGATATGCAACAGCGCGTTCTCTGGGCCGCTGGCCGAAAACTCGATCACCGTCTCAAGACATTCTGCCTGCCAGCGGCCGAAAGCCTCGTAGGAGCGCATCAGCGCGTATTCGATTTCGGCGACGTCGATCTCGAGCGGCGTGCGAGCAAGGTGCCAGCCTCGATCGAGAAGATCCCTCTGGTTCGATGTCTTCTTGGCTTTCATCCACGCCTCCTCGCGCTGCGACCATGCACCAGCGGACCGGGTTGCGTCCATGAGGTTTTATGATAGACTTTCTATTATAAAATATAACAAATGGTGAGGATATCGATATGAGCATGCTCGGCGGCGGCGTGACTGCGCAGCCTTTCTTTCTTGGTACGTTCGCTTCCAACTGCTCCGGCGGCATGACCGTCACCAAAGTGCCTGAGCGGTGGGTCAATTCCTGGGACAACAACCTCCGGCTGGCGCGGCTTCTCGATGACGCCGGCATCGATTTCATGCTGCCGATCGCACGCTGGATCGGATATGGCGGCGAGACCAACTTCCACGGCAACGTGCTCGAAACGGTCACCTGGGCGACAGGACTGCTGGCACTGACGCGCAACATCACCCTGTTTGCCACCACTCATACGACGGCAAACCATCCCGTTGTCGTTGCCAAACAGCTCGCGACCATTGATCAGATCAGTGCCGGGCGCATCGGTCTCAACATCGTCGCCGGCTGGAACAAGCCGGAATATGAAGCGCTGGGGCTGACGCTGCCGGACGATCACATCACGCGATACGGCTATGCGCAGGAATGGTTCGACGTCATCCAGGCGCTCTGGAGCCGCACCGAAGCCTTTGATTGGGACGGGACCTATTTCAAGCTGAAGAATGTGCTCGGCGATCCGCGACCGTCGTCACCCCTGCCGATCCTCAACGCCGCCGGTTCGGAAGAAGGACGGCGTTTTGCAATCCGCAACGCCAACTTCCTGTTCACGCCGGCGATCGACCTGGCGCGCTCGAAGGACGAGATCCAGGCCCTCAAGGGTCAAGCCCAGGAAGCTGGTCGCAAGGTGGACGTGCTCACCTTCTCCCACGTCGTGTGCCGGCCGACGGAAAAGGAGGCGAGGGACTATCTGGAGCATTTCGGCCGCACCAACGCCGACTGGGCGGCGGTCGACAATCTGGTGCGCCTGCAATTCGCGCATGCGCAGTCGTTCCCGCATGACCTGCTCGCCCTTATCCGGGATCGCATGGCAGCCGGTCACGGCGGTTTTCCCCTGACGGGCACGCCCGAGCAGGTCGCCGATGGCATCACTGCCCTGCACGAGGCCGGTTTTCGCGGCACGACGCTTTCCTTCGTCGACTATGCGGAGGAGTTTCCCTATTTCCGTGATACCGTGCTTCCGATCCTGGAACAGCGCGGCATCCGGATGGCTGCTGCCGCCGCACGCTCGGCGGCGTAAGGGACCATCACCATGGCAATGGCTTCAGAACCGGTTGATGCCGGCACTTTCCGCTCGGCGATGCGGCTTATCGTCGGCAATGTCAGCGTCATCACCGCCGGCGTCGGTGATGACAGGTCCGGCCTTGTGGTGATCTCGGTGGTTTCACTATCGGCTGAACCGCCCAAGGTGATTGCCTGCGTCAACCGCTCGTCCTCGACCTGGCAGGTCATCGAACGCCACCGTCATTTCGCCGTCAATTCACTGGGACCGCAGCACCAGAAGGTGGCCGAGCGCTTCTCGGGCTTCGGCGGCGTAAAAGGGCAGGACCGCTATGCCGGCGTGCAATGGACGACGATGAAAACCGGTGCTTCGGTTCTCGCTGATGCCGTGGCGGCATTCGATTGCAGCCTCGACGAAATGATCGATCGCGGCACGCATTCGATCATCATCGGCTCGGTCGAAGCCGTACGCACCCAGGACGCCGCCGAGGCGCTGATCTATTGGCGCGGCGCCTACAGGCCGCTTCTGGCGGAAACCTGACCGGGCGTAGTCAGGCCGCCTTTTCGGCGAGCACCATGTAGTTGACGTCCATGTCCTTGGAACGCTGCCAGCGATCGGCGAGTGGATTGTAGATGACGCCGGAGCGATCGGTTATGGCGAGGCCCGCGCCGCTCAGGGCGTGCTCCAGTTCTTCCGGCCGCACCAGCTTGCCAAACTTGTGCGTGCCGCGCGGTAGCCAGCGCAATACGTATTCCGCACCGATGATGGCCAGCCCGAGTGCCTTCAGCGTGCGGTTGATGGTAGCCACGAACATGATGCCACCCGGCTTCACCATCTCGCCGCACTTGCCGACGAACAGGTTGATGTCAGCGACATGCTCGACCACCTCCATGTTGAGCACGACATCGAACTTCTCGCCGGCATCGGCCAGATCCTCGGCCGTAGTGGCACGATAGTCGACAGCCACACCGGCTTCTGCCGCGTGCAGCCTGGCTACTTCGATGTTCGTCGTGGAAGCATCCGCTCCCACGACTTCGGCGCCCAGGCGCGCCATCGGCTCGCACAGCAGTCCGCCGCCACAGCCGATGTCGAGGATACGCAAGCCCTCGAAGGGTTTGGCCGCGCGGGCGTCGCGGCCGAAGCGGGTCGCGATCTGGTCGCGGATATAGGCCAGCCGCACAGGGTTGAACTTGTGCAGCGGACGGAATTTTCCGTTGGGGTTCCACCATTCGGCGGCAAGGGCTGAAAAGCGCTCGACTTCTCCGGCGTCGATCGTCGACCGTCGGGGCTCTGGCATGACTTTGTCTCCTTCGGGGGAAAGGAAGTCGGCAGAAGGGAGCCGATTGTCAAGGCGCGTTTTGTGCGCGCGTCATTCCGGCGCGACAAAGCGGCATCACAAAGCCGTTGTTTTCCAAAGTCCTGCTTCGCTCAAAGCGTTTCGGCGAGCGCCACCAAATTTCCCGTGTATTGTCTCCAGCCGGCATCGAGCAGTTGCAATGTCGGCTCAGGCACCAGTCCATCATGGGTCAAAACCAGGCGCACGAAGCCGGCGTGCTCGGCCAGAGAGAAGATGCATGCTCATGTCCGCGTCAACGGCTCCGATGTCATGACCGCTGGGGGATCGGCGGCTCAAAGGGAGAGCCAGTCCAAGGCGAGTCTCTTTGGGCAATGGAGCAAGCCAAGGCGCAAGAGACTTGCGCCACGCTGCCACATCACTCGTGTGTGCCTTGCGAAGGTCTTGTGTTTTGGCTAAGGAAGCCGCGCATTTTTGCGTCCCGGCCAGCCGGGGCTTTCCTGTCCATCCCTGGCCATCAGGCCTGCATTCAAAGGCTTTCCGCTCCCATGGCGCGCATCGTGATGAAGTTCGGCGGGACCTCCGTCGCCGACCTCGACCGCATCCACAATGTGGCGCGTCACGTCAAACGTGAGGTCGAGGCCGGCCATGAGGTGGCAGTCGTCGTCTCGGCGATGTCGGGAAAGACCAATGAGCTTGTCGGCTGGGTGCAAGGCATGCCCAAGGCAACTGGCGCCAACAGCCCGTTCTTCGACGCGCGCGAATATGACGCCATCGTCGCTTCCGGCGAGCAGGTCACGTCCGGTCTGCTCGCGATCGCGCTGCAGTCGATGGGCATCAACGCCCGCTCCTGGCATGGCTGGCAGATCCCGATCAAGACCGATGGCGCGCATGGCGCGGCACGTATCACCGACATCGACGGCTCGTTCCTGATCCAGCGTTTCAAGGAAGGCCAGGTCGCAGTGATCGCCGGCTTCCAGGGCATCGCGCCGGACAACCGCATTTCGACGCTCGGCCGCGGCGGTTCCGACACCAGCGCCGTGGCGATCGCGGCTGCCGTGAAGGCCGACCGCTGCGACATCTACACCGATGTCGACGGCGTCTACACCACCGACCCGCGCATGGAGCCAAAGGCCAGGCGGCTCGATCGCATTTCCTTCGAGGAAATGCTGGAGATGGCCTCGCTCGGCTCGAAGGTGCTTCAGGTACGCTCGGTGGAGCTCGCCATGGTACACAAGGTGCGCACTTTCGTGCGATCGTCCTTCGACGATCCCGATGCGCCCGGCATGGGGGATTTGATCAATCCGCCCGGAACGCTCATTTGCGACGAGGATGAAATCGTGGAACAGCAGGTCGTCACCGGAATTGCCTACGCCAAGGACGAAGCACAGATCTCGCTGCGCCGCGTCGCCGACCGGCCGGGTGTGGCCGGTGGCATCTTCGGCCCGCTCGCCGAAGCCAACATCAACGTCGACATGATCGTCCAGAACATCTCGGAAGACGGCAAATCGACCGACATGACCTTCACCGTGCCCTCCGGCGATGTCGCCAAGGCCCTGGCTGTGCTGGACAAGGTCAAGCAGACAGTCGGCTTCGATGCCCTCCAGCATGACGAAGGCATGTCCAAGGTTTCCGTCATCGGCATTGGCATGAGAAGCCACGCCGGCGTGGCAGCGACTGCTTTCCAGGCACTTGCCGAAAAAAGCATCAATATCCGCGCGATCACCACCTCCGAGATCAAGATTTCGATCCTGATCGACGGTCCTTACACGGAACTGGCTGTTCGCACTTTGCATTCCGTCTACGGTCTCGATAAGCAATAAGAGACCCGAGTCGGTTTTTGCGTCGGGCCGGTGCGAAGGGAACCGCACCGGCCCAATCGCCTTTGGAGAAGCCGCGATGCGTGAGACGGCCATCGGCCCGCGCGTTTTGTTGAAACGGCTCCGCGAGCTCATGCAGGAGCCGCTGGAGCCGCAGGATCGGCTTGACCGAATCGTGCGCGACATCGCCTCCAACATGGTGGCGGAAGTCTGCTCGCTCTATGTCCTGCGCGCCGACTCCGTGCTCGAACTCTATGCCACCGAAGGTCTCAACAAGAACGCCGTTCACCTGGCGCAGTTGCGCCTCGGCCAGGGCCTCGTCGGCACGATCGCCGCAAGCGCGCGCCCGCTCAATCTGTCCAACGCGCAGGAACATCCTGCCTTCGCCTATCTGCCGGAGACCGGCGAAGAAATCTATCACGCCTTCCTCGGCGTGCCGGTGTTGAGGGCGGGCCGTACGCTCGGCGTGCTCGTCGTGCAGAACCGCACCAAGCGCGTCTATCGCGAGGACGAGGTCGAGGCGCTCGAGACCACGGCCATGGTGATCGCCGAAATGGTTGCGACCGGCGACCTTGCGCGGCTGTCGCGCCCCGGCATGGAGCTCGATCTCAGCCGTCCTGTTTCCTTTACGGGTGTGTCCTTCAACGAAGGTGTCGGGCTCGGCCATGTCGTGCTGCACGAGCCGCGTATCGTCGTCACGAACCTGTTCAACGAGGACAGCGAAGAAGAAGTTCGCCGGCTCGAGGAATCGCTCGGCTCGCTCAGGCTCTCCATCGACGACATGCTGGAGCGGCGAGATGTCGCCTTCGAAGGCGAACATCGCGAGGTGCTGGAAGCCTACCGCATGTTCGCCAATGATCGTGGCTGGGTGCGCCGCCTGGAAGAGGCGATCCGCAACGGCCTTACGGCGGAAGCCGCGGTGGAAAAAGTGCAGTCGGACATGCGCGCCCGCATGATTCACATGACCGATCCTTATCTGCGCGAGCGGATGAGCGACTTTGATGACCTCGCCAACCGGCTGCTGCGCCAGTTGATGGGGCGCGGGCCTGAAGACGTGGCCGCCTCGCTGCCGAAGGATGCCATCATCGTCGCCCGTTCGATGGGGGCGGCCGAGTTGCTCGACTATCCGCGCGACAAGATGCGCGGGCTCGTGCTGGAAGAGGGCGCTGCGACCAGCCACGTCGTCATCGTTGCGCGCGCCATGGGCATTCCGGTGGCCGGCCAGGTCAAGGGCGCGGTGTCGATGTCGGAAAACGGCGATGCCATCATCGTCGACGGCGACGAGGGCGCCATTCATCTGCGGCCACAGCAGGATCTCGAGGCGGCCTATGCGGAGAAGGTGCGCTTCCGTGCGCGCAGGCAGGAACTCTACCGGGAGCTGCGCAAGAAGCCGTCCGTCACCCGTGACGGCGTGCAGGTCGACCTTTTGATGAATGCCGGCCTTGCTGTCGACCTGCCGCAGCTGACTGAATCGGGCGCCGCAGGCATCGGCCTGTTTCGCACCGAGCTGCAATTCATGGTGGCGGCGACCTTCCCGCGCGCCGAGGCACAGGAAAAACTCTACCGCGATGTGCTGGAAGCCGCGCGCGGCAAGCCTGTCACCTTCCGCACCATCGACATCGGTGGCGACAAGGTGCTGCCCTACTTCAAGAATGCCACGCAGGAAGAGAACCCGGCACTTGGCTGGCGGGCGATCCGTCTGACTCTGGACCGCCCCGGCCTGTTGCGGACGCAGATCCGTGCGCTGCTCAAGGCCGCCGGCGGGCGTGAATTGAAGCTGATGCTGCCGATGGTGACCGAGCTTGGTGAAATCGCGCAGACGCGGGAGATCATCGAGCGCGAGGTGAGGCATCTTTCGCGCTTCGCCCACCATTTGCCGACCAGCCTGAAGCTGGGCGCGATGCTGGAAGTGCCGTCGCTGCTGTTCCAGCTCGACGAACTGATGAAGTCGGTCGATTTCGTCTCGGTCGGCTCCAATGACCTGTTCCAGTTCGTGATGGCGGTGGACCGCGGCAACACGCAACTGGCCGATCGCTTCGATCCGGTCTCGATCCCGTTCCTGCGTGTGCTGAAGCAGATCGCCGATGCCGGCCATCGCAACAATACGCCGGTGACACTTTGCGGCGAACTCGCCGGCAAGCCGATTTCGGCCATGGCCTTGATCGGCCTTGGCTTCCGTTCCATCTCCATGTCGCCGGCGGCGATCGGCCCAGTCAAGGCGATGCTGACCGACCTGCCGCTGGAAGAGCTGCAAGCCTTCTTCGCCGATAACCTCAACCAGCCCGCCACGGGTATGCCGATCCGCGCGCTGCTGCAGGCCTTCGCGGATGACCGCGGCATTCCTTTGTAAGAAGCCTTCGACACCCCATGATCAATCTGCCCCGCGACCGCATGGACCAAGTTGTCAAGCGTTTCGACATGCTCGAAGCGCAGATGGCGGCCGGGCCGGCACCTGATGCCTATGTGAAGATGGCGGCCGAATATGCCGACATGCAGGAACTGGTCGCCAAAATCCGGGAACTGCGTGCCGCGGAGCGCGAGCGGGAAGATCTCGAAGCGATGCTCGGCGACAAGGGCACGGATAGCGAGATGCGCGCGCTGGCCGAGGCCGATCTGCCGGAGGTGGAGAGCCGTATCGAAGCCTTGCAGCAGGAAATCCAGGTATTGCTGCTGCCGAAGGATGCCGCCGACGAACGCAACGCCATCCTGGAAATCCGCGCCGGCACCGGCGGCGACGAGGCCGCCCTGTTCGCCGGCGATCTGTTCCGCATGTATGAGCGCTACTCGGCGTCCAAGGGGTGGCGCTTCGAGGTTGTTTCAGCCAGCGACGGCGAAGTCGGCGGGTTTAAGGAAATCATCGCCTCGGTTTCCGGCAGGGGCGTCTTCGCCCATATGAAATTCGAATCCGGCGTGCATCGGGTGCAACGCGTGCCGGCCACGGAAGCACAAGGGCGCATCCACACTTCGGCGGCGACGGTCGCCGTGCTGCCGGAAGCCGAGGAAGTCGATATCGAGATCAAGGCGGAAGACATCCGCATCGATACGATGCGTGCGTCCGGTTCCGGTGGCCAGCATGTCAACACCACCGATTCCGCCGTGCGCATCACCCACCTGCCCACCGGCATCATGGTGGTGCAGGCGGAGAAGTCGCAACACCAGAACAGGGCGCGTGCCATGCAGATCCTGCGCGCGCGGCTTTACGATCTCGAACGCAGCCGCGCCGACGAGGAGCGTTCGGAATCGCGCAAGTCGCAGGTTGGTTCTGGCGACCGCTCCGAGCGCATCCGCACGTATAATTTCCCGCAGGGGCGCCTGACCGACCATCGCATCAATCTTACGCTCTACAAGCTCGACCGCGTGATGGAGGGGGAGCTGGACGAAGTGGTCGACGCGCTGATCGCTGACCACCAGTCGAGGCTTCTGGCGGAGATGAAGGAAGGGTGAGGCCGTGACAGGCACGACCCTTGCCGAGCTGTTGCTTTCGGCGCGCAGGCGCCTCGTGGAGGCCGGCATTGAAGGTGCGGTGATCGACGCAAGGCTTCTGGTCGAAGACCTTACCGGTACGACCCGCACCGAGGCGATCGTGGATTCCGACCGTGTCATCGGTACCGATATGCTGTCAGCCGTCGATGCCGCCCTGACCCGCAGGATTTCCGGCGAACCGGTGCATCGAATCCTCGGCTATCGCGAATTCCACGGGTTGCGGCTTGGGCTTTCGCCTGAAACCCTCGAACCGCGTCCCGACACGGAGACGCTGGTGGATGCGATGCTGCCGCTGCTCGCCGAGATAGGTGAACGCAAAGGGGCCTGCCGTATCCTCGATCTCGGCACGGGAACCGGTGCCATTGCGCTGGCGCTGCTCGCGGCATCCCCGCAGGCGCGAGCCGTAGGCGTGGACATTTCCGAGGATGCGCTTGCCACCGCAGCCCGCAATGCTCGGGATCTCGGCCTTTCAGAGCGGTTTAGTGCCGTCAGATCCGACTGGTTTGAAGCAATTTCGGGTCGATTTGATGTAATCGTCTCCAACCCTCCCTATATATCGAGTGCTGAGATCGAAACGCTGCAGAAGGAGGTGCGCAATTTCGATCCATTGCGGGCGCTTGATGGCGGTGTCGATGGGCTAGATGCCTATCGGACAATTGCTGCAAAAAGCGCCAGGCATCTGGAAGCCGACGGCGTGGTCGCCGTTGAGATCGGCAGCAGCCAGAAGGCAGAAGTGACCGATATTTTCCTGGATGCAGGATTCCTCATGAAAACAGCGCTGCGCGATCTTGCCGGAAACGATCGCGTTCTACTGTTCACAAGTGGCGGAAAAGCTTGAAGGCGCGGCGAAAAACCGCTTGGCAAGGCTAAGGAATGCGGCTAGGGTCGATTTACCGGATGAGACGAAGCAGGCAGTGCTCTTAGCGATTCGGTTCCTTTGAAATAGCTGCCTTCTTGCGAAACGACGCTCAAGCTTCGTGCGGGAATCGTCCGGAAAGTGATGTAACCGGAACAGGATGACACGTGGCGCCAACGCAATCGATGCGGGCGAGCACCGGTGAAACAGCGAAACGGCAGGCTGCATGAGCGCCGCCGTATGCGAAGATTTTCAAGTTTTTGAAGCGAAGAGACCCTTATGAGGCCACAACAGCAGAATAGACGCATGCGCGGTCGCAACAATGGCGGCGGCGGCAACAACAATAATAATAACAACAACAACCGCAAAGGGCCGAACCCGCTCAACCGCAATTACGAGAGCAACGGTCCGGATGTGAAGATCCGCGGTTCCGCCCAGCAGATCGCCGAGAAATACGCGACCCTCGCCCGTGATGCGATGAGCTCGGGTGACCGCGTGATGGCTGAGAACTATCTCCAGCATGCCGAACACTACAACCGCATCATTGCCGCCGCCCAGGCACAGATGCCGATCCAGAATTTCCAGCAGAACCGCGACGATTTCGATGACGAACTCGATGAAGAGCGCGATGAATTCGACAACAGCGGGAATGCGGGCGAAGGCCAGCAGCCGGCCAATCACGGTTCCGGCCCACAGCCGGTGATTGAAGGCACTCCCGCCGAAGTGGCGCTCAACTCCGAGGGCGGCCGCGACAACAATGGCCGCGAAGGTGGCTACCGAGACAGCAACCGTGACAATGGCAATCGCCACCATCGCGATCGCCGCCACAACAATGGCCACGGCCAGAATGGGCCGCGTGGAGACCGTGGCCCGCGCGGAGAAAACGGCAACAGGCGCGAGGATGGGCAGCCCCAGGCTGCCGCCCCGGCAGAAGCTGCTCCGGTCGTCGCAGCCGAAGAGCCGACGCCGGTGACCGTTGCTGAACCAGCACCACAGTTCGAGAGTTTCAACCCGGCGCAGCTTGCCGCCCATGCCGAAGCGCGTGAGGCAGAAACTGAAGCGGTAGCGCCGCGCAAGACCATGCGGCGGCCGCGCAAGCCGAAGGCTGAAGCTGCCGAGGCAGCGCCTGCCGATACGGCTGAAACGGCCGGCGCCGACAGCTGAGCACAGGTTCCCTTCGAGATCACGGACGGCGGAGAGAAATCTCCGCCGTTTTTGTTTGGCTGGGCTATAGTCCCTCCTCGGGCGGCTCGGATAAATATCTGCCTTGATCGGTATCAATGCGTCTTGAGAGACAAGGGCTTACGTCCCATATCACGGCTGAACAGGATCCGGCTCAGACGAGCGGGTCCGTCACCAAGGCTGATCCGGTGCCGCAAAGCGGGCCGGTGACGGAAGGAGACAATGATGAACCTTGAAAAATATTCCGAACGCGTCCGCGGTTTTATCCAGTCCGCACAGCAGTATGCACTGAACCGCAACCACCAGCAGTTCACCCCGGAACATATCCTGAAGGCATTGATCGACGATGACGAGGGTTTTGCCGCGTCTTTGATCGAGCGCGCCGGCGGGCGCCCGCGCGCTGTCGAAGTCGCTGTCGACGCGGCTCTCAATGCCCAGCCCAAAGTCGAAGGCGGCAATGGCCAGCTTTACCTGGCGCAACCGCTGGCCAAGGTGTTCTCGACCGCTGAGGACCTTGCCAAGAAGGCGGGCGACAGCTTCGTGACCGTGGAGCGACTGCTGCAGGCTCTCGCCATGGAGAAGTCCGCCAAGACCGCCGACATATTGTCCAAGGCCGGTGTGACCGCACAGGCGCTCAATGCCACGATCAATGATATCCGCAAGGGCCGTACCGCGGATTCCGCCTCCGCCGAACAGGGCTACGATGCGCTGAAGAAATATGCACGGGATCTCACCGCGGACGCCCGTGCCGGCAAGCTCGATCCGGTCATCGGCCGCGACGACGAGATTCGCCGCACCATCCAGGTGCTGTCGCGCCGCACCAAGAACAATCCCGTGCTGATCGGTGAGCCCGGTGTCGGCAAGACGGCGATCGCCGAGGGCCTTGCGTTGCGTATCGTCAATGGCGACGTGCCGGAAAGCTTGAAGGACAAGCAGTTGATGGCGCTCGACATGGGGGCGCTGATCGCAGGTGCGAAATATCGCGGCGAGTTCGAAGAGCGGTTGAAGGCGGTGCTCAACGAAGTCACTTCGGCAGCCGGCGGTATCATCCTGTTCATCGATGAGATGCACACGCTGGTCGGCGCTGGCAAGGCGGATGGCGCGATGGACGCCTCCAACCTGCTGAAGCCCGCGCTCGCACGCGGCGAACTGCACTGCGTCGGAGCGACCACGCTCGACGAATACCGCAAATACATCGAGAAGGACGCGGCCCTTGCCCGTCGCTTCCAACCGGTCTTTGTCGAGGAGCCGACAGTCGAGGACACGATCTCGATCCTGCGCGGTCTGAAGGAGAAGTATGAGCAGCACCACAAGGTGCGCATCTCGGACTCGGCGCTGGTCTCGGCGGCGTCGCTGAGCAATCGCTACATCGCCGACCGGTTCCTGCCCGACAAGGCGATCGATCTGGTCGACGAAGCGGCCTCGCGCCTCAGGATGCAGGTCGATTCCAAGCCGGAAGCGCTGGATGAAATCGACCGCCGTATCATGCAGCTGAAGATCGAGCGCGAAGCGCTGAAAGTCGAGAAGGACGACGCTTCCAAGGATCGTCTGGTCCGGCTCGAAAAGGAGCTGACCGGGCTCGAGGAAGAGTCCGACGCCTTGACCGCGAAGTGGCAGGCCGAGAAGCAGAAGCTCGGGCTCGCCGCAGACCTGAAGAAAGATCTCGACGACGCCCGCAACGAACTGGCCATCGCACAGCGCAAGGGTGAGTTCCAGCGTGCCGGCGAACTTGCCTATGGCAGGATCCCCGAGTTGGAAAAGCAGCTCGCCGATGCCGAGGCCCGCGACGGGCAGGGCGGCGGCATGGTCGAGGAAGTGGTCACGCCGGATCACGTCGCCCAGATCGTGTCGCGCTGGACCGGCATTCCGGTCGACAAGATGCTGGAAGGCGAGCGCGAAAAGCTGCTGCGCATGGAAGACGAGATCGCCAGGCGCGTCGTCGGTCAGGGCGAAGCGGTGCAGGCTGTATCCAAGGCTGTACGGCGTGCCCGTGCCGGCCTGCAGGATCCGAACCGGCCGATCGGCTCGTTCATGTTCCTGGGACCGACCGGTGTCGGCAAGACCGAACTGACCAAGGCGCTCGCCTCGTTCCTGTTCGACGATGAGACCGCGATGGTGCGCATCGACATGTCGGAGTTCATGGAGAAGCACTCGGTTGCCCGTCTGATCGGCGCCCCTCCCGGCTATGTCGGCTATGAGGAAGGTGGTGCGCTGACCGAAGCCGTGCGTCGGCGCCCGTACCAGGTCGTGCTGTTCGACGAGATCGAGAAGGCGCATCCGGATGTCTTCAACGTCCTGTTGCAGGTGCTGGATGACGGCCGGCTGACCGATGGGCAAGGCCGTACGGTCGACTTCCGCAACACGCTGATCATCATGACGTCGAACCTCGGTGCCGAATATCTCGTCGGTCTCGGCGAAGACCAGGATGTCGATGCTGTACGCGATGAGGTGATGGCGGTGGTGAAAGCCTCGTTCCGTCCGGAATTCCTCAACCGCATCGACGAAGTGATCCTGTTCCACCGGCTGCGCCGCAAGGACATGGGTCAGATCGTCGAGATCCAGCTCAAGCGGCTGGAGAAGCTGCTGGTCGATCGCAAGATCACACTCAACCTCGACAATGAAGCTGTCGAGTGGCTGGCGGACAAGGGCTACGATCCGGCCTATGGTGCACGGCCGCTGAAGCGGGTGATGCAGAAGGAACTGCAGGATCCGCTGGCGGAGAAAATCCTGATGGGCGAGATCCTCGACGGCTCGACCGTCAAGGTGACCGCCGGCTCGGACAGGTTGAATTTCCGTTCGAAGCCGACCGTGGTTGCCGAACAGGCTGCTTAACAGCAGTTCGCGCAACTGCTGTTGTCAAAACTAGGTGCGCCTCTTCAGGTGAAGGGGCGCGCTTTTTCGCATCGAAAGTACGTTCTACCTGGCGAACCGTTTGGCGCCGGCGACACACACGACCACACCGAGGGTGACGACCACCATGGCGGCGCTGACCTGTTCGTGCAACAGGAAAGCCGCCAAGGCGAGGCCGAAGAAGGGCTGCAGCAACTGCAACTGCCCGACGGCGGCGATGCCGCCCTGCGCCAGTCCGCGATACCAGAACACGAAGCCGATCAGCATGCTGAACAGCGACACGTAAGCGAGGCTTATCCATGCCGGCATGCCGACACCGGCCAGGGAGGGCGGGAAGGTGACGAAGGTCAGCACCAGCATCAGCGGCAGTGAAATCACCAGTGCCCAGCAGATCACCTGCCAGCCGCCCAGCCGTCGCGACAGTTTTCCACCTTCCGCATAACCCAGCCCGCAGACGACGATGGCCGCCAGCATCAGGGCGTCGCCCACCGGCGAGGCGGAAAGGCCGCGCGACAAGGCAAATCCGGCAACCAGCGCGCTACCCAGGCAGGAAAACACCCAGAAGGCCAGACGCGGCCGTTCGCCGCCGCGCAGCACGCCGAAGATCGCCGTCGCAAGCGGCAACAGGCCGATGAAGACGATCGAGTGCGCCGAAGTGACGTGCTCGAGCGCGAGTGCGGTGAGCAGCGGAAAGCCGACCACGACGCCGAGCGCCACGATGGTGAGTGAGATCAGGTCGTCCCGGCTTGGGCGTTTCTCGCGAAAGGCCAGCAAAAGGGCGAGGCCGAGCAGGCCGGCCAGGGCGGCACGTGTCACCGTCAGGAAGACCGGGCTGAAATCCATCACCGCGACTCGCGTTGCCGGCAGCGAACCGCTGAAGATCAGCACCCCCAGGAAACCGTTGAACCATCCACTCGTCGTCTTGTCCACGCGTACACTCTTCCTTTTCGCATGACCCTTGTCCGTAAAGTCTGCAACTTGACGGGATCTTGCCTGCAATCGTTGCGCTCTTATCGGCGGGACGGGGGTAGCGCCGCCAGATACGCTGAGATACAATTCAATCAAACTGTTATGGATACGGTGGCAATACAGATGGACGGGATTGCTGCACCCGCAAGCAAGGACGGGACGCTGATCGAGACCGTCATGGCGACAGTGCGGCAGCGTATCGGCGCACGGCAATTGACGCCCGGCGCCAAGCTGCCTTCGGTGCGGGCCTTCGCCAAGACCATGCAGGTCTCCACCTCCACGGTGGTGGAGGCCTATGAGCGGCTGGCAGCGGAGGGTGTGATCCGCTCGCGGCCGGGATCAGGCTTCTATGTCTGTGGTCCGCTGGCCCCGCTTTCGCTTGCCGAGGTCGGCCCGAGGCTCGATCGCGAGATCGATCCGTTGTGGATTTCGAGGCAGTCCCTGGAGGCCGGAGAGGGGGTATTGAAGCCCGGTTGTGGCTGGCTGCCCGCCGACTGGATGCCACAGCAGGCGTTGCGGCGCGCGCTGCGCGGCCTTGCCCATGCCGGGGATGCGACGCTGGCTGACTATGGCACGCCGCTCGGGCTGGCGCCGTTGCGGCAACTGCTTGCAAGGCGCATGGGCGAGCACGGCATCGAGGCTTCCCCCAACCAGATCATGCTGACGGAGTCGGGCACGCAGGCGATCGACCTCCTGTGCCGGCTTCTCATCGAGCCCGGCGATACCGTACTGGTCGACGATCCATGTTATTTCAATTTTCATGCGTTGCTGCGAGCGCACCGCGCCAGCATCGTCAGCGTGCCCTATACGCCGACCGGGCCGGACCTCGATTTGTTCGCGCAGGCGCTGACCGAGCATCGGCCGCGCCTCTACATCACCAATTCCGCGCTGCACAATCCAACTGGTGCGACCCTTTCGCCAGTCACCGCGCATCGCCTGCTGAAGCTGGCGGACCAGTTCGAGGTGACCATCGTCGAGGACGATATCTTCGCAGATTTCGAGACGGAGCCGGCGCCGCGGCTGGCGGCATTCGACGGGCTCTCCCGCGTGGTCCATATCGGCAGTTTTTCCAAGACGCTGTCCGCGTCGGTGCGTTGCGGCTTCATCGCGGTGCCGCGCGACTGGGTCGAACGGCTGACTGACCTAAAGATCTCGACCACTTTCGGCGGCGGGCACCTTTCAGCCGAACTGGTGCTTTCCCTGCTCAAGGACGGCAGCTACCGCAAGCATGTCGAAACATTGCGGCAGCGCCTGTCGGCTTCAATGGTCGATACGTCGAAGCGGCTCGAGCCGCTCGGTATCAGGCCCTGGATCGAACCGCGTGCCGGCATGTTCCTATGGTGCAGTCTGCCGGATGGGTTCGACGCGGCCGACGTTGCCCGCCGTGCTCTGACCGATGGTGTGGTTTTGGCACCCGGCAATGCGTTCAGCCTGTCACGGACGGCGAATGGTTTCCTGCGTTTCAACGTCGCTCAGTCGCAGGATCCAAAGGTGTTCGACGTACTGGCCAAGGCCATGCACGGTTGAGTTGATTGCGATAGCGAAAACCGGGAGGCGGAATGATCAGCTATACCAGCATCGGTGTCGACGACATGGAGCGGGCGCTTCGATTCTATCAGCCACTGTTTGCCGAGATGGGGCTCGATCAGTGCTTCCTCGATGAGACATCCGCTTCGTGGGGGCGCAGGGGCGATACCACCTTTACACGGTTTTCGATCGGATATCCGTTCGATGGCAGGCCTTCCAGTGCGGGCAATGGCGCGATGACCGCTTTCCTTATCGATGGACCAAGCCGTATCGCGCGTCTTCACGCGATCGCCTTGCAGAATGGTGGTGCCAATGAAGGCGATCCTGGCCGACGGCCGCGCTATGGTGGCGAATTCTATGGCGCCTATGTGCGCGACCCCGACGGCAACAAGCTCGCCTTCATCCACTATGACGAGCCGAAGAGTGAAGCCTGAAATTTGGTTCAAGCCGCAGCGGACGCTGGCGATTTCCGGTAGGCATCGAGACTCCATGGACCGGGACCCGCGGCAAACAGGTACAGAAACACGAAACAATAGACGATGGCGAGGTTGCCGCCGTTGAGGATCGGGAAGATCGAATTCGGCGCATGGCCGATCCAGTAGGCAAATGCCATCAGGCCGGAGATGACGAAGGCGACAGGCCGGGTAAACAGGCCGAGCAGAAGCAGAGCGCCGCCGATCAGTTCCAGGGTACCGGCAACCCATGGCAGGGAAAACATCGCAGGGACGCGCTCAAGGGCTGGGAACCCCAGCAACTTTCCCGTGCCGTATTGCAGCAGGGTGAGGGCGCTGACAATTCGCAGTATGCTTAGAAATTGCGGTCGCAGTGCATCGATGTCGATCATGGGCTTCTTCCGTGTTCAGCCCGGTACTGATAGCGGCCGCACCCGATAACAGGGCAATAAACTGTTCGAGATTTTAGCTGTTGCTGATCCGTGGCGACGCGGTCGGTCAGGACAAACGAAACGTGCCGCCGCGCAGGGCTTCAACTACAGTGGCAAGCGTTTGTTCACGAGCCTGGTTGCCGATGTCGATGGCATGCCGTTCCAGTTCCCCCAAGTCGGAAAGTTGCCGGTGCAGTGCGGCGATCGGCTCCGGGTCCGTCAGCGTGTCACCGCCGCGGTCGTGGCAGCGGCGAATGGCTACCTCAAGAGGGGGCCGCAGCACCACATAGTGCAGCGGTACGCCAAGTGTCGTGAAAGGTTCCAGGAACCACGGGCCGAGAATGCCGTCGATGATGACGAAGAAACCGCCTTTCGCGTAACCCTCTGCCGCGCTGGCGAGGACATCGATCACCACGGCATTCTGCTGATGGGCTTCCGGCAGATAGGGCGCGACGGCGCCATTTTTGATGAAGTGCCAGAAATCGTCGGAATGAAGATGGACTTTTGCCGATCCGCCTTCCGCCGCGAGTGCCTTGGCGGTGGTGGTTTTGCCCGATCCCGGCGCTCCGGTCAGGATCAGGATCTCGCCTGCAAAGCTTATCATGGCCGCCTCTTACACGATGCGGCCGGAGCGTCCAAGTTTGGCGACGCCGGCGGGATGATCAGTCCCGAATGTCGCCACGGTGGACGATATGCACCTTGTTGCCGTCGGGGTCGCGGAGATAAGCGCCGAAATAGCCATCGCCGTAGTGGGGGCGAGAACCCGGCGCGCCTTCGTCTGATCCACCTGCGGCAACACCCGCGGCGTGGGCAGTCGAAACGGCCTCCGGAGAAGGAGCCAGGAACGCGACCATGGAGCCGTTACCAGCGTTCGCCGGTCTGCCGTCAAAGGGAATATAGGCGTAGAAACGCGGCAAGGTGTGGTCCTTGCCCACCCAACAGGCGGATGCCGGGCCGCCGTCAGGCGTGACGGGGCGCCGTTGAAGATTCAGCGGCAAAAGCACGGCGTCATAAAAGCGCCCTGCGCGATCGAGGTCGCTGACGCCGACAGTCACGTGGCTGAACATGGGCACGTCCCTTGGATATCCGACGAGGCTTTTTAGGCCGGCCTATCGATTCTGGCCTGCGCCACTTGCCGGTGTTCGAGATGCCAACTGTCTGGAATTGCTCCAAAGCGCCGCAGAAGCGATAAAAGCGCCGGGTATCGCGATTCAACGGAGGCCGATTTGACGCTCGACGAATACAATGGCTTCTGTGCTTCGCTGCCAGCCAGCCATCATGTGGTGCAATGGGGCGGCGCCCATGTGTGGAAGGTTGGCAGCAAAGTCTTCGCCATCGGCGGCTGGAGCAAGGAAGCTGAAATTCCCTTCTTCACCTTCAAGTGTTCGGACATGGCGTACGATATCCTGAAGGAACAGCCCGGCTGCAGGCCGGCGCCCTATCTTGCCTCGCGCGGAATGAAATGGATCCAACGCGTGACCAGCGAAAGCATGGATGACGAGGCGCTGAAGGATTACCTGAGGGATAGCCATCGCCTCGCTGCACGCAATCTGACCCGGCGCGAGCGGCGGGAACTCGGATTGGAGGAGTAGCGCGACGGCGCTTTCAACGCGCAGGTCTTGCGAATCCGCCATGTTCATGCCCAGTTCATGGTTGAATCGTTAGGCGGATCATGGCCTCGCAGGAGACGTATGGCTCCTGACCGGTGGACCAGATCGGTGACGGAACGCGCCGGAGACTTCGGACTATATGCTGCGCACGATGCTTTCGCTTTCAGCCCTGACGCTTGGCGTGACGCTGGCCTTCGGCGCCCAGGCCGCGCCAACCCACCAGCCAATCGCGGAAAGCAGCGTCGCAAGTACAGATGAGGGTATCCAGGTCGCCCAGAATGGCGACTATCAGGTTTTCTACGACGGCAAAGGCAACCGCGTCATCGTCGATCCCTATACCGGCAAGGTCATCGCGATCCAGCCGCCGCAGACGCGTTTTGACCGGCGTGCCTTACGTCTTGAAAACCGGGAACGGCGTGTCGAGCGCGCGCCTGACGACGAGCGTTATTATCTCGACGATCCCGAGGACATGGCCCGTTTTCGCCGCCGGCAGATGGAAGATCGGCGTGCCTACCAGTATCCGGAAGACGACAGCGGATTTTACGACAATCCTCCTCCCGCCGACGGGGGCATGGTCGAGACTTTTCCGCCGGCGCCCGGCCAGCGTGATCGCTATGGTGATCCCTTGCCGGCCAACCGCGAGGGCATTCCCGCACCGCAACCGGTGGAGCGGCAGCCGTTGAAGGAAGCGTCGATCGATCCGGCGCAACCGACGTCACTGGATGGTTCGGTCGCTCCGACCGAGCCATCGACCGGGGGCAAGTCGGCGATCAATCCTTCGCTGTCGCTGGGCGCGCGCGAAGACATCGCCGCGCTGCAGGTGCTGCTCGACCGCGCCGGCGCTTCGCCCGGTGCGATCGACGGTCGCTTTGGCTCCAACATGGACAAGGCGCTCGCTGCCTATCGCGAAATAACCGGCACCAATCTCAAGTCGACCGATGTTGCGGCCATCAAGGCCGAGCTGGACAAGACGGGCGGACCGGCATTTGCCAGCTATTCCATCACCCCCGAGGATGCGGCTGGGCCGTATGTCGCGTCGATCCCGGAAGACTACAGCCAGAAGGCGACGCTGGAGCGGATGAGCTTTACCTCGGTGACCGAGGCGCTCGCCGAACGTTTCCATATGGACGAGGCCTATCTCAAGGCGATCAATCCAGGTGTCAATTTCAACCGGCCGGGAACGCTGGTGAAAGTCGTCAATTTCGGCAGGTTGGCGCAGACCCCGGTCACGCACATCATTGCCGACAAGGGCCGCAAGCAGGTTCGGGCCTATGACGGGTCGGGCAAACTGGTCGCTGCCTATCCGGCAACGATCGGCTCGTCCGATACACCCTCGCCCACCGGAACGCACGCCGTGTCACGCGTGGCTTTCGACCCGAACTACACCTACAATCCCAAGATCAATTTCAAGCAGGGCGCCAACGACAAGGTGCTGACCATCCCGCCGGGACCGAACGGTCCGGTCGGTTCGATCTGGATCGCGCTCGACAAGCCGACCTATGGTATCCACGGTACGCCGGAGCCGTCGAAGATCGGCAAGACCGAAAGCCATGGCTGCGTGCGTCTGACCAACTGGGATGCTGCCGAACTGGCCAGGTTGGTGAAACCCGGCGTTCCGGTCGATTTCATCGAATAGCCCTGTCCGAGGACAAACAGGCCGCGTTTTCGATTTGACGCAACGTTTGGTCCGAAAATCGATACCGGTCGCAGCAAGGCTGCGCTAAGCAAAGCCATGCAGGCGAGCAGTGATACAGGCATGGATGCCAGCGTTCTCGGCGGTTTGGCTTCGAAGGAAACCTTCTGTCCTCAGCGCAGCCGTCGTTATGTGCTGATCGCCGCCATTCTCGCCTCCGCGCTGGGCTTCATCGATGGCTCCGTGCTTTCGATCGCCATGCCGGTGCTGCGCGCCAATCTCGGTGCAAGCCTCGTCGAGGCGCAGTGGATCTCCAATGCCTACGCGTTGACGCTGTCCGCGCTCATCCTGGCTGGCGGGGCGGCCGGAGACCGGTTCGGTCTGCGCCGCGCCTTCGTTGCCGGGATCGCGCTGTTCATTGCCGCATCGATCGCCTGCGCGTTCGCGCCGACCGCGCCGCTGCTCATCCTGTTTCGGGCGATCCAGGGTATCGGCGCCGCCGTCATGGTGCCCGGCAGCCTTGCCATCATCGCCAAGGCCTACCCGAAAACCGAGCGGGGTCGCGCCATCGGTATCTGGGCGGCTGCGTCGGCCCTGACAACAGCCCTCGGTCCGGTCCTCGGCGGCATGGTGCTCTCCAGCTTCGGCGCAGGCGTCTGGCGTGCGATCTTCGCCATCAACCTGCCGCTCGGCGCGATTGCGATCTGGCTGCTGCTTGCCAAGGTGCCTGCCGATTCTCCAACGCAGCAAAAAGGCCTGGATCTCGGCGGTGCGGCGCTGGCCACACTGGCCTTCGGCGGCATGGCTTACGGGCTGACCGCGATGAGTTCGGAAGGCGGCAATGGCTCGGTCATGGTCAACATCGCCGCCTTTCTGATCGGTCTTGCCGCGCTTGCGGTGTTCCTGTTGTGGGAGAGCCGCCATCGCGAACCGATGGTCGATCTCAGGCTGTTTCGGAT
Organism: Mesorhizobium sp. NPDC059025; assembly: GCF_042739655.1. NCBI lineage: Bacteria > Pseudomonadati > Pseudomonadota > Alphaproteobacteria > Hyphomicrobiales > Phyllobacteriaceae > Mesorhizobium > Mesorhizobium sp. NPDC059025. Next base: position 4,314 of record NZ_JBHYIM010000007.1, on the reverse strand, counting down.
TGCTGCCTTCTTCGGCGCCAATGCCGCGACCTTCTTTCTGTATTTCGCGCTGTCGGCGGTGCTTTTCTACCTGCCGATGCTCCTGATCGCAGGCTGGGGGCTGAGCACCGCGGAAGCGGGGTTCATCTTCCTGCCATTGTCGGCGGCGATCGCGTTGTTGTCGGGCCCAGTCGGTCGATGGTCCGATCGGACTGGAGCACGCCTGCCGATCACCCTCGGCAGTTTCGTCGTGGGGCTGGCATTTGTCGGACTGGCTTTGTTGGCGGGGACCGATTTTCATGGCTTCTGGAGCGGTGTTTTCCCGCTTGCGGCACTGATGGGGCTTGGCATGGCGCTGGTGGTATCGCCTTTGTCGACGGCAATCATGACGTCGGTCGATGATCGCGACACCGGTGCTGCATCCGGCATCAACAACGCAGTTGCGCGGATCGCCGGCCTGATGGCCGTCGCCGCGCTGGGCGCGGTGGTCGGACTGGTCTACGCCGTTGCCGGCGGTCCGGCGAGCGGCGTGGAGTTCGGAGTGTTGCCGCAGTTCGTCATCGAGCCGGCTGCGGAGGCTTTGCGTGCAAGCGCAACGGGCCGTGCTTTCCAGGCCGTTGCGGCGATCTCGGCAGCGATGTGTTTCGTCGCGGCCATAACCGCATGGCTGACGCAGCCCGCACGGCCGGCGTCGCCGCCTGACGAGGCTGCGGCAGGTCCGGCAACTCATTAAACTTTGAACGGTCACGGTAAGGAATGGCTCATCATCGGGCCACGGCTGTGGTGACCACCGCCTAATAAAGCGATGCGCTTCTATTGAACGATATTTGCTGACGCTAGTGTGCTAAAATCCAGACGGACACACGACGTGATCCTGTCGTCGAGTGGGGGCGTGCATGGCGAAGAATGATCTGCGGCGGGAGCTGGGTTCTTCCGAGATCGCAGCTGGCGGTCGCCAATGGCCAGATCGACGCATGCTTGCCCTTGCCGGGTGCTGGATATTGCTGGTCGGCGTGCTTTTTGCCCTCGCGGTCAGGATCGAGCTTTTCGAATGGCTCTATGAGGTCACGCGTGCTCACGAGGACTGGCAGCTCGATGAAATCCTCGCGCTGCTTCTCTGTGTCGGTGTTGCCTCTCTGGTCGCTCTGGTCATTCGGACAAGGCAGCTTACCCACGAGATCAGGCGTCGCGAGGCGGCCGAACAGCTGGCCCATGATTCCGCGCGACACGATCCTCTGACAGGCCTCGCCAATGGCCGGCGTTTCCGTGAAGCACTGGCCCATGCAATCGAAAGCGCCAGTCAATCCCAGTCGAATTGCGCTGTCCTGTTCATCGATCTCGATCGTTTCAAGCCGGTGAACGACATGCATGGGCATGCGATCGGCGATGAGGTGCTGATCGATGTCGCGCAGCAGATCGCGCAAGCGGCTCCGGCCGGAGCTACCGCAGCCCGGCTCGGTGGCGACGAATTCGGGATCGTCGTGCCCTCCGTGCCTGGTCGGGAATCCGTGCTCTTCCTGTCGCAACGGCTTTCGCGCGATATCGGCAAGGTGCGACAGGTCGGCGAGCGGCAACTGGAAGTCGGGGCCACTGTCGGCATTGCAGTCTTCCCGGATGACGGCCTTGATGCCAATGCGCTCATCAGTGCGGCGGATCAGGCCATGTATGCCGCCAAGCCGTCGCGGCGCGGCCTGCTGGGACGTGGCGATCTGCACGGCAGTGCGATCGCCAACTGAACCGATTCTGGAAGGTCGCTATTTGCTCGTGGCAGCGCCTGCGCTGGCGACTTTGAGGCCCGTGCCGTTCTGCTGCTTCAGCAGATCGTCGATTCGTTCGCGCTCGCGCTTGAAGGCGACAAGGTCGTCGCCTTGCAGCACCTTGCCGGTGGGCAGGCGCACACGCATCGGATCCACCTTGGTGCCGTTGACCATCAGCTCGTAGTGAAGGTGCGCGCCGGTCGACAGACCTGTGGTGCCGACATAACCGATCACCTGGCCTTGTCGGACGCGTGCTCCCGGCTGGACTCCACGCGCGAAGGCACTTTGGTGGTTGTAGGATGTCTCATAGCCATTGGCGTGGCGAAGGATCGTCTGTTTGCCGTAGCCGGCGGCCCAGCCGGCTTTTTCGACAACGCCGTTGCCGGCTGCGATGATCGGCGTGCCGGTGGGGGCCGCCCAGTCGACGCCGGTGTGCATCCTGACATAACCGAGGATCGGATGGCGGCGCGCGCCGAAGCCGGAACGGAAGGTGCCGTTCGGCACAGTCTTGCGCAGCAGGAATTGCTCTGCGCTGCGACCGTTCTCGTCAAAATAGTCGGTGCTGCCATCCTGAAGCTGGAAGCGGTAGAGTGTACGGGTCATGCCGCCAATGGCGGCAGATACATAGAGAAGTTCCGAGTCCTCGGAAGCCTGGTCGTCGCTGTCGGGTTGTGAGAACAGCACTTCGAGGCGATCGCTCGATGTCAGCCGCGCCTGGTAGTCGACATCGGAGGCCAGGATCTTGATGACCTGCTGGGCCATCTTGGTCGACAAGCCATAAGAATAAGCAGCCCGGTAGATGCCGTCATAGATGCTTGGCAGGTTGCCACGCACCACCACCGGAGGAGAATCGTCGAAGGCGGTCTGCAACTCGGGATTGGGATCGGGTTCCTCGGCTGGCACGAACTGGCCGCGATCGTCGAGTGCGATGGTGACGATATGGCGGGTCCGGTCATAGACGCCGGTGCGAACGACCTTGGCTGCATCGCCGCGGACTTCGAGGCCGACACGCAGCACGGTGCCCGCCTTGAGCGCCGTGGTGTTGAGAAGCTTGCCTATCGCCTCGGCCATGCCGAAGGCGTCGGAATTGGTATAGCCGGAATCGGAAAAAGCCTCCGCGATGTCGCGGTCCTTGGTGAAAGGAATAATGTCTTCGGCAAAGGTCAGCGCCTCAGTCTCGGTTTCGGCACGTGGTGCCACCGAAACGTTTTCCGGCACGATCTTGACGTCGTAGGAGCCGGCGATCGACTGTGTCAGCTGGTCACCGAAACGCTGCGGGTCGACATAATGCAGAGCCGCGACCTGGACGGCGCCATCGCCGAGGCCGGCACTGGCACCGCGGACCACCTTCTCGACCTCGTCGGCCGAAAGGTCGCTCTTCTCGTCGAAAGCCGCCGTCGCGATCGGGAAATCGACCGTCTTCAGGCTCATCTCGCTTTCGACCTTGGCGCCGTAGATCTGCCCAGCGGGCGCCGGGGCGGGATTGGATGAGTCCGAACCATCGTCACGGAACACCTGGAGCGGGTCGAAGGGCGGATAGGACTTGTTGGTGGTGTGGTTGGCGGCAAGCGCCATCTTTACCTGGACGAAGGGCATGGTGTTGATGACGTCGCGGTCGCCGACCTTGGTGACCATCGAGACTTCCATGCGCCGCCGGTCCTTGGCCTTGGCGATCTGGCGCGGCGCAACAAGACGTGTGGTCTTCGCCTCTTCGCCGGAATCTCCGCCATCCGCCAGGCTTGCGAGTTCAGCGATTTCCGGCGGCGTCGCCAGTTGCTGGCGCCCATCGAGGGCGGCGACGAGAGCCACGCCCATCAAGACGGAAGAGGTGATGCCGGTAAGGAATGTGCCGGACAGCCATCGTGCCGAGACCTCGCGGCGGTCAGGCGGACCGCTGCGACCGTCCGCGATCAGCGGCGGCTCGTTGCCGAGTTCGGCTATGACCTCGTCCGTGTCCTGCATTCAAAAAGGCGGTTTCTTCCCCAGGCGGGTTCTTCTCTGTTCTCTTGCAAGGCCATGACATTTGCCTGCCGCAGCCGACGAAGTCAACGAAAGCCCCGTACGTGTGCGGGAACTCCAGCCGTGTCTCCATTCTCTGACGGGTCGCTTCTTATAAGAGGCGGGTGAATGGCGGACGACACGGCTGCCTTCACCAAAACTGCTCTCTTCTTCCAATAAGGCGGCAATAGGGCTTTGGCTCTTGCTACAGGGCTGCCTAGCGTACATTCCACCGGTAATGGGCGGCGAGCGATATCCGGCGCGCTCTGCAGCGCAATAGGTACGGGAAAACATCCCATGGTGTTCCTTGTCGTTAGCCCGCGAATATATGGTGGCTCGTCAGGACAGGCTGCCCGAAGGGAACCGCAGGGCGGGAGCTCGCTGAAAAAAAACCCCGGATTTATTTGTCGCAAAAAATTCAAAAAACTCGAAATCGTTGTTGACACTTCGAACGCCACCCGACTATATACGCCTCATCAACGAGGGCGGCGACGCTGCTGGCGACGAAGAAGTTCGCTTCTGGGTTTCGCGGAGTTGGACAAATTCAAGAGAGCCGCGTGAGCGACACTCTGCTGGTCTG